>JAYVSE010000265.1:0-11546 GCA_043775635.1 Planctomycetaceae bacterium | reverse complement strand
GTCGGGCCCTACAGCAGGACGCTTACCGTTGACGGCCCGTGGCTAGCGCCATCGGCTCACTAAAACGATGGAAACCCACTATAACAACGGCCCGTTAGCGCATTGCCGCTCACGAAACTACGAATCACTGCGAAAAACGGTATTCCGGTTCAAAAGTGGCACTGTCAAAGTAGTAAACTAGTGTCCGAACTTTTTGGGAAGACGCATGAAACGTTGGCTAAAACGAGCAGTCACGCTGCTATTACTGCTCGCAATAGGCGGTGGCAGCTTCGCTTGGTGGGCTTTGCGGCAATCGCGGCAAGTTCCTGAATTTTATGCCAAAGCGACTCAACTTAAACGGGCCGACTTGGCTGAGATGAATGAAACGATGAAGCAGGATGTCGAAAAGCTTCAGGATTCAGCGGCGCAGCCTGGGTCATGGCAGGCGACATTTACCGCAGAACAAATCAACGCTTGGTTGACTCAACAACTGCCGATCGAATTTCCAAAGATGCTTCCCGTGGGTGCGGAGGAGCCTCGGATTGTGATCGAGAACGATCATGTATTAGCTGCGGTGCGTTTTAAGAACTCGCATATCGATACTGTCATTTCATTGGTGATGAAAGTGAAGCTAACCGACAAGGCCAACGTGCTTGCGGTTAGGATCGAGCACCTACGCGCGGGTTCTTTGCCGTTGCCAATTCAACGGTTCTTACGTGGCATTTCCGCTGAGGCGAAGAAAAGCAATGTGGAAGTTGTTTGGGATATCGATGAAACTGGACCGGTTGCACTGGTCACCGTTCCCAGTGAGCATCCTCGTTACGTGACAACGCCGGTGATCATCGAATCAGTGTCGCTGCACGAAGGCAAAGTCGAACTATCCGGGCACACGGGGCCTCAGGCGTGGCAAGCATATCGCCCACGGAGCCCTATTTATCAACTTGCATCGGCACGAGTTGGTCGAAAAGACCAAGTCCATGTGGCGTCAACTCCTCGCTGATTTCGCTTAAACGATAACGTTCCTGCTAGATCACCGGTAAGTTCAAACTTGCAGTGATCTGCTTGAATACAGATTGCTTTACAATAGCCTTTTTCGACCTGCGAGACGTCGCCACGATTGTCGCTCAGCGGACCTTCATAAGTTAAATAAACTGCCCGATGATCAGGCAATTTGTTCGCTGGCACGGTGCTCGCTGACGTTCTGCTTGGTAACGAATCGGTTGCCCACGTTAACAGCGATTCGCCATTTTCAAACATCCAATCGAAGTGAACAACTCCAGCCGAAAAAGGGCGATGATGCAAAACAACATAGCGGAGCAAGCCATTAGGTTGTTCGCAATCGATCGACTTGCTCATTCTGTTTCGCTTTCTTGCCTTGGCTTTGTAAGATGGTCGCGACCAACGCAGTCCAACCGGTTTGGTGACTCGCTCCAAGTCCCTCGCCAGTGTCACCGTTGAAGTACTCGTAAAACAAGATTAAGTCTTTCCAATATGGGTCTTCGGCATAGCGAGCATAGTCACCGTGTGCTGGGCGTTTCCCTGATTCGTCTGGCTCGAAGATCGATATGAGTCGGCGTTCAAGTTCTTCCGCAACTTGCAACAGGTTCATCATTGTTCCTGATCCCGTCGGGCACTCGACTTTAAAATCATCGCCATAAAATGTGTAGTAACGCTTCAGCGATTGGACAAGTAAATAGTTAATTGGGAACCAAATCGGACCACGCCAATTACTATTACCACCGAACAAGCCGCTATCACTTTCGCCGGGAACATATCGAACTTCGTTGCGTTGACCACCGAAGTCGAAGACGAACGGCTTTTCCTTGTGGATGGCGGACATGCTACGAATGCCATAAGGCGAAAGAAACTCTTTCTCATCGAGCATGACCGAGACGAGCTTGCGAAATCGATCTTCCGACGGGATCGCCAGAAACTTGCGCTTTGGTCGGCCTTTCATGACTGGATCAGCAGTACTTTCGCTGCTCTCCATGTATGTCATGTGTTTCGACAAATCAGATGAGCGATTGGCAAGAAACCATGCCGTACGATTCTGAAAACCAGTCAACTTACTGATGACAGCGTCATCAATGATCACGCCTGTTAACAAAGGTATCAATCCGACGAGGGAGCGAACTCGCATCGGAATCGACTTTTTGTCGACGAACAGATGATCGTAGTAGAACCCATCAGTTTCATCCCACAGTCCCGAGCCGTCAAGCGAATTCATGGCTTCGGCGATAGCGACATAGTGCTCAAAGAACTTGCTTGCCATGTCCCCGTAGGCCGGATTGTCATCGGCCAACTCGAGCGCAATACGCAGCATTGCACCGCAATAAAATGCCATCCACGCGGTACCATCTGCTTGTTCAAGATATCCACCGGGGAGTGGCTTGCTGCGGTCAAACACGCCAATATTATCGAGGCCCAGAAAACCGCCGGCGAAGATGTTGCGACCTTGCGGGTCTTTGCGATTGACCCACCATGTAAAATTCACGGTCAGTTTTTGAAAACAGCGAGCAAGAAAGACCTTATCCCGTTGATGAACCGGTCCCGTGTTTTTATAGACCTGCCATACACTCCAAGCGTGAACGGGCGGATTGACGTCTGAAAGCTGCCATTCGTACGCCGGAATTTGGCCGTTCGGATGCATGTACCATTCGCGTAAAAACAGAATCAACTGTTCCTTCGCAAACTTAATATCCAGATGTGAAAAAGGGACCATGTGAAACGCGCTATCCCAAGCCGCGTACCAAGGATACTCCCACTTATCTGGCATTGAAATGATGTCGCGGTTGAACAGGTGCTTCCAATCGGAATTACGACCGGATTGACGCGCCTTATCTACCTTCGGGCCGGTTGCGTCGCCCTTTAGCCAGGTCGTTACGACGTAATGATAAAACTGTTTTGTCCATAACAAACCGGCGTAAGCTTGACGCATGATTTGTGCCCGAGCGGGCGAGTGAGATTCTTCGATCCGACTCGCGTAGTATTCGTCGGCTTCAGCAATACGTGTCTGAAAAACGGTATCGAAATCAGCAAACGCAGATTCGCGGAACGCCTTCGCCTTGACTTGCGGATCTCGCCGCTTTAAACGCAACCGCATCGTTCGCGAGCCGCCTGACGGAATCACCATCAAGCCATAAGCAGCAGCCTTCGTGCCTCGCTGCGCTGGATTGACGGCCTTCGTATTTCCTCCCACAACAAACTCATGAAATCCATCCTTGAAAAAGAACGACTCGCAGGCGACCCCGGGATGTCTTGTCGTATTGGTTTCGTTATCCGTAAACAGCCATGACCACTCACCGTTGTCATTGCAATCGCTGGTCAAGTAGAAATCGCCAAGTGTATCATGATGGCAAAGAACGACGCCATCTTCTAAACGCATCGATGGACGCGTCGTGCAGGCCTCATCGGTACTGTGCCAAGTCCAGGTATTGCGGAACCACAATTGCGGCAACAAATGTAGTACAGCCGACTGTGGTCCCCGATTGGAAACCGTCAACCGAATCAGTAAGTCGTCTGCACTTGCCTTTGCATATTCCGCGTTGACGTCGAAGTAGCGAGCATCATCCAACGCTGCCGAGTCTGTCAACTCGAATTCGCGTTCGGATCGATCGCGAGATCGATTGAGATCTGTCAATCGTTCGTATGGAAAACGAGCTTGTGGGTATTTATAAAGAGCACGCATGTAGCTATGTGTCGGCGTACTGTCGATGTAATAGTACAGCTCCTTGACGTCTTCACCGTGATTGCCTTCAGGGCCGGTCAAGCCGAACAATCGCTCTTTCAAAATGGGATCGCGACCGTTCCAAAGGGCAACGGAAAAGCATAATCGACATTCACGGTCGCAAATGCCAAGCAATCCATCTTCGCCCCAACGATACGCGCGGCTGCGTGCGTGATCGTGGGGAAAATATGACCACGGATTATCTCCTCCGCCGCCGCCGGAATAATCCTCGCGGACCGTGCCCCATTGACGCTCCGACAAATAGGGTCCCCAGCGATGCCAGTTCTCCTCACGAAGTTCGCTTTGCAACAAGCGAAAATCCTCTATCGTTCTTGGTTGGCTTCCAGGCCCGTGTGTCGGTTCCAAAGTCAAGTTAAAACTCCCCTATGCTTCATCGAGAAGATTTACCGCTAAGAACTCTTGACCTTCAAGCATCGAAAGGCTGGCACCGCCGCCAGTACTGACGTGACTGACCTGATCTGCAAATCCCAGTTGCTCGATCGCGGCCGCACTGTCGCCGCCCCCGATGATGCTGGTTGCGTCGCTGTCTGCAACAGCCTGAGCGACTCGCTTGGTACCTTCATCGAATGGTGGCATTTCGAAAACGCCCATCGGTCCATTCCAAACGACAGTCTTGGCACCGGCGATCAATGCCGCAAATAAGTCGCATGTCTTCGGACCGATATCAAAGCCCTCCCAACCATCTGGAATTTCACCGGCGGGAACGATCATTTTGTTGCACGCACCGCTGAACTTATCACCGCAATGGGTATCGATCGGCAGAAGAATTTTCTTACCGGCTTTGGCAAGCAATTCCTTGGCTAGCTCAACTTTATCTTTTTCAACACGGCTGCCGCCGACTTTACCTCCCTTGGCAAGTGCAAATGTGTAAGCCATCGCACCGCCGATGATGATCGAATCGCAGATATTCAAAAGATTATCGATCACCTTGATCTTGTCGCTGACTTTCGCGCCACCAAGAATCGCAACGAATGGACGAGCAGGGTCTTTAATCGCGTCGCTAAGATAGGCAATTTCCTTACCGACCAAATGTCCGACAACGCGCGGCTTTCCTGACATTGCCTGCGGCACAGCAACCATCGACGCGTCGGTTCGGTGACAGGTACCGAAGGCATCGTTGCAATAAATATCTGCCATCGCTGCGAGAGCACCTGCGAAAATCGCATCACCCTTCTGCTCCCCAGGATGAAAACGAACGTTCTCGAGCACCAAGATCTCTCCATTGCCAAGCTTGGCTGCTTTCGCGTGCGCGTCGTCGCCGATGACATCGGTCGCAAATTGAACGGGAGCCTTTACCAATTCACCCAACCGCACCGCCGCTGGTTTAAGCGAGTACTTAGCATCGTTGCCTTTTCCCTCAGGTCTGCCCAAGTGACTCATCAAAATTAGCTTGCCACCGCGCTTGATGACACTCTCGATGCTCGGCAACGCCATGCGAATGCGACGATCGTCGGTGATGTGTAGTGCATCGTCGAGGGGGACATTGAAGTCGACTCGCATCAAAACTGTTTTTTCGGAAACATCGACTGCATCAATCGTTTTCTTGGCCATGAATTTGGTTCTGTCGGTACAAGGAAAAGTGACACCGATGGCAAACTCAAAGATCCGGCGTCACTCATGGGTTGAATGAGTTGCTGATTATCAACGCCACGGTAAATGTGTCGAGGGTACAGCAGCCAATGACCCCGCACTTGCTAGCGAATGACGTGAAATATATGCGTTAGTAACACTTAATCGCTTTTAAGTGAATCTTCATCAACGCATGATCCGAATAAACGTCATGAGTGTCGAATCCGGAACTGCGACGGGTGGGGGGCCACCGGTCGGGCGCTTCGTTGTACGGACCCGTCATGCCCTTTCGTTTGATTCGGCCATTATTGAAATTCGCGATCGCTACCTTGGCAATTGTCACGGTGAGCTCGCTTTCCTTTGATGGTTCACAGTGCGCTGCTCAGCCGCCTTCTGCAAGGGAGCCCCAGTCAACACGGCAATTGAATCCGCCGATACCAACGGGGCTGTCGTCGCGTGAGCTTCGTGCTTCCGCACTCGCAGCATTGCCAATGGCGCGGCTGACTCCGGCCGCGAGGCAACGAATTTCCGACATCGTTGAGCGGCCGACGCTGTTTCGTCACCTGCCCACTCAATCGATTGATTGCGACCCGGAATTATTCATTTTCATCGCTCGACACCCAGAAGTTTTGGTCGGGATTTGGGAAGTGATGGGGATTACGCAAGTACGAACGGAGCGAATTGACGATTTTAGAATGAAGGCTAGAGACGGATCAGGAACCAATTGCACGGTTGATCTTGTGTATGGCGATCGATCGACCCACGTGTTTGTCACCGACGGTTACTACGATGGCAAAATGGTTGCCACACCGATCACGGGCAAAGGCGTTTTCATATTGCGGACGAGCTACGAAACTCGCGCCGACGGACTTGTGATCATTGACGGCACGATCGATTGCTTTGTGCAGTTCGATAATCTTGGTGCAGACTTGATCGCCCGATCACTGGGACCGTTGATTGGTCGGTCCGCAGACAACAATTTTGCGGAGACAGCAAAATTCATCGACCAGGTCGGTCGTACTGCGCGCACAAACCCAGAAGGTTTTCAGGATTTAGCAATCACGCTGCCACAAGTGGATGAAGAAACAAGGATAAAACTTGTCGAAGTCATTGCGGAGGCAGATCGCCGAAACCGAGCCAGATTGGAATTGCACCCGCTCTCACGCTCTGCAGAACGAACGGATTCGATCCTTACGGTTCGATAGAAGGATTGATCAGTTTCGCCGCTCAAATGCGTCCGCGAGTGGATGCCTTCCAATCGATATCATTTCGTGAGGCAAGCCTAGCCATCACATCCATGTCATTGGACGCAATCGTGGTAATGCGAGACTGCACATCGACTAGATTGATTTGTTGGGCTTCACAAATCAGCATCGCCGCTGAGCCCGCGATAACCGTTGTTGTCAATGGTCCTTTATGAATCTCGCGAATTCTCGATTCCAACCGTTCTCTTTCCGGCTCGCTGCCAACGATCAACAACAATCGCTGATAGCCACCGCAAGCAAGCAATGCCGGGCGAACCGCTCGGATAGCGGTTGCAATGACCGTTGTGTCGTCCCATCTTCGATTGGCTAGCTCTGGTTCGGTCGGTGACTGACCAACGTCACTTAGCACGACTGACGTCGAGTTACCTTGCGACACCTGATGAATTTCGTCTACGGTAGACTGCGTCATGCTTACGACAGGCGACGGTGCTTGCTGCGGATCACTGTCCGCTGGCAGCTTGCCTCGTCTGCCGTTAATACTTTGTGGTTCGCCAATCGTTTCGCCATCATCGTCAGCCCAAGACAGTGCTGTCGCGATCAACGGCAATGCATCGTCGATCAATGACTGAAGTAGTTGTTCGCTCGTTGTTCGCGAACCATTGATTGGCAAAAATGATTCGCCTACGACCGTCTGGCCGACTTGTTTCCGCAACGTTTCTAGTACGGAACCGACTCGTCTGCGGATGCCATCGTCAACGTAACGCCAAACCTCATCATCATTTCCATTGAGTCGAAGAGAAACGAGACTCACGCATTTTGCGAGCTTCGAGGCTTGGTCAATGGCCTGATCTCGCAGACCCGAAATAATTGCGACCAATTGATCGAACATCTCACCAGCGTTGCAGCAAATAAGTCGCCGTAGCCAACGATCGGCAAGACTTGCAAGGGACCCCGCTTCGGTAGAATCGGTGCTTAGATTGGTGCATTCATCGCCAAGTTGCCCAGCACGGCATTCCTTCGCAGCGGTCGACATCATCGATTCGAGCTGGTTCAATACCTCAATCACTAAGGCGTAGTCACATCGAGCATCCGATAAACGAATGGTTAGCTCGCGAGTCAACGCCGCGAAGCTAGTTGACAATACACCGCTACCTGAATCGCCAAGAGTTTCGCTAGCGATCACCTGCAGCGATTTTTGCAATTCGACGTTATCACTTCGCACTTGACTTGGTAATGCATCGATCGTGGTGCGCATTTTCGCAAGTCGCTTGTGACCATCTAAAGGCCAACTACCCCGGCAATGTTTTGCGAACAGCTCTTTGGTAAATCCGCAGCGACGGACCATTTTGGCAGCAAATTCAGGAGCGAGTTCTTTGGCCTCGGTAGGGCTTCCCAGCCACTTGTACAAAAGCTGGCGAACGATCGACGGCGCGAGTAGGTTCTCTTCTAGCGTCTTAGGCGAACGAAGTTTCACCATTCCAACAGAGCGGATTTTTGGGCTCGTTATACTACCCGCCTGGGATTCGTCGCTGGCATCTTGTCTTGCTGCAGCCAAAAATTCGCCTGCACCGGTACTATCGGCCCAGATATACTCGCAAACGGTATCAACAGGGTCTGGCAATGTATCGTTCGGCAATCCCGCTGCGATGAGGTAGGCATCAACCAACGGCGTCCTCGCCGATGGAACCGTCGGCCAATTTGCGGCGGCATCTCCTGGATAGCCATTACCCGGCGAAAGAAAATAACTCATTTCTGCAATCGTCGCTGCGGCATCTGAACCAGCCAGCGGGCGTCTCGAGTCTTGTTGCATTGGCCCTGTGATCAAAAGGGGCAAGACTGGCACATGCGCCAACGAGAAACTATCGAGAACATGACGAATCAGGTGCACAAGGTCCAAAACCATACCACTGCCCGTTCCACCGTCCACGGAACCTACTAGGTAAACCTTCGGTGTTGTCTCGCCGGAAACCGCTGACAAGTGGCCGATGGATTCTTCTAATTGACGAAGAACTTCATTCCCATGGTCAACTAACGCAAGTCGGCCCAGCGGACGCATCCCTTCGGTCGCACCGCTTCTGGGAATATTGTAAAGCCACCGACGACTGATGCTTTTGTACTTTGCACCTTGGTAATTACGGTACTCTTGTGGCTTCTTGAGTGGCGTGTGAATCGCTTGACAAATCGGAACACGATCGGAAATCTCTGCGAACTTTGCCGCATGTATCGTGGACAGATCGGTATCAATCAGGATTGAATGCAGGTCGATGGGACAGGCCGCCGTATTTGCGGCAACTCGCTCGCGCAATTCGTGGAGAACTTTGGCGCCGGTTCCGCCAACTGCAACGACCAGTGAGTGGCCTGTGATTCTTACTCCGCCAGTGCTCGCTTTCAACTTCATTTGGGGCAAGTCTTTTATCGCAGGCATCATCGCGGCCCCTGCCGCACCCTGAGCCACGCCCGTTAGCGTATCACCATGCTCGGACGCGGCTCCTGCAACCAACATTCGCGATGTGCGATTGGACGCCGAACGCAGTGCATCGACGAACTCACAACAATTGCTATAACGGCGATTCGGATCCTTCTCCAGCGCTCGCGCTATCAGCGGTCGGTCTGATGCGGGAAGTGGATTCAGATTCGGTGCGTTGTGAACATGTTGTGTCGCAAGCTGTGCAATCGTGCGACCACTGAACGGTCGCGTCCCCGTCAGTAACTCTTGGAACATCACGGCTAAGCTGTATTGATCGCTATGCAGACTTGGGCGGCCATCAAACAACTCGGGCGGTGCGTAAACCGGTGTGAGGCCGCCTACAATGGAGCAATCGACGTCGTTCAAGTCTTTTAGCAAACCAAAGTCGCCAACCTTCACGTGCCCACCAACCAGCAACAAGTTCCCTGGCTTGATATCCAAGTGTTGTAGATGGTATTGGCTATGCAAATAATCAAGCGCGTCCGCAGCATCGTGCAGGTACGATAACAACGATGCTCGTGGAATGCCACAAGAGCCTCGCTCGCGGTGGCGATTGTAAACGTCCTCGAGCGATCCGTCGGCTAACTCGGTAACGATTACTAACCGTTCATCAACAACGCCAAATCGTTCCAACGTTAACAAGAACGGGTGATGCACGCCCTTGATTCGCTCCAATGACCGAAGTTCACGAATCGCGAGATGCTGATCCGTTGCCCCGTAGACAAATTTCACGGCTTTATGCAATCCGCCTGGGGCTTCGCTGCGCCAAACTTCGCCGAAGCCGCCTCGGCCAATTAATTGCTCAAGCTTATAGCCCGTGATAGGCTCGTAGCCTGCGCAGATATTCGAGTTTGCAATGGTTGTCGTTGTCATAATTCCGGACACTTATTTCCCGCGTATCTCTAGTCACAGGATCAATTGGTTAAAGCTTGGAGAAATAGCTACGGCAGGCTTGGTCTAAGTACTCAGGTCGAAGCGTTGGCTCCAGCTTTCGGTACGCACAGTAATTTCGAACTTGCAACAGTAAGTCTCGCGGATGACAACGACGCAGCTTCCTACCGGTTCGTTCATAGAACGCGAGCAGGTGCTCAGCAGCCTCAGGCACATGTGCGAACCCCAACTGCGCACAAACCGATTTCATCAATCGTCGATATTCATCTGCGTCTGGGTCTTCAACATAAATCTTGTAGGGAACTCGTCGCAAAAATGCTTCGTCGACTAAGTCCGCAGGATCGATGTTGGTCGAGAAAATGATCAACTGCTCAAACGGAATCTGAATCTTTTTGCCCGTCGGCAAAGTTAGATAATCAATCCGATTCTCCAGCGGCACGATCCAGCGATTGAGTAGCTCGGCCGGTTGAATTCGCTGACGCCCGAAGTCGTCGATCAGCAGGCAACCGCAATTACTCTTCATCTGCAAAGGCGCTTCGCAAACATTGGAACGCGCGTCATGTCGGACTTCCAAATTGTCCATTACCAGTTCACCTCCAACGATCACCGTCGGACGCTGAATACGAAGCCATCGCTTGTCCCATTCCTGAGACTTGAGGATGTTGCCGTCTGCTTCAGGCACTGGCGAGGGGAGATGAAAAGCGTCGTCGCGAAGTTTGATCAAGTTCCCATCATCATAGACTGCGTGAGGAATCCAGATCTCTTGGCCAAGACATTTCGTCAACGCACGCGCGATTGTCGTCTTTCCATTTCCAGGGGGGCCGAACAGAAACAGACCCGTATTGCTGTTAACGGCAGGTCCCAAAAGGTCGACTAACTCGTCCTTATATGAAATCTTTGACATCGCATCGCGTAAGCTGTCTCGGTCGATGGGTTCAAGTCCTGCGGCTTGAGCTTCAACGCTAAGAACGTAGTCGCTAAGCGGCACCGGCGCTGGTCCCACGTACTGACATTGCTTCATGCAATCGTTACCGCGTTTCACGCCAGCTTCCGTCAACGAGTAGTAGTAGTCATTAAACGCAGCGGGCCGAACATGCGTTACTATCTTGCGAACTCGCAATGCGTCCAGCAGGGGGTCGATCACGCGAAAGGGCAAGCCAGTGGATTCACTCAACGAGCGGCCGCTGAGCGTACCGCCAACGAACACGGTTTTGATCAGCAAAGACTCAATGAATGATTCGCTAAGTCCAGTTTCCGAAACGTCGCGTGGCTGAGTGGGCCAGTAGGTGTCGTCCGAAAACAATCCGCCGATTAGATCGTTTTCAATCGTGTGTGTGTCGGTTGCCATGACGCTCATAATTTATCGTCAGCAGTGTGTAGAAATCGTTGGTTTATGACGGCTTTGACGCTTGTAACAATCGCCGCGCTTTTCCGCCGGGTAAACCTAGCTTGCGATTGGTAGCCATGTTGTCAGTGCTGCGACGATAGAAACAGTTTTTTGCTGTTCCTTGCCTTGATTTAACCTTAACAACGCCAAAGAAGTGAGCGACAAGGCGATAGCCGCCGGTAAATCACGGCGGAACTGGCGGCTAACGGGCCGTTGTTATAGTGGGTTTCCATCGTTTTAGTGAGCCGATGGCGCTAGCCACGGGCCGTCAACGGTAAGCGTCCTGCTGTAGGGCCCGAC
>JAYVSE010000264.1:0-3083 GCA_043775635.1 Planctomycetaceae bacterium | reverse complement strand
CGACGGGGATGAACCCCGTCGTAGCATCCGGTCGGAACAATATCGATTCGAAATTTCGCTATTAAATTCCGTGTCAATACCAAATTTTTAACAGCCCAGGGCAACACCCCTCGTTGCCCCTGGCTACGTTAAATTTGGCCTTTGGCCATGAAACCGATTAGACTTAGCGCAACTTCAAAACTTACGCGTCGGGTTATTTCATGAACGAGTTTTTATTCAAAACCTATGACCCGATGTAATTCTTCGAGGGCTCGGTTTGCTTGCTGGACTAAATCGAGACTCGTTAAATCGGCAAGTTCCAGTTTCGTGGGGTAGGTGGTTTCAATCACCTTGCAGATCTTGTCAGCGATCGCTTCGGTGAACCGAAAGTTCGCAGGCAATTGCTGCCACTGAACCTCTGACATGGGAACGCGCAGCCTCAGACAAGCTGGCCCGCCCCCATTGTTCATACTTTCACGCAGATCGACAAATTCGCATGAAACAATGGGACCTTCGCGGTCGATCAGCGATTCCAGCGTCCGGAGGGCTGTTGGCGTTTCACGAACCTGTTCCGGGCTTAGCATTGTTATTTCACCGGTACTGGATGGCAGCAACTGGCCGTTGAAAACGTAGCTACTCACCGCATCGACCAATGGCAATTCGGCTTCCGCAATTTCGTACCGAGTCAATGCTTCACCGGTAACCAAGTGAAATCGTTTCTCGATCTCCGCAATTGTTTTGTCAGCGTCAACGTACGCCAACTCGTGATGTAGCCAAATATTTTGGTGGCTTGTTGCCACCACGTCATTGTGAAACGCCCCCGTATCGATCGCCGCGGGATGCTGTTGTAAAAAGAACGTTGAACGCGGGTCCAAGCCGTGAATTCGGGCAATGGATTGCGAAGCGTCTAAGCCTTGACGCGAACGAAATCGTTTTGCAACGTTGCTCGCGGACTCGTCATCGCCGTAAACAAATAGATCCACTCCGCGCGTTCCCGATTTGTCGGTGAGACGCATGTGGTTGGCGGCTCCTTCATCGCGAAGTTTAGTCGTGCCAGGGAACGGAGGATGGACGACAAAACTTTTGCCTTTAAACAGATACCGAAATAATCGCAGCGTTTGTGGTGGCTCAAGGCTGCGATGCAAACTGCTGGATAGGTTCGCGATCGTCAGATGCGTCTTGCGGTCTGAACACGTAGGGCCGGCTGAAACAGTGGCGGCATTGGCGGCCCACATCGATGACGCACTCCAGGCGGCTGACAATATTTCGGGAGCGGTTGCAGCAGCTTGTTGCAGAAGATCCCCATCGCTGCCGCGAAATCCAAGTCGCTGAAGCAGTCTTATGACAGGTCGCTGCTGCGGAGGTAAAATTGCTTGTTTCAAACCGAGCGACGCACATCGGCGAATTTTTTCGATCCCTTGCAACGCCGCCGCGCGAGGATTTGAGACAGCGCCAACGTGTGATTGGGATGCCACGTTGCCGACGCCAAGGCCACCAAAATGATGCGTTGGCCCAACGATCCCGTCGAAACTTACTTCGACTAATGTTTGATTCATCATGGTTGTCTCCAAGGTGACTTTTTAGGGTTGAATCATCGATGCAACAGGATCATTGCAGCCGTCGATCGCGTACGCACCTGCCGGGTGATGGTTGCCGCTAGCACCGACACCGCCAAACGGCAACCGGCTGCTGGCACCGGTTGTTGGTAGATTCCAATTCACGATACCTGCGGCAACTGAAATGCGAAATTCTTCAAACTGCTCGCGCACTCCTCCGATAAGTCCTGCAGCTAAACCGAACTGGGTCGCATTGGCGCGTTTGATTGCGGATTGAAAATCTGCGACCCGGTAAACTTGAAGCAATGGACCAAACCATTCCTCATCTTCGATCTGTTCGCAGTCCGTCATGTCGATAATCCCTGGCGTGACCAATTTCGCGGATCTTGGGGAAACCGTCATTGGCAGTAAAGACGTTGCACCGCGACTGATCCACTTCGCCTGGGTCTGGAGCAAGCGTTCGGCAGCGACCGCAGAAACCACTGGTCCCATGTCTGCTGGTGGGTCGTCACTCGGAAGTCCGCAGGTCATCTCCTGAGCCTGTTCAACCAACGTTTCAATTAACTCGTTTCCCTTGTCATCGTCGATCACGATCAATCGGCGGGCACAGGTGCACCGCTGGCCCGATGAAATGAACGCTGAGGTTGCAATCGTTTCAGCCGCCTGGTCTAGGTCATAGGGTGGAGTCACGACGATTGGGTTGTTGCCGCCCATCTCAAGTGCCAGCAGCACATTTGGTCTTCCGGCGAGTTGCCGATGAATGGATTCGCCAGCGCTCCGTCCACCGGTAAAGAAAACACCGGCAATGTGTTCGTTGGAGATCGCAAGTTTTGCGGTTGCCCCATTACCCTGAATCAATCGCAGGACGTCGGGTGGCAGGCCAGCGCGATGCCAGGCTTGCACTATCCAGTGACCGACTTCTGGAGCCAATTCGCTGGGCTTGAATACGACGGCGTTGCCAGCCAATAGCGCTGGCACGATATGCCCACCGGGCAGATGCGCTGGGAAATTGAACGGACCTAGGACCAGAATAACGCCCAACGGCCGATAGCGAATTTGCGAAATGACGCCGTTTGTAGCGGAGTCCCGATCACTGCGGCGCCCGCGCATCATCTCGATGGTGATTTCCGCTTTAGCAACGACGGCAGCGACTTCTGCTGCTGCGTCAGCGCGAAGTTTGCCGACCTCTCGCATGATCAATCCTGTCAACGATTCCGCATTGGCGGCAACTTCCGCAGCAAAACGCCGAACAACGGATTCTCGTTCCTCCAGCGATACCCGCGACCAACGTGCCGACGCATTCGCCGCGGCAGCAATGGCATCTGCGACGTCGCGATCATTGCTCACTCCGCAAAAGCCGGTTGAGTTCGCATCAGCGCGAGTATCCATTTCTTTAACTTTCCGTTTTCGGTATCGAAATCTTGCGGTATCGTTATTTTGCGCATTATGGTCATAGACGATGCGTTGCACGCATAGCATTGTTAGGCAACCATGGAATGCATCGTGGTTTTGCGGCATTTAGGGAGCCAAGAATGCCACAACCCCTGT
>JAYVSE010000263.1:0-20886 GCA_043775635.1 Planctomycetaceae bacterium | reverse complement strand
GTACAGCTCCCGTGCGATTCGGCAGCCCTGTTCTATAAAAATCTGGTTGACTTTCTGGCCTTCGGGACCCGTCTGGATCGTAACCAGCTTTTTGCCCAGCAAGGCCTCGGCAGCTTTCTTCGCTTCATCCGCTGATCGAACGAGAACGACCCCTTTTTGCGAGGCATTATCGATGACGCTGCCCTTGCCGCGACCACCGGCGTGAATCTGTGCTTTCACGACGGCCAGCGAGCCGCCAAGCTTGTTGAATGCGTCAACGGCTTCCTGCGGCGAGCGAGCGACGTGCCCCTGTAGCACGGGAACGCCCGCGTCGCGGAAAAGTTGCTTGCCTTGATATTCGTGAATTTTCATAAGAAACAACGGTCTTGCGGATCACTCGTGGAAACGATCGATTGGAGAGTAGTGGGATTATAGAAGCGACACAAATTACTAGGAAGGTGACCAGCAGGCCTATGAACGCATCTTTAGTTACTCCTCAATCGTCAGCGTTCATTCGATTACACGCCACCGATAATGTCGTGATCGCGGTCCGCCGTTTGGAATCGGGCGAATGTTTTGATGTCGGGGGGGAAAATGTCATGTGTCAAAATCCGATCCCCGCCGGACATAAATTGGCGATCGCTCCCATCGAGGTTGGCCAGCGAGTCTTTAAATATGGCCAACCGATCGGCGTCGCGTCGGCCAGAATTGAGCTTGGCCAGCATGTTCATAGCCACAACTTGGTCGATGCTCACACTGTCCAACAAGAAATCACAAGCACATCGCCGCCACCATCACCCGCCAAGCTGAGTCGAACCTTTGATGGATTTGTTCGTCCCGATGGCAGAGTCGGCACGCGCAACTTTGTATGCCTTGTTTCGACGGTCAACTGCAGCGCATCGGTATGCCGCATGGTAACGGCCCGCTTCGACGAAGAACGTATGAAACAGTGGCCCAATGTCGATGGAATCGTGGCCATCACCCATCAAAGCGGTTGCGCCCTCCAATATGGGAGTCTGAAGCACCAAATGCTTGGCCGAACCCTTGCAGGCTACATTCGCCATCCCAATGTGGGAGCGTCGCTGGTCGTAGGGCTTGGCTGCGAACAAACAACATCCGACTACCTTGCCGAAGCTCATCGCGTGATTCCTATCACCACCCAGGATGACCGGCCGTTGGTGCGCGCAGGCCAAACTCCTGTCATGACAATGCAACAAATGGGAGGCACGAGGCGCACCGTTGAAAAAGCGGAACGCTGGGTAGAAACGTTGCTGGAAACCGCCAATGCATCGACTCGGACGACGGTCGATGCAAAACATTTGACAATCGCGCTGGAATGCGGCGGTTCCGACGGATATTCGGGGATCACGGCCAATCCCGCGGTGGGAGTTGTGGGTGACCGAATCGTTGCCTGCGGTGGAAAAGCCGTGCTTTCCGAAACCACAGAGATTTATGGTGCCGAACATCTGCTGGTCGCGCGAAGCCGTAACCCGCAGGTAGCAAGAAGGTTGATCGAGCGAATTGAATGGTGGAAACAGCATGTCGCGATGTATGGAAGCCAAATCGATAACAATCCATCGGTGGGAAATAAAGCTGGCGGTTTGACGACCATTACAGAAAAGTCCTTAGGCGCTGTATCGAAGAGCGGTTCCACCGCATTGGAGGCTGTTTATCACTATGCGGAGCCCATTGATACTCCCGGACTTGGAGTCATGGATACGCCCGGATTTGATCCTGCCAGCGTCACGGGAAAGGTTGCTGGAGGCGCGAATCTAATACTGTTCACGACCGGACGTGGAAGCTGTTTTGGCTGCAAGCCCGTGCCGTCCATCAAAGTCGCCAGCAATACACCACTATTTGAAAGACTCGATGAAGATATGGACCTGGACGCAGGCTCCATTGTTTATGGAGAAAGCGTAGAGTCGGTTGGAGATCGTTTTTTCGAGTTTTCCCTTGAGGTTGCCAGTGGACGAAAAACAGCGTCAGAAAAACTAGGCCTCGGTGACAATGAGTTTGTGCCGTGGACCGTTGGGCCGACGCTTTAGGAGCGGTAAATCAATTGGTTGCTCGTTTGAAAACGTGGGATAGGCTTCCAGCCTGTCGTTTCTCGATTGACAGGCTGGAAGCCTATCTCACACTAACGGTCAAGACGACTTGAGTGCCCTCAACGCTTCGATGACCTGCCCTTCGTGTCCATCGACCTGAACTCGCTTCCAAACCTTCACAACGAGCCCTGTGGCATCGACTAGAAATGTACTGCGCTGAATTCCCGTCGATTTTTTGCCATACATGTTTTTCTCTCGATAGGCTCCCAATTTTTCTGCAACAACGTGGTCGGGGTCGGCCAGCAGTGGAAAATTAAGCTTGTATTTGTCCCGAAACTTCGCGTGTGATTCAACCGAATCAGCACTGATTCCGATCACATTGGCTCCTAATTCCCTCAAGCTCGCACTGGCATCGCGAAACGCACAAGCTTCCTTGGTACACCCTGGTGTGTCGTCCTTGGGATAAAAATAGACAACCAACGGCGAACCCTTCCAGACTGCCGACTTAACCTTCTTTCCATTATCGTCTGCAAGCGTAAAGACTGGTAATTTCGAGCCTTCTTCGAGCCAATCGGTCATCATTCAAATCTCATTTCGAAGGGGAATGGTTACCCGCGCGCACGGTCGCGGATTCAACTTTGCTGACTCTAACGGATTTTAAGCCCTGGTTTTCCGCGAAAAAAACCGTACGACGTATTCCAAAAGGAGCGCTGGTGTATAGCCTTTAGGCGACTCTTTTTTGGGATCGAAGAAGCGGCTAAAGCCTGGACACCAGCGCGGCCAAGCAAAGCAGGGCGTGACAGTGCGTGAAAATGCGTTAGAATCTCAAACCTTATGAATAACTCCGATCCAACCAACGATAATCCAGATCTGTCTTTTGACCCAGCGATTGAGCCGGCGGCCGTCACGCCAGCTTCACTCAATCGATTCATGCGCGTCGCGCCTGAAGGCATCCCGCCTGAAGCCAACCAGGCTGAAGCCAACCAAGAGTCTATTGGTGATGCCAATGAGACCGATAGTGACTCCATGGTTGCGACCAGCCCGTTCCCACGACGGACCATTGTAAAAGAATACAGCCTTGAATTGGCGAAAGCGGCAGCTCAGGTTGCTTTAGACAATAAGGGCGAAGAGGTTTTAATCCTAGATGTTTGCGACCAAACCGCGCTCTTTGATTACTTTGTAATCGCCACGGGGACCAGCCGTCGACAATTGCATGCGATCAGCGAAGAAATCGATAATGTGCTTGAAAAAGGGCTAAAAGATCGTCGACTGGGAATCGAAGGCTATGAGGATAGCCGCTGGATCGTACTCGACTATGGCAGCGTCGTGATTCATCTGTTTGATGAAGAAACTCGCTCGTACTACGACCTGGAATCGTTATGGGGCGACGCCAAAGTGGTGCCTCTCAGCGATCTCGGGAATAAATGATTTCAGTGCTTCGACTCATGCGGAAAATTGATGCAGATTCTTGATCAATTGCGGCACAGGTTTGCTGCTGCCCTGGCGGAAATGGTCCCCAACGTTGAGCTGACAACGGGATTGCAGACCTCACCAAGTACGGTCGAAAAGGCGGAGGGTCGCGAAATAATCGATGCCGAACGCCTTCGCGCCTTTTCTCTGATGGTCCGTCCAACCACGGACCCCAAGCACGGCGACTATCAAGCTAATTGCGCAATGCCGTTGTCCAAACTCCTGAATCAAAGTCCTCGCTGGGTTGCCGAGCAATTGGTTCAGCGACTGCAACTCGACGATCTTTGTGTTCCGGCGGAAATCGCGGGCCCAGGTTTCATTAACTTGAAACTCAAAGATTCATTCCTGTGCAAGAAAGCGGTTGAACTACTTGTCGACCCGCGGCTAGGTGTTTCGCTAACACCGTCCCCGCTTTGCATTGTGATCGACTTCTCAAGCCCGAATGTCGCCAAGCCGATGCATGTCGGCCACATCCGCAGTACGGTGATTGGCGACGCGATTGCAAAAACATTGAAGTTTTTGGGGCACCGAGTCGTCACAGACAATCACCTAGGCGACTGGGGCACGCAGTTTGGCATGGTGATTTACGGTTTTAAACATTTTGGGGACGAAGCAGCATTCAACTCCGCCCCCGTAGCCGAGCTTTCCAGACTATATCGGCTTGTGAATCGATTGATCGACTACCATGCTGCCGTCGCGACCACTGACAAAGTAAACCAGATGGTCACCCAATGCGATGCAGCCTGGGAATCGGCCAAGTCTGCCACCGAATTTGCTGTCGACACCAAAGCCAAGAAACAAGCTGAAAAGACCGCGATTGGCGCGCAAAAAAAATACGAAGCGGCATTGGAACAAGCGGCGAAATTGCGTGAAACCATCACTGCCTTACAGGGTGATAGAGAGCTATTGCTGGTGGCGAATCAGCACCCAGAAATCGGAGCGGCGGTGCTGGAAGAAACGGCCAAGCTGCACGAAGGCTCAGGAGATAATATGGCGTTATGGCACCGGTTCTTGCCGCATTGCAAACATGAAATCAATCGGGTGTACGAGCGCCTTAATGTAGAGTTTGACCATACACTTGGAGAAAGCTTCTACCACCCAATGCTGGCAGATGTAGTAAGGAAACTGCGGGAGGATGGCTTGGCAAGCGAGTCAGAAGGTGCGGTTTGTGTATTCCTTCCCGAGTTTGACGCGCCCATGATCGTGCAGAAACGAGACGGTGCGTTTTTGTATGCAACGACAGATCTAGCGACGCTAACTTTTCGCCGGGACGAGTTTGCACCTGCTGAAATCCTGTATGTTGTCGACACTCGCCAAAGCGAACACTTTGTAAAGCTGTTTGCCGTCGCACATAAGATGGGATTCTCTTCCACCCGATTAGTACATGTTAATTTTGGCACGGTATTGGGAGACGATGGCCGACCATTTAAGACCCGCAGCGGAAGCTCGGTCGGCTTGGAAGGCTTATTGGATGACGCCGTAGCCCGCGCCCTGTCCGTGGTTTGCAATCCTCTGCGATCGTCGCGAATCGAACCGCCGCTGACGGAGACAGAAAAGCAAAACATCGCCACAGTGGTCGGCCATGGTGCCATTAAATACGCTGATTTGTCACACCATCGAACGAGCGACTACCGTTTCGACTTGGAGAAAATGGTGTCGCTTGATGGAAACACCAGCGCCTATATTCAATATGCATTTGCTCGAGTTCAGGGGATCCTAGCGAAGGGCAATACGGATGAAAATTCTATTTCAACGGATACCCGTGAGATCTTATTAACCCACCCCGCAGAACGGTCATTGATAGTTCAGCTATTACGGTTTGGTGAGAGTCTCGACCAGGTTCGCGCGGACTATGCACCAAACATATTGGTCGATTACTTGTACGAAACGGCCAAGGCTTATGCGGTTTTTAACGATAGCTGCCCTGTTCTCAAGGCCGCTGATGAAAGTGTTGTCAAGTCTCGCCTAGCATTGGTCGCGGCCACAGGACGCATATTACGCCAGGGCTTAGAACTCTTGGGGATTGGTGTCGTCCCTAGGATGTGAGATTGGCATGGTGGATAGAATGTTGAAGAATTCTATCTATTACCCCTAGTATCACTCGAAAAAGCATTTATAGTTCCGTGCTATCAATCTTCAAATGTATTTGACGGATTGAATCAGAAGTGTTCTTGATGGAAAAATGATTCGCAAAGTAATTCTGCCTCACAACTGAATTGCGAAACATCAATACAAGTCGATAGGAATACATCGGAGGGCGTTCGCGGTGGACGCCCCACACAATGCACTTTGTGGTCCTAAGGGACCCTATGAAAGGTAGTCTTTCCCATGGCAAAAAAGTCTGGCGGCCCGAACAAGTCACAAGCAATCCGTGATTACTATGCCGCTCATCCAAACGCGAAACCAAAAGAAATTTCGGCTGAACTAAAGAAAGCTGGTGTTGATGTAACGCCAGCGTTTATCAGCACCATTCGCTCAACCTCAATCGGCAAGAAAAAGAAGACAAGCAAGACCAACTCCGCAAAAGCGTCTCCAGCGAAGGCGGCCTCGGCTAAAGCACCGGCCTCAAAGGGCGGCGTTTCGATTTCGATCGAAAGCTTGCTCAAAGCCAAGGGAATGGTCAAAGAATTGGGCGGCATCGACGCAGCATTAGCAACGTTGACGGCGCTCAAGCGACTGGCAGACTAGTCTGCCAGCTCGTCTGGAATGGCGTGGACTTAACGGAAATGCAAAGCATTTTGTTAGCGGTGCGGCGAAAGCCGCCCGGCGTTTCGCGGGGTTTTCGAAACGGCACCGGACGGCTCGCGGGCTGTTGATTTAGGCGTACGATGGCCTTCCAAGGCCGTCGTCAAGTCCCTCGACGCCTCAGCGAGGCCGGACGGCTCACGCCGTACCGCTAATACCATTCATTTTGCTGAGGGGAAATATTCACGGCGTGTAACGATTCTTTGGTTCTGCGTCTAAAACTTGTGCGAACCGGTGGGGGATGTTCTGTTCGCCGCGCCAACAACGATTATCATATTAAGACGTGGCGTTCGAGAAATCGTTGGCCGTGAAAGTAATCTCGCAATAACGCATTTTGCCAATTTGATCTGCCGATGGCTGAGCAACTATCGCCTGAACAATTCATGCAGCGGGTCATCGGTGCTGGTCTTGCCGACCCGTTGGCGGTGGATCAAGCGAGGGCCGAGCTTGGCAGTCAAAACATTACGGTTCCGGAACTGTGCCGCGTGATGCAGCGACGTGGGGTGCTGACGACTTTACAAACGGACAAGATCCTGAAGGGAGATCGAACAGGTTTCTTTTACGGCGAATACAAGGTTTTGTATTTGATTGGTGTGGGTACGTTCGCGCGTGTTTACCGAGCTTCACGCGGCGACAACGAAGCATTTGCAATTAAAGTACTTCGCAAGCGATTTCGCGATCAGTCCGATCAACTCGAACAGTTTCTTCGCGAAGCACAAATGGGACTGCGGCTTCGCCACCCCAATATCGTCAGCATCTACGCGGTTGACCCGGATATTCGTAATCCCTTTATGGTAATGGAGTTTGTCGAGGGTCAAACACTTCGCGAGCTTGTCCGCTTGCGAGGAAAAGTCGATCCCATGACGGCACTCAAGTTGCTTCTGGATGTTTGTGCGGCATTGGCTCATGCGGCATCTTTTGGTATTTCCCACCGCGACATGAAGCTGTCAAACGTGCTTGTGGGAAGTGATGGCCGCGCTAAATTGGTTGACTTTGGCTTGGCGTCTTTGGCAGATCGTAGTAATCCGGACCAAATTGCAGACTGTCCCAATGCACGGGCAATCGACTATGCCGCTTTAGAACGGGGTACCGGCGTTCGCAAGGACGACCCTCGAAGCGATGTGTTTTTTGCTGGAATCATGCTTTATCACATGGTCGCTGGAAGGCCAGCGTTAACGGAAACGCGAGATCGATTGCAGCGACTTAACATCACTCGTTTCATGGAGATCAAGCCGCTTCACGAACTGATGCCAGAAATACCAACGCCACTAAGTCACATTGTCCTTCGCGCCACGGAATTTGATCCCGAGAGACGATTTCAAACCGCTGCGGAGATGCATGCCGAAATAAAAAAGGCAATCGATCGGATCGAACGGGGCGATAAGCAAAGCAATAATGCTGGTAACAGCGAAGCGCCTCGGTATGAGGACGATGAGGGATCTGTTGACGAGGGTGAAGGCCGTGTCGTAATGCTTGTTGAAAGCCAAGTGGAAATGCAGGATGCTATTCGCGATCGACTAAAGTCCAAAGGCTACCGAGTTTTGATCATTGCCAACCCGACTCGTGCGCTCGCTCGTTTTGTTCCTGGCGATACGTTCCCTGCTGATTTAGTAATTTTCTCCAGTGCAGAATTAGGGAATCTAGCGTTGGAAGCCCACAATTTGTTCGCCAGCAATGAACATACGTCTGAAGTGCCGACGATTTTCTTAGTCGACCGCCGGCAGGAACGCTTGGTCAATGAAGCGCGACGTGGTGTACACCGAAGACTGCTACCATTACCACTGAAAGTTCGCGAGCTTCGCGTTGCAATCATGCAACTATTGGCCGATGTGCCTCGCCGTCAACTGGGAAGTTATTGATTAAATAATGAAGTTTTTGGACATCAATCGACCGACGCTGGTGCGAGAAAAATTCGCGGCGATCAAGGTCGATGCTTCGGCGATGTTGTCCGTTTCAACACTCCTTTGCACCGTGCGAATTCGTCGTTCCGCAAGTTCCGATATGACGCTTGTGATCAGATATCTAAGGGACAAATCATGGTAGGATTCCAGCGTCGAAGGACTGGGAACGGACCATGATCCGAGGATTGCGTCACTGACTTGCATCACTAGCGTTTCTGGGTCGCTTGTCCAAAGATCGAGCGAAGCGAGTGGAGCATTGGTGCGAGTATCAACCAACAAATATCGTTCAATGTCAAAATGTATCATCGCGGCTGCAGTTTGAACCGACGTACTTGTAACCACCTCACTGCGAATGCGAGTTGACCGGCGCAACATAAGCAAATCACGATTGACAGGGGCGCGATAACCCGCTGTCTGAGCTTCCCAGTGATCGATTCGATTCGTCTCCTGGTAGCCAGCCGCTTCCAAAAGTGTATTGGTTCGGTCGTCAGCGACATCCACACCAAATCCGTGCCCAATCGGCTCCATGCCTTGATATCCCCACATACTCTGACAATGAACGCCGACCGAAATCTCCAACATGCCAAGGTCAAAAGCGTCTGACTCCACTTGACTTAATAGCTGGCTAACCGCCGCCGCTGTTTGCAATTCAGGCCGGAAACACAGCGCTGTCAGCGATGCAACTTTGTTGTCGCCAGGAAACCAATGAGCCCATGCGACCGTTTCGTTGCCAATCGTTGCAACCAGGAGTCGAGCGGGCTCAAAGAACAAGCGAGAGGCCACCGCTTGCTCAAAAACAGCACGACTAACCGCAGGTCGCCTGCGATAAATCGCATGATGAATGCACCAAATATCCGCCAAGCTCGGCAGGTCGGCATTCTGAAAGCTGCGAATCTCTAGCATCGCTTGCCGCGACGGTTACAGTGAATGGAAGTTCTGGCACCGTTTCGATACAGCGACTGTCGTACCGAACCAGACCACTGGAGCCTGACGCTAAATCACTTTTTAATCAACACCCCTTAATGGCTCCCCCCTGCCAACCGCCTATAAAGTGACTTCTGGCGGGAACAATTACTTCATTTTAACCCTTTGTTCGAATTTGATTCATGCCGCGACTTGATATCGTCACCTTGCCAACTGACCAACGCGCTCGCATGGGCGCCTGGTTATTCATCGGGTCGCTGGTTGTTTTTTTCCTCTCCAGCATTTTGCTCTATGGACTTTATGCTTGGTCTCGCCGCGACGATCCGTTTCGAAATAGTCCGCTTCCCCGTTCTTTCTTGGCTAGCACCGGCTGTCTGGTCGTGATCAGTTTGCTGTTACATTTCGCAACGCGAACCGTCAGACGCGACCGTTGGATAAAAACCTGTTGGCTGCTATCCGTCAGCACAATTGCCGCAATCACGTTCCTCGTTATCCAAGTATTGGCCATGTACCAAATGCTATCATCAAGCGTTGATGGTGCAGGCAACGGCCAGGGAGTCGCGGGCATGGTCGTCGTGCTGGCGTTCCTGCACGCGCTCCATGTCGCGGGTGGCATCATCGCGCTGGGTATTGTGGCCGTTCGAGCCAGCCATGGTCGTTACGATCACGAGCGACATTTTGCTGTCGATTTCACGGCAAATTACTGGCATTTCCTTGATATCGTGTGGTTGGTGATGCTGGCCTCGTTCTGGGCCACCACCAGCGGGTTTTGATATGGGTGGCTAATGGTTTGTTGGTTTGGTAACCCGAATGCGTAAGCGAGGGATCACTGCGATCCCTCGCTTACGCAGCGGGTTACTAAATCAACAGTCCGGTTGTAGCGGCTGTGCGCGAATGTTTCAAAATTTTGATTATCCCTTGCCGATAAACGAACCTATAGTTGACTAAGTAGATCATGATTGTATAGTTTGTCATTCAATCGCTTAGGATCGAGCGGGAAATAAGTGTCATGGGTGCAATGCTTTCACAGGTACGATCGACGATGGCCCAACCTCACCCAACGCTAACAGCGTTGCCTACATTGAGTGTACGGACGCCGGAGCCCACCGAAAACGAGCTTCGCGGCGCTTTGGCAGCGGTACCGCCGTTGGAACCGACCGAACAGCTCCTGGCGGAACTGGCGAAGGATAGCGAACAGCTTGAATCGGCAACGCCGCAACAGATTTTGAAATATGCGGTTCAGCGATTTGCGCCGCGATTCACGATGGCCACCGCATTCGGACCGGAGGGGATGACGCTGATCCACATGTTGGCAGAGATTGGCCCCAAAACGCCCATTTTCAATTTAGACACTGGCTACCAGTTCGCCGAGACATTGGAGTTACGTGAAACGGTAAAGCAGCGGTATGGGATTGAAATTGAGCTAAAAAAACCTGCGACAACAGTTGAAGAATATGAAGCGATGAATGGCGGCCCCGTTTACAAGGCTGACCCCAACCGCTGCTGCTTTGACCGCAAGCTTCGCGTTTTGCACGAAGCGGCGAGAGGCATGCATGCCTGGGCCAGCGCCATCCGACGAGATCAAAGTACAGACCGCGCCCGGGCACCGATCGTCGGTTGGGACAATAAGTTTCAATTGGTGAAAATCAGCCCGCTTGCAAACTGGACTAAAAAGGAGGTTTGGAAACTCATCACGGACGAGAAGATTCCCTACAATCCGCTGCATGACAAGGGATTCCCGAGCGTGGGTTGCTGGCCTTGCACGCGGTCGGTTTCGCTGGGTGAGGATGAACGGGCGGGGCGTTGGAGTGGGTTTGAGAAAAAAGAGTGCGGATTGCACACGTCTTAAAGGATTCGTAAATGCAAGTTCCTGCACGGGTACACTACGCGGCTCTGGCGATGATGGAGCTAGCGTCGACCGCAAACCGCCCGCAACCTCTGGCGCTTCGCGAAATCACCCAACGACACGGGATTCCGCAGCCTTTCCTGGTTCAAATTCTTCAACAGCTCAAGACGGCAGGTTGGGTGACAAGTACGCGGGGCAGCCAAGGCGGCTACCGAATATCTCCGGCGGCAAACCATGTGACGCTGCTTGATGTCGCCGAAGCTGTCGGTTGCCAGGAGGCTGGATGTAGTGCCGAATCGGTTTCCAACGCCGCGTCGCGGCAACTTATGAAAGCTTGGAGTAGGGCGGGCGATGCGTATCGCGACGTATTAGCAGCGATGACGATCGCAGATCTTGTCGTCAGCTACGAAAAATCAGATTCGGCAATGTTTTACATTTAAGCGGCTCTGATCACGATATCATCATTCGATGGCTGCTTGTGGTACGAATCACTAACCATTTATGATGCTGGATGGTCTGCATCGGACACCTTTCTCAATGGCATTGTGACACAGCTACATGGCGACGGTTCTTGACCTGCGGCGGCTCGACGATCCACGCGACAGCGTTCACCGAACTGTCGAAGCGCTGGCTCGTGGTCACGTGGTAGCCATACCAACGGAAACAGTCTACGGGCTGGCTGCCGACGCACTCAACCCCGCTGCGGTGCAGCGGTTGATCGAGATCAAAGGGCGGTCTGCGTCGATGCCATTCGCGATTGCCGTTCGTGGCGAGCAAGCAATCGAGGACTTTATCTGCCACTGGTCACCGCTTTCTCGACGTTTGGCGAGACGTTGCATGCCAGGACCGATTACATTGGTTTTACCCTGCGGAAATCCGATGTCGATTGCTTCACGACTCCCGCCGCAGACTCGTGAAATGGTGGTTGGCGAGAACTGTTGTATCGGTTTTCGTGTAGTTTCTCATCCTGTAATCTGCCAATTACACGAATTCCTGCGAGGTCCGTTGGTGTTGACCAGTGCAAATCTTACCGGCCAGACAGCCGCAACGCTTGGCCAAGATGTGGTCACGCAGTTTGGAGATTCGGTACCGCTAGTATTGGACGACGGTCCAACTCGGTATGGTGGTGCGTCGACCGTGGTGCGCGTGATCGGCAATCAGTTTGAGATTTTGAGGCATGGTGCGATCGAGAGCGCAGCGATGAATGAATTTGCAAAACCGATTGTCGCCCTGGTGTGTACGGGGAACACTTGCCGCAGCCCAATGGCCGAGGCGATTTTAAAGGAACTGCTGCGAAAAGCAGGCGGCGGCCTTGAATCCGTTGTCGTTTTATCGGCTGGAGTTGCCGCTGGTGAAGGATCGATGGCCAGCCAGCAGGCAGTTGATGTCATGGAAGCCCGAGGTATTGATATTTCCGATCATTTGAGCCGACTCCTCAACGAAGCGATTGTCGATCGAGCTGACATGATCTTGACAATGACGCGTGGACACCGGGCGGCGATCATCGCTGCCTGGCCAGATCGTGCAAACCAAGTCGAAACCCTCCGCCGTGATGGCGGCGATATCGCTGACCCTGTGGGTGCGTCGGTTGAAATCTACCAGCAATGTGCTGATCAAATGGAACGTGAATTAGCTGCTTGGATTCAAAATTTGCCGTCTGATTTTTTATCAGTCGTGGTCAAGTCGCCTGCGAACAGCGACCATCCTCAAGGCAACCCAACCCCTGATTCGCGGGAGCCAGAATAATGCTGCGAATCAGCTTTGCGAGTGACCATCGTGGCGTTGCCATCAAGGGGCGCGTGATTCAAAAATTGATCGACTCCGGGTACCAGGTTTTCGATGAAGGCACCCACTCGGATGCCTCCGTTGACTACCCTGATTTCGCAACGATTGTCGCCAGCAAGGTCAGTTGCGGTGATGCAGATCGCGGCATCTTGATTTGCGGGACCGGTATCGGCATGGCGATCGCCGCGAATAAATTCCCCGGTGTTCGAGCGGCTCCTTGCTATGACGAAGTCATGGTTGAGCTCAGCCGCAAACACAACGATGCCAATGTGCTGTGCCTTCCGGGTGATTTGATTGGTGATCGGCCCATCGATGATTTGGTCCTGATGTGGCTGCGTACGGAATTTGAAGGCGGTCGACATGGTCGACGTGTGGACAAAATCAATGCCATTGAGAACGACTCTCGGCCATGATCGATATTGTGGGTCATCAAGCACAGTTGCAATGGTTTAGCAACGCGATCGCGAAAGGGCGGTTCAGCGGCACTTTCTTGCTGGTCGGTCCGCCTGGCATTGGCAAAGCCACTGTCGCTAAGTCACTTGCGAAGGCGTTATTGTGCCGGCACATCGCGGAAGATGCCATTTCGCAATCCGCATTAAATCCTTGCGGTAAATGCGAATGCTGCATACAGGTCGACGCCGATACGCATCCCGATCTAATCCAAGTCAGGAAGCCCGACGACCGCGCCTACATTCCGCTTGAACTACTGATCGGACCTCCTGAATCGCGAATGCAGGAAGGTTTTTGCCGCGACATTCGTTTGCGTCCTTTTTATGGGACTCGCAAAATCGCGATTCTACACGATGCCGATTTCTTGAACGAAGAAGGTGCGAACAGCATTCTGAAAACACTGGAAGAACCTCCCTCGGGTGCCGTCCTGTTTCTGATCGGCACCAACGAACAACGACAATTGCCAACGATTCGATCGCGATGCCGCATCGTGCGGTTTCGTCCGCCTGCTGGTGATGACGCTCTCGCGCTGATGTTGCGACGTGGCATTGCCTGCGACCGGGCGTCAGCGGAAAATGCAATCGAACTTTGCGGAGGCGATTGTGATGCCGCAGCATCATTACTGACCGGTGAAGCCAATACGTTTCGTGCGGAGTTCGTCAAGCAATTACTCTCGCATCCAATGCCTATCGTCGACCTTGTGAAGCATGTGACCACTTTCGTTGATGATGCTGGTAAAGAAGCTCCCCAGCGTCGCGACCGACTGCGAGATGTGCTATCGATGGCGACCGCAACGTTTCGCGATCAGTTGCGACAAGTCGCTGATCAGCCCGAGCACGTTGAAATGATTGTCTATCGAATCGACAGGACTATCGACGCGATCGGACATGTGCAACGCAATGCCAATCAAGCGACGTTGATCGAATCCTGGACTACTGATGTCGGTAGAGGACGCGCCGTATGAGCTTTTTCCCTAGGGCCAGTGGCCACTGACCGAATAGCGTGGACTTAAGTAGCGGTACGGCGCTTGCGGGCTGTTGATCTAGTGAGCCGTACGCGCTAGCGTCGGGCGCTACGGCAGGACGCCCACCGTTGACGGCCCGTGGCTAGCGCTAACGGCTCACTAAAATGATGAAATCCACTAGATCACCGGATGGCTCGCGCCATACCGCTAAATTATCCTTCACTGGGGATCGCTAGTCAATTCGTCGCAATCGGACTGGCCATCTTTGGCATCAAAAATCGCATCAGTGCATAAAATGCAATCGCAGACACAATGCCACAACTATCAGCGGCAAAGTCCATGATATCGGTCTGACGCCCACGAACGAATCCTTGAGTGATTTCATCAAGCGCGGCGTAGGAAAGTGTGATCGCTAGCACTTTGCCAAACTTTTTCGCCGCCGTCGTTCGCGTCTGCATGACCCAGCAAAGCAAAATCGTCAACGCAAAGAAGCCTGAAAAATGTAATTCCTTGTCAGTGATTCGTGGGTCAAAACTGGGAACTTGAGGGACATGAGTTCCAGTGAACAGTGCACACCAATAGATCACTAACACGCAGGTCGCAAGTCGAACTCCAAACAGTGAGATCTTAGTCAGCGGGCGCATCGAGAATCGCTTAGAATCGTGTTAGAACAGGCTGAAACCTGAGTGTTCAATATTAATAAGGTAAACCGATATGCCAATGCTTCGACCAGTTTTGACTTTAATCATCATTACAACTCCTTTTTTTAGCTTTTCCGGTTTTTCCCAAGAAGCGAAAACAAAAATCCCAGATGCCAAAACGCTAGCGTTTGCCGAAGACTCGTCCTGGAAACCGTCGCATTTTGGCGGCGATGGACCGATCAAAATGGTTGACGGGCTGTTGTCCCTTGGCTTCGGTGACCCGCTGACTGGAGTCCGGTGGGACGGTGACTTTCCTAAACAAGACTACGAAATATCACTCGAGGCACGACGAGTCGGTGGTTTCGATTTTTTCTGTGGACTCACGCTACCACTGGCTGATCAGCGGTTCAGTCTAATTCTTGGCGGTTGGGGTGGCTCGCTAGTCGGCTTGTCAAGCATCAACGGTCTCGACGCATCCAATAACGAGACCATGCTGATCCGCAACTTCGAAAAAGATCGCTGGTACAAAGTTCGTGTACGTGTGACCAAGGAAAAAATCGGGGTTTGGCTGGATGATGAACAAATTATCGACCTCGAACGCGAGGGACGAGTTTTCGATGTTCGATCAGAAATGTTAGAGTCCCTCCCGCTTGGAATCGCGGCTTTTCAATGCGAATCCGAGATTCGTAACATTAGCGTAGTCCCTAAAAAATCTGCTGGCGATGAATCAACCAAGCCAAACTCGTCGCCAGGACCATCTCCATGAGGATAAATGACAACGATCATGACGACCTGAACTACGACGTCGATCTTCCCGAAAGCATCGACCAATTGGACCAATTCTGGATGAAGCGGGCATTGGCGCAGGCCATCGCTGCACAGCAAGCAGACGAGGTCCCGGTAGGTGCCGTCGTCGTTTGCGATGGCCGCATCATCGGCGAGGCACACAACGGACGAGAACAACTCAAAGACCCGACAGCGCACGCCGAAATGATCGCCATTACTCAAGCCGCAGCTTCCTTGGGTGATTGGCGTCTGGAACGATGTACGTTGTTTGTCACGCTCGAACCATGCCCGATGTGCGCCGGTGCCATCCTGTTAGCGAGAATCCCTCGCGTCGTTTTCGGAGCAAGCGATCCAAAGGCGGGTGCAGTGGTCAGCTTATTTCAATTGCTGACCGACTCTCGCTTGAATCACTGCGCCGATGTTGTTGGCGGTGTTCTCGGCCGCGAGTGTGGAGAATTGCTTTCCCGCTTCTTTGCTACAAAGCGAGCCCTTGGGAAGAAATAGCCAGGGCGCCCCAAATTGCCCAGCCACCTAATCGTCGTTCATTTTAAGTACAAACTGTGACGGTTTTAGGGTTGACACTGGCAAACTAAGTTCAACCCGCAGCTTCGGACTGACCGATACTATCCGCACAACCCAATTTTCACGCGCTGTCGAAAGACTTTTCGACCGCAACGAAGTTGGGATGTTAAAGAACAGTAAGGTCCTGAGGCAACATGCAACTGGGGATTCTTGCCGTGACGAAAGTCACGGCATGATGCAGTAATGCAAGTTCAGCATTTTGTTTCGCAAACGAACGAACGCACAACGGTGGAACTAACCATGTCGGTACGGAAGCTGGCGCTCGCGATTACTTCGCGGGTTAACGTATTGCGAAAACGCATTGTCGCTCATCAACGACAAATACTTACCACGATGGCGATGGCCGCGGCTGCCACTTGTACATCTGGCGCGTTATTGCCAAGTCATTGCAATGCACAGATAAACTCTCCTATCATCGATCCATTTGCATTTGACCCAGATTTCAATTGGTTCGAACCAATCTACCAAGCCGACTTCGAGGACATGAAGCCGAAGAAGAGAGCCAATCGAGGTTGGTACGCAACCTATGATCGCCTTAACCTCTATACGTCACGCCCAGAACAAGAGCAGGGAAAAAACAGACTCGATAGCGGCTGGGGGAGTCGTTTTGACGTTGGCTACATGCTTGAGGAAGAAAATGGCTGGGCGTTAACATATCTTACTATGACTGGCCCAGGAAAATACGATGAGCAGGATATCGAACGTCTGCAACGGATTAACATCACACAATTAGGTGGTGGTGGTGGTGGTGGTGGTGCTGGCGGCGGCGCTGGCGCTGGCGGTACCGCAGGTCCGCCCTTTGGCCTGCTATTCCCCGAGTATCTACGAAACAATCCTGGCTTCAACGGTCGCTTCGCGGCGATTCGCAATAGCTTAAACGTTGTTAACTTTGACAGCCTTGAACTGAACAAGACATGGCGAATGGAGCCGTATCACTACGGCGGGATACTAGAACCGTTGGTTGGACTACGGTATATGAAGTTCGATGATCTTTATCAAAGACAGAGTTACCAAGCGGGACTCTTTGACAACCCACGTGCGTTCAATGTCGACCCTACTGTACGGATCGTCGGTGCCGGAGAATTAGTGACCTCGACGCAATCTCGTGCTGAAAATCAAATGTTCGGCCCACAAGCTGGCTTTCGATACTTCAAGTACCAAGATCGCTTCCGTTACTCAAGCGAAATGCGAGTGTTCACTCTTGGCAATTGGCAAAGCAACCAGTTGCAAACAACTCAGGAGTTACAGTTTTATGGCGGCACGACCGTCGGTGCTAACGTTTCACCATTGTCCCAGACCATAACAAAAACGCCGGTCATAACCGGCAGTAACGATGAGTTTGTGTTTGGATTTGATGTTCGTGGGGAGGTCAGTTATCAGATCACGAAAATGATTGAAATCCGTGGCGGATTCCAAGTGATCGATATTGCTCAAGGCCTTTGGCGAGGGCGTTTAACAGACCCGCTTGCCCGAACTGACCAACAAGCACTATTGGTCGGTGGAACGTTTGGCATCGCACTGAATCGCTAACCCAATGACCGTCTGGTTTTTGACGTGGGATAGGCTTCCAGCCTGTCATTTTCACTGCGACAGGCTAGAAGCCTATCCCACTCATTGATTGCACGATGCGAACTATTCTTGCTTTTCAAAATCGCCACCAACGGCAGTGACCAAGCTGTCTGGACGGATGTATTTCTTGATCGCAGCATTAACGTCAGCAACCGTCAAACTAGCAATTCGCCTTTCGTAATCCGAGGTAAATTGCATCGTGCGCCGATTGAACATCGTACCAAGTAACTGACCTGCCAAACCCTTGTCTTCGGCTCGGCGAACTTTTTCGGCCTGCAAGTACGATTCTTTGGCTCGGGCAAGTTCATCCTCGGTAACACCTTCTTTTCGCAGCTTGGCAAGTTCTTCATTAATCGCCGTCATTAAACGATCGACGTTAGCTGGGTTGGTAATCGCATAGAGCGTAAAGTCCGTTCGCAGGTCGCGGTGGCGGGTGGTTACTCCCGATCGAATACCATAGGAAAGTCCTTCCTGCTGGCGAACACGATCGCCAAGACGGCTACTTAACGCACCACCGCCAAGAATAAAGTTACCGATATCAAGCGCAGCGTACTCTGGCGATTCATCATCGAGTGCAAACTGCTGGCTGCTATAAAGCATCGCATTCGACTTATCTGGTGTTTGAATTCGTTCCAAACTTCCTGGTATGCTCGTGGTCGCTGGTCGGTCGATTCTTGTATACGGTTGTTTGCTCTTCCAAGACGACAGTAAAGTCCTTAGTTGGTCCTTCGTTGCCTCGATATCAAAGTCACCGACCACGGCAACTTCGCCAACATTGGCACCGATATAGTCACGATGCAGCTCTTTAATTTCATCGATGGTAACGGCCCGATACATCGCCAATTCTTCGACGAGGGATGGTACATATCGAACGTCCGCCATCTCGTAGGGGGAAAGTTTGCGAGAAACCGCAAGCGGCACTAAAGCCTGCGGTTCGGTTAGCGAACTCTCAATCCCAGTAATCACTTGGCGGCGCAGGACTTCAAGTTCCGCTGCGTCCAGTTTAGGCTTCTGAAGGATTTCGCTGACGAGATCAATCGTTTCAGTAAGAAATTCACGTTTCGTTGTGACTCGCAACTGAATCAGCCCTGGAGTGCTATTGATCGTCAAATCGGCTCGGAGCTTCGTGAGCGCATCTTGGAGTTCTTGATAACTCTTCGACTCGGTACCACGCTGCATTAACGCTCCCACCAACTCTGCCGCCCCCACTCGACCTCGCAACGACTTTTCGTCACCAAAGCGAAGCGTCATCGACAATGTGACCGATTCACCGCGTGTTTTCTTTGGCAACATCGCATACATGTAGCTGTCAAAAAGCTCACCGCGCTCTGTTCGCTTTTCAATGGCGACGGGATCGACATCAAACGATTCACCGATCGCAACCTGAGCACGACCCTGATAACCATCGAGAAGCTTTGCAAGATCCGGTGCTTCAGGTACCGAAACTCGCTCCGCTTTTTCGGCTGGAATGAACAAACCAACGGTGCGATTGTTGCGCACTAAATACTTTTTGGCCACAACCTGAACTTGTTCGGCAGTCAAAGACTCAACCATGTCACGATACAAGAAATAAAGCCGCCAATCGCCTTGGGCGGCCCAATCGCTTAGCGAAACCGCGATGCGGTTTGAGTCAGATGATTCCAGCTCACGCGCTTTAAGAATCTGCTGCTTTGCCCGCTGGACTTCTTCGTCGGTGACGGGAGTGCTATCCCATGATGTTTCAATCCCGTCGATCATCGCAGAGCGAGCTTTTTCGATCGATGCGGATTTTGATATTTCAACAAAGAGCATCATCGTACTTGGATCATGCAGCGCGGATGCCATTGCAAACACGTTCGTCGCCAACTCGGTTTCAACAAGTTGCTTATAAAGCCGTCCGCTGGGCTCATCGGCAAGGACGTAAACTAACGCTTTTATGGCGGCAAAGTCGGGATGGCTGCTGGCCGGAATGTGATAGGCTGCACCCGCGTATTGAACATCGCCTACGCGACGTAAAACCACCGTGCGTTCGCCATCTTGAGCAGGCTCCACAGTATAAGTGGGCTCAATCGGTTCATTAGGAACCGCTAACGCTCCGAAATGAGTTTGCACAAACCCAAGCGCCTTGGTGGGATCAAACTTTCCGGCCACGATAACCATGACATTATCAGGACGATAATATTTTTTGTAGAAACGGCGAAGCGCTACAATCGGCACCCGCTCAATGTCACTTCGGTTCCCAATGGTACTTTTGCCATAGTTATGCCATTCGTATGACACAGCCTGGATACGCTGCATCAACACGCCCATTGGTGAATTCTCGCCACGCTCGAATTCATTGCGAACGACGGTCATCTCCGTCTCTAGGTCCTCGCCACGTATGAAGCTGTTTACCATTCGGTCAGCTTCCAAGCGAATCGCAAACTCTAGGTTGTCGTCGGTTGCCGGAAGCGTCTCATAGTAATTTGTGCGATCAAGCCAAGTCGTACCATTGAAGCTTGCACCGCGGTCTTGTAACGACTTCGGTACACTTGGATGATTGGGCGTTCCCTTGAAGAGCATGTGCTCCAGCAGGTGTGCCATCCCAGCTTCGCCATAACCTTCGTGTCGTGACCCGACAAAAACGGTCATATTGACCGTGACAACGTCTTTGGTGTCGTCGGGGAAAAGTAGGACACGAACGCCGTTTTCAAGGTGATACTCAGCGATACCTTCAATCTCGGTGATTTTCATAAGGGCGTTTTCCGTAGTCGCCGGTTTTGTTTGAGATGCCGCAGCGTCCGCCGCAGGGGGCTTTTCGATAGTCGAAACCGCTTTCGTACCGGTACTCACGTCGTCGGCTAAACAGTGCTGCCCAGCAAGAATCGTCGATGCGACTAAGGTCGCAACTCGACCGCAGAAACGACATTGCCTAATCAATCCCATTGTTATCGATTCCATTTTCCTGTTTCCTTACCGAGCAACGGATCGCTGAGAACGTTGACGATTGTCAATCAGCGACTAGCGGGAACAGTATCGTACCTGAAGACACACTCAATCGGAAAAGGGGGTGCGGCGGAAAAGGGATTTGCCCTGCGGAAAATTTAGCCGCGACTAGTATATTTTTCCGACCGGATGCTACGACGGGGTTCATCCCCGTCGGGCAATAATCCCAACCAGAAGTTGCTGGCGGAGTGAGCCTCGCTACCATGCGGCTTGTCCGCGTGGAGCGCTAATCAAT
>JAYVSE010000262.1:0-11691 GCA_043775635.1 Planctomycetaceae bacterium | reverse complement strand
CGTCCGTGTGGTCGCATTTGGGGCAAACCCTTTTCGATCTAACCAACTGAGTAGGCACTGGGCTTGAATTCCAGCATGCTCGAAATCACTTCCGGCGATTGCATCGAGCATTTCATTCCAGGTCACTTGCGGGTCCATAAAAGTCTCCGCTATCGTCTGGATCGAGTTGATTTATCGTGACCGTTTGTAAAACGATCGAGTACAAGTCCCGCTTCCGATTTGGTCAAACCGTAAACGTCCGTGGATCGTCCCACAATCTCGGTGATGTCTTCTTCCAACTGTGGCTTCGTCAGGCCGCGTTGTTTTCCCAGCGTCAACAAAAACTGAATCTGTTTGTTAGTCGCTTGGGCGGCGTTCCCATTCGATTGGCCGCTATTGTGTCCATTGGACTGCTCACCGTTAACGTGTCCGTTGGTTTGGCCGTTAGCTGGCGAAACTCGATTCACTCCCGGAACCCGTCCATTTTGGCCCCCGGAGTACCGGGTTGCTACAGTCTTTGCCGAAGTCGTTTCGGCCTGTTCGTTTTTCACTTGTTGGCGTTCATCGAAATCGTCGCTATGGCGTTTAAGCTGATCGATAAGTGATTCTTCCGCCAGATCGTACAGTTCCTTGATTTTTTCAAGTACCATCTCCGGATCATCGGGGGAAGCTAAAACCTCTCCCTCGACGTTGACGCTGAATCCTGTGCTGTTGTAGTCACGGGTAAGCTTACGTGACATTCCGACGTTAACTTTTAACATTTGACACTTGGCTCTTTAGGCTGGTAAAAACGAACTGCTGAACCAGGTACCCTTGCCTATGATTTGTTTCTCCCTTGATGGAGTTCCCTCAGATGGATGACTACGTTGCCATTAAAAACATTTCGATCGTCTCTCCAAATCTGTAAGAATGGATATGGAGGAGATGATTAAGAAGTACATCGACAAAGGGGATTGCGATGACGTAAATAGCTCGATAGCTGGTAGCACGATCTTGAAGTGGAAGAGCGCCGCTCAATGGAATTCTGTCTGTAACGGATTTGCCAGTAATTGTTTTGGAATTGCCTTGAAAGAGTACTTCGAACGCAGCGGCGAGCGGCGAATGGTCAGGCCCGGACGACGTGGTAGTAGGTAGTCGTACTCAAAAGGTTTATCGAAAGATCCAATGATTGGATAAAACAAGATTGCTACACCTGCCAAGTGAAGCGTTCCTCCAAGGCTATGGCAGTTAGGCATCCTCCAAACCCGCAGCCAGTGTCAATGCAGACGAAGTGCCCTTGATCTCGAACCGGCCCAGGCTGATGACCGAGTATCACCTTCTTGCCGCTGATGTGTGGACGTGGTTCAGAATCGTTAATCGAGGTCCAGCGAAGTAGGTCGGGCGGCTGCTTGTCGAATGGCAAATACCACTCGTAGTTTGCGTGAACAAAGGCGAAATCATCGGTTTCGTAGAAGGGAACAAACCTTTCGAGAAAGTTCCAGTGCTCATCGGGAATGTCGTCAACAGTTCCCATCCTCCCGTAGGACATCAGCGTTTCCATGCCGCCCTGATACATCCATCGATCCAGTCCTTGATGGCCATGGCGACAGTCCAGCATCACTTCCTCGTGGTTACCCAGAATGCAAACGAGTTTGCATTCTTTCTCTAGCAGCATCAATCGTTCGATCACGCCCCGGCTATCGGGCCCACGATTTACACAGTCACCGAGGCAGAAAATCGTGTCGTCGGGTTGAGGGGCGATCTGCTCAAGTATTTTCAGCAATGGCTCGGAGTGTCCGTGAATATCGCCGATGGCGATGAGTCGTCCGTTGCTCTTGTTGGTTTCAACTGCTCCCAATTTCATTTGTCCGGTTGATGGTGAGTTGAAATCTTTGACTGGTCCCTGAATAAAATCAAGTCGCAATCGCGAAAGCTTCATCCCAGGCTCGGGATTTGAGCAGGGCACCGCTGCCAAACCAAGCTGACTCCAACCGGCGGCTGGCCTTCTCGGTCGTCGTCGCTCCTCGTGTCCCACGGTGATGATCCACAAATTCGGTCACCGCGTTAAACGCGGACCACATTGTCATTCGGGTTTCCGGAATTTCTTGTCCTCGTCCATGCTCGAAAAGTCTGAAAAGTTCACCCCGAACATTTTCCGCTCGCCGATTTTTCATGTCAGGTGCATCGGGATAAAGCATTGAGAAATAGGTTTCCAATTGCTCTTTGGTCGGATAGTAGTCGGCCAGTTGATTGATCCGGTCTTCCAGGCTGTCGTAAAACCGCGTTGCCAATCCCAGAACTTTTTGTGCCTCCCCGACTTTCATCGCTAGATCGCCTTTGTGAATTACGGAGACGCCTTGTCCTCGTCCTCGACGTTCCGCCATCCCCAGCGTATTGGCACAGACCACGCGGATCGGGGTGAAGAACACTCGAAGTGCTGAACTGCCATCGTGTGAGTTGCTCAAAAGCAAAAATTGCTCGGTCACATCCTCAGAGTCTTTGATTCGGATTTCCCCTGGCAATTTTGCCAGCATCCAAATCTTTTCCCCTTTGCCCAAGGCTCCGGCAGTGTGATATCGAAGTTGGCCGTCAGCTACGACAGCATCGAGAAATGAAAAGCACTGATGGTTTTGAACCGGCTGATAACTATTGCCGACGACACCCAAAATCGTGTTTGTGTCGTTGCGAACAACAGCGTGACGCTGTGGAACTGGTAGTCCGTCCGTCGTGACAATCGGCCGAAGATCAACTTCGTAGTTCAAGCCGGCCGCATCGATCGCTTCTGCAGCGGTTGCTGGTTCGTCTAGCTTTGTGCCAAGTCCATGCCAGGGAGTTTCCCCGGCGTACATCATCGCCGTCTTTCCATCCGTCGTCGCAAGGGCGTGAGTCATTTGGTAGTCCTGAATGTTCGAGGGTGTGAACAAACTTAATACCCCCGCATTGAACTCTCGACTCGCAACGCGATTCCCTCCAGGGACTCTCGCTCCATAATCCTGTACGTACTCTGGCAACTAGTGTCAGTCCTGGCCGGCATCGTCAGTCAGCAAGGATTCCAGTTCGACGTCCTTAGGCGATTCTCTTTCCTCAGTAGGAACTGCAAAACGTGCTTCTATTTCAGCTTCTAAACGACGCCATTCCGCAACTGAAAGTTTATCTGATTCATTGAGGTCAAGGTCTGGATAGTTCTCGACAAGGTAGGAGTTGAGTTCACGAAGGCAGACATAAGTTTTGTTGACCGCGCTACCAAAATCCCTGTGTGTTTCCCACATCGCGCTGGATGATTTATGGTCCAGCGCAAGTGTCGCTACGCCTGACCAGCCAAAATCATGGTGGGTTTGTCGAGAAGTCTCAAAGATCTCGTTCCAATTCATAAAAAACTGCTCAAACTTTAGTCTTAGTTCGGCATCTGAAATATGAAACTGCGTCGAATAGTAGAATTCAATAGCACCATCGACGACGAGCGCGTCGTAAATGCGGATACGGTCGTTTGATGCTTGTTGCAGGAACAGTTCAACTATCGGCCGGGGGAAAATTGAGTAGAGCTCTCGCAGCGACAACAAATCGTTGGTACGCCTTGCCTGGGAAAGCGATTCATCTGGGGTTGGGCCGTACGTGCTTCGCTTCCGCACCAAGGCCTTAATCATTTTCTGTGCCTTTCTGTCAATCTCTCCGTTGCCGCACCTATCATGGCAGGTACCGCAAATCGAAAGCATTTCATTCGGGTCATGGTGCTTGAGCTTGCTCCATTCAATCAGATGATGGAATTGAAGCGGTCCCTCTCGGCGACACACCGCGCAAGCAAACGACGCTTCCACCCTAAGTTCGCGGCAAACAGCGGCAGGCGGCCTGCGGCCTGGTTCTTCTGACTCGAACTGATTGACAAATTCATTGTACTGATCGTCACTGATCTCGGGTTGCTTATCAATCCAATCACATTCCAGTTTGACATTCTTGCAGGATTTGGGTAACGCGATGCCATTGTTAATTGCATTAAGGACGCTATCTCGGCTGCAACATAGATAAGCCGCCACTTCATTCACATTCATGAAAACACTATTCCTAAAAACAATTTGAATTCGCCAAGCCGATTCACAATCCAGTAGCCTCGTCCACTGTCAGGGCAATTTGGAGTCAATTGGGGATCAACCGCCTTCTATCCGTTCCGTAGGCTGAAGTAGGTGGTCGCCTGCCTTGATGGTTAGAAACACGTTTTCTTCTTGCGGCTTAGTGAGCCGATCTTCTCCAATCGTCAGTATCACCTGTCCCGCGCTGTCTGAGCCGCCAACGATCTCTTTAATTCGATCAATGCAAGCCTGCAGGGGTGGTGGGTCGATTCCTGCCGTCTGCGGCGTGTCGATTAGCAGAAATCGAGGGAACGCCATCTCTGGATCTTGGAGTGACAGAGAGAGCAAGGTCAGGTAGTACATCAGACGTTTGGGAACCGAGGCGCTTGCTTCCGTGTACTCTCGCTGATTGATGATCGGCATGTACGAGTCATCAAGGGACGTCGTCCGAACTTTGGCGACGATCGACGAAAGTAGCTCCGTGTAGCGTTTGCCAAACTCATTTCGCTTGCTCGTCATTTCTTGCTGGGCTTGTCCCTCCAGTTCTTTTGCCCTCGCGTTGGCTCGACCGACCTCTGACGTTAGGACGCTACACTTGTCCTCCAGTTCCTGACGCTTTTGCTCTAAAGATAACTTCTGCTCTAGCTTCCCAATTTCCGAACGCAAGTTCAGAATATTGGTGTCGGTCTGTCGTAGCGCATTAGGGTCGTACGCAAAGCTTGAATTCTGAGTTACTTGCCTTAATTCAAGTCGTTCGGCATCACTGTCACCTTCCGTGCGAGCGATTCTACCGTTTAGTTTTCGTAACTCCGCCTCACAGGATTCAATTGCTGCTTGGATCGTCTGGACATTTTTTTGCTTAGTCTTCAGGATCGCTAGGTAATCTGAGTTGTCGTAGAAGAAGCGTTCATAAGCTGCTTCATCGACATTAGCCCCACAAACACATTTTCCTTCGACACGTTCGACCTCATTCAAACAGTAAGGACAAGTGTTAGCTGAGAAAAGGTCAAGCGAATCATGGGCAAACATCATTTTCCGAATCTGCGTCGCTTCCAGGATCATGTCCGCCTGTAAGTGCCGAAGTCGAGCCAGTTCGACCAAGACCTCGTTTACTTGTTGCTTCAGTTTCGATAGACGTAAAGTCAAATCGTAGAGCCGAACCTTACTGGCTTCTAGTCCGTCATCGGGTGACGCGGGAGGTGCTTCCTGAAGTGAACTACGAAATTGCAGGGCTCGCTGAAGCTGATCCTTGGTTTCGGCAATCTGTGCGTTGATGAATGCGATGTTTGCATCGTCTCCACTGGCATCAGAAACATCATCGACAAATTGCTTGAACTGTTCGAGCGTTTGAAGAGATGCACTTCGCTCCGTCTCAAGTCGCTTGAGGGTCGCTGTCGCTAAATAGTATTGCTGAAAGCTCTTGCCTATCAGAAGTTCAAAAATTGCCTTCCGAAATACCGCAGAATCAGAGACAAAGCTTTCTCGGTCAACCTTTTTGAATATCCCAGATGGATCAGGTGATTGGTCATGATAGATCAGCCTGAAAAGATCTGCCATGTTGATCTTCCCCGCATACGCTCCGTAGTGCAGCATCACCGGGTCGATCCCAAGCTTCTCTAGCATCCAATCCGAGAAAACTCGCTTTGAATCCTTGCCCCGATTCACTGGAAGAACTTCAACATCTCCATCAGGAGATTCGATCCCTATATCAGTGGAATTGAAAAACCGTTTCAGGCCATATCGCACTTGATCAATTTCGACCGCCAATTGAACGAAGTTTTTTTCGTCCGAAGTGATTTCGGGATGAGGTTCTCGATCCCCTTTCTCAAAGCTAGTGACCCTGCCGCCAAGTCCGAAATAGATCAGGCTAGCGAACGTTGATTTACCTGCCCCGTTTCGCCCCACCAGGATTTGCAGACCATCCCCGAGCAACGGTGACTCGAAAGTCCATTTCTCTCCATGGTAGATTACTTTTCGAATACTCAAGCGTGCCATGTCTGAACCCCATAGTTCGCAAAGAACCGCTCAAGAAAACTCTCCAACTTCGCCGTACGCATATTTCCCATGAGCTTTCGAAGTAGCGAGATATTCGATTTCTCCATCTCGAAAATGGGGTTTACCAAAAAGTCTTTGGGAAGGTTCTCGACGTTGATGAAAAAATCAATTGAGTGACCGCGAGTTCCGGGGTAGAGCGAGACAATGCCCTTGCGTTCAGACGCAAACAACAACCGCGTAAGTAGGTGGATTCGCGCCGAACCGTCGGCGTAGATCTTAGCAATGTCCGCACGGTCAGAACTTGATGGCTGCCGTTCCGATCCCTTCATCTGAAGGACCAATCGCGAAATCCATGGGTCCGAAACAAAGCCGAGTAGGAAAGCAGCTTTTCGATGATCGACGAACTTGACTTGCTCTGACGTGCATTTTAGCTCGGATGCCAAGATGAGCAGGTTGTAAGTCAGGAAATAGAAATCATCTCCCTTGGTATACATCATCCGCTTCTTTACTTGCTCTCGTGATGCATCGCTCATGTCTCTGGCTCCATATCAAATGCCAGATAGCATTCGTCGATCAAAACCCAGACCATTTCCTCGATGAAGACCGGGTTCGATACTGGATACGAATGATCTGATTTCAGTCCCTCGATTGTCGCGAGACAGTGACCAGCAATCTCAGACACCCACTCGTTTATCGCTTGGTGCGAAAGGCTGACACCTTTGTTCTTCTCAATGAAGTCGTCCCAGCGGTCGGTGCAGGCGGTGTAAATTCGGTATTTCAAAGCAAGCATCGACTTGTCGGTTCCGAAGTCATTCTGAGTGTTGAAGCCGCTAGATGCTTTGCGACTCCAGCGGCCAATTTGACGCTTAGGCGTAGGGTTGGTCACTGCCGCCACTTTTCCCTCAATGTTTCGTGTGTCGACTGGATCGGACAGTTGCTCCCACATCTTCCAGGCTTGATCGGGTAAAAGTACCGATTCTGAAGATGCGATCTTGAGGAAGATGTTCTCAATGTCGGACGAGTGAACAAAGCGATCCTTCGCTTTCTGCATTCCCTGGCGTTCTTCAAGTAACTCGGCTGCGGCTGCCGCGATCAAAACTTCTTTTCCCTCGTGCTGCTGCTGGTAGTACTTAGATTTTTGGATTAGGCCAATAACTTCTTTTTTGGCTGCTGCGTCGTCTGACTGGCCGAGCCGCCAATCAATCTGCTTGAAGAACGATTGCCATTCTTTAGTCGTCCACTTCTCGATGACCCTTTTGAATCCAACCATCTTCTTCTTAGCGTATTGCCTGGAATACTCGTCTTTAACAAGATCGGCTAACGAGTTGACAAGGGATTCGTCAATGTCGTTTTCCGTCTTGCGATTCGCGAGAACATCCAAAACATTTTCTAATGGCCATGAGATGTTGAGCTTTTTGGACCTATCGGTGTCGTTTTCCTTACCGGACTTATTTGGGCAGTAAAAGCCAAACTTGACCTCGTTGTCACATTCCATCGGAATCCAACTGTCGAGAAACGAGACCATGGTGTTGAGCACCTGTTTGCTGGCAAACGTGAAGGTTTTCGACTCGTCGTAGTTCTTGTTCTCTTCAAAATAGGTTGAACTGTCCGATTTGGAGGCCAGGTGTATTGAAACATCTGCTTCACATTCCGTCGCGACATAGACATGCGAAACGTGCTCTTCTTGGTGTGCATTGAAAAGCAACTCCAAGGCCCGGAATTTTTGGAGCCTTGGCCCTTTCGATTTGTCTCCCGCATCTCGATTGATTGTCGTTGTCACTGTGATTTTCGCTCGCTCGTCTCCAGGATCCGATGGTTTGTCGCGGTGAACGGTGCGTCGAGTCGTGCGGTGTAGCCAATTCCTTGTTGCAAACCATGACCAATGGGATTTTTGTTTTCCTTTGCTTCGCTGACGCGCAGAGGAGTTTGCGATTTGGCGCACAGAACGCAGTCGGCGAACTTGGGGCCGCCTTCTTCAAAACACCCCTCTAAACGAGTCGCTTTGTTTCCTCGGACGGTCACGCGACTGGCAGCCAGTCTGACTTCTTCGCAAAACTGATCCGGGTTAAAACCTGCGGCCAGGATTGCTGGCGTGATCAGCGTGGTGCAAACGTCGCGTTCTCGGTATCGGCTAATGCTTTGCCTGGGTGCCACTGCCGAGACCGCCCCGTGAATAGATTGACCACGGCCAACGAGGCCGTCGTAGATTGACTAATTTGTGCTCATAGCATACGGTGGCTCCAACACGCTCACAATCAGTGGGGATGTCAAATGCAGTTCGGTCAGAGATTACGTCAGCTCAGGCACCAAAGCGAGATGACTCAAGGCACGCTAGCGTCGAGACTAGGCGTCAGCATGTCCTACATCTGTAAAGTGGAAAACGGAAAGTTGCAATCTGGTGACTTTCCGTCCGAGAAATTCATCCACAAGCTGGCAGAGACATTGGATGCTGACGAAGACGAGCTGCTGCTTCTAGCGGACAAAGTCCCCTCCGCCATTCGGGAAAAGATCCGTCAACGTCCAGAATTATTTCGGAAGCTTGCCGAGATGGACAAGAAGGCTCTTGATTCAGTCGAGTTGGCGATCGGCGCATTGAACTAGTTGATCGCGTTAATGCTTTCAGTTCGGTTAAATCGCCACCTCCATTTCTTTCCAACGATGCGGTTGGACCAATCGACCATCCCGATTGAAAACGCCCGCCCACCAATTGGCTCGGAGCATGTGGCGACCCGCGTCTGAAATTAGGGTCTTTCGGTGCCTAACGTCGAGTCAATTCTTGATAGAGCGAATCAGATAAAGTTCCTCAATTCGGATTGCCATTGTGGTGGGTGACACACCAAAAATTTCACAAAGGGATCGTGTCGGTATGGCGGAGTAGAGATCGGTCGTGGCAAGGCGAGCCGAAAGGTGACGGATTGTAGGCAGCTTCGATCGCATCGCACTTACGCCGTTGAAACCAAGTGCAAAAGCTGAACGTTGATTGACCTCGAATTGCTCTTGCCCAAATATTTGTGCGAAAATGTCTCTGACCTGAAACTCCGGCATGAGGAAGCAAACCGCGAACGTATCTGCCTCAAACTCGACCTGCGGTCGTTTTGAATCGGTGGTCCCTCCGTCTAACGCTCGATCTCGAAACAACGTTTTCTGCTTGTGCAAAATTGCGTGTCCTAACTCATGTGCGGACGTGAACCTTCGCACGTCGAGTGCGAATTTCTTCGAGACCTTTGCGACCTTTGCTTCATTGTCCACGTATCCAGCAATCTCGACGGATTCACCGTCGATGTAGTCCTGCCCCAGTGATACAGCCTCCTCGTATTCATAACCGTGGAGGCTGAAGGTTGTTGCTGGATCGATAATCTGAACCGGTAGCAATTTGTCTGAACCCGTCCAGATTTGCTTCCGGTTCAACCAAAGCTCTGAATGAATATTCCTCGCGATTTGAAACAAATCTTTCTTGGTGTAACTGTCTTGTTGCCTTTTCTTTAGAAGCAACTTCGGAGCGTTCAATGACACCTCGCTGTTCCTTTTAATCGCACGAGCTCGCAACTTTTCCATTCGTTCGCTCAGTTGGACTTGGAGGTCTTTCGCTGAAGTCCCGAGTTCCTCTGCGTCATCCAACGTCTTCTGCGCGTGTGACTCACCTCGGAAATCTTTTAGGTTTAGGTAGACGATGGAAAGTGCACCTGTCGCACCTGATAGGGCTGCTTCAATTGCGACCTCTGAGTCACCCTGAGCGGATTTGAAGCCCTTGTCAAAAACAATGATCGCCAATTCGGTAAGTCGGATAGACTTCCTTGCGATACCCAAAGCGATCGCGGATGCGGCGTCTAGTTTTCTTAGCGCCTCGTGTGACCTTCGCCACCATTCGGCGTGATCAACGGCTTCGTCGCGAAATTCCCTCGATTCAATAACCGTGTCAAATAGAATGGAATCTTGGACGAACGCATTCTCAAGCAACGGTTGAATCTCAAACTCAATCTCCCTGGAAATCTCTTGAAGCTCAAGTTGGTCAGAGACGTAGTCCGGCTTGCCGACGGTAAGTGCAATAACAGTCCGCGACAACGCCGCTGAAATAAGGCCAAGCAAGGCCGCCGCACTCCCGGAACCGGGTTTGTGCTTGCCTGCGGCGAACTTCTCCAGAAGTTCGCGTAACGGCAGAGCCATCAAGTCGTCGTTCATCGATCAATCCTACTACTTGGCATGGTCTCGTTCATTCCTTTTGCGATCGATATTCACCCAAATCACAGTCTCGCGTGACCAATGTTCGAATCAACCGGCTGGTTGGTTTGCGTACGGTTATTCATTGCCGGACAGGACGTCCCTTTCTGTTCTGGAACCGCTCAGGACTTCACCTTTCGCTTCGTACTAAATTCCTTCTTCCTGGAAGCGTGGTGCCATTCCTCTTCTCGCGTGCGCTTGATGCGTTCCAGCAGTACTGCAGCCGATTCATCACTCGGGTCTTGAAGGACCAGTTCACCACGAAAGGCTTTGGCGAGAAGGGAAGGTGTTAGACGTTTCACATTCGCCATCGCGAGCGCATGCTTCTGTTCAATTTGATCAGCGAAGGCTAAAAGCCGCTGCACCCGTTTGACAGCTTCGTTGCGTTCAGGCGATGGAGGTTCGACAATGATAATACTGCGCAAGTTCGCCTGCGATATGTTTCGCATGGAAAGCTGATTGCCACTGGCTAAGGTTTGTATTTGCTCGCGACCCTTTGCCGATCTAAGACTATACAACACCCATAGTTTTTGTTCGTCTGGGATCACAAGACGAAGCACTTTGTCAGATAGATACACCGGGCGTGTAACTCGTTCGACAATTACACAAGCCGCCACCAGTTCAAGCGTGTTAGCCCGTGAAATAAGAAAATCGCCCCTCTGAATCCGTGTCGACTCGGGAATCTCGCTTGCCGTTGGAAGAGTTTTACTTTCATTGTCGTCGAACTCGCCCCACGTAACGGCACTGATTTTCACTAAGCCCTTCTCGGATGGTAAAGGCGGGCGTTCTACACATTTCACATTCACTCCGGATTCGATCGCCAATAAAATTTCGCTGAGCGGCTTCGACTCCCAGCCGGCTTTTGTGAGACCTCTTTCCTCCCTCCAGTCTTCCGTGAGTTTGCCGGAGGTGGCCGCAGCGAGGACTGATTGGCGGAAGTGACGGAGGATTGACGGGACTCGGTCCAGTCTCTCGCGACACAAATCCACCCGCGAAAGTAACGAATCCAACTTGTCGGCTATGCGTTTTTGCTCCTTGACCGGTGCGAGAGGAATTGTCAATTCCGCAAACCGTGCGTGGGTCAGGTTCATGCCGCTTTCACTCATTCCTGTCTTCATCGAGTCAATCTGCTCCTGTGCGTCACTTGAACGTAGAGCAGCCTCTATGTAACGAGGATCTGCATCTGAATCAGATACCCTCATTCGATACATTTTCCCGGACATCATGAGTTTGGGGCGAGTCTCTTTAACAAGACATGGCACGCCGCATCGAATACGTGGACCCGCACAAGTAAGTAGTATGTCACCAGGCTTTACCTCTAGTTCTGCACGTGGCTCTAAGTGACTTGGTAATTGCTTGTTCAAGTAAGCCGCTATCGCGGCAGGTTGAGCTGAGCCGTTTGGAGTGGTTACTTCTACGGTGGTTTTGTAACTATTTCTCTTCTCGGTCATCCGAT
>JAYVSE010000261.1:0-26610 GCA_043775635.1 Planctomycetaceae bacterium | reverse complement strand
TCAAGAAGTTGCAAAATTTACTCGCAGCCTCCATCCCGCAAGAATACCGAGTCGCCGCATGATAAGCTGCCCTATTAGCGCAACTTCAAAACTTACGCATTCGGGTTGTTATTTGCACGCTCAAATTCAAAACACAACAAAATCAACAGGCCGCTAGCAGCGGCTCCCACGACCAACAGCGAAAACGCTACCCCTGCTCCCCGCGCCTTGCTCTGGCGGCTACCATCCCCTGATCTCTTTTTGGTTTTATTACTGATGGTGTGGGTGTCGCTGTGACGCAGAAGCGCCAAGCTCGGGTGTCCGTCAACCTGCGAACGCTCGCCGACCTGCCGATGTTGGTCGATGCGACGACGGATCTTGCTGCGCAGATGTCTAGCTGGACCCCGTCACGTGTCCTCGCGTTTGATGGCGTTTTTGGCGGCATTCGATCGTTGCTGGCAGCCACCTTGGCACGCCATGCGTCCAACATTCTGGTCATTGTCCCCCAAGCCGTTGATGCCGACATTGTCAGCGGTGATTGCATTGCGTTCGGTGTCAGTGATTCAGTCGCCCTTCCGCTCAGCGCCACCGACGGTGCACCAGATTCGATCCGCGACGCGGACTATGCCGAGCGATTACAGGTTTTGCAACGACTTCGCGCCCGGAACGCTGACGATCCCACGCCGTTGATTGTGACGGCATACGTTGGTGCAGCGATGCAATTGGTGCCGACGCCGCAAACGGTCGCCAATGCGACTCGACGAATCAGTGTGGGCGACAGGATCGACGACATGGCGCTGCGGCGCTGGTTGGCCGAAGCGGGCTTTCAGGCGACCACCGCTGTGCAGTTGCCAGGCGAATTCAGCCAACGTGGTGGCATCCTCGATGTCTATTCGCCTGATCAGCCATCTCCGATTCGAATTGAGCTGTTTGATGATGAAGTCGAATCAATCCGACGCTTTGACCCAGCCAGCCAACGCAGCATCGAGCCGTTGGCAACGGTTGAGATCGCGGCCGTTGGCGGCTCGCAGGATTTAAACGGACCACTGGCAGACTATCTTCCTGCCGACACGATCGTTGTCATTGTTGATCCGGGGGAATGCAAAAAATCTGCGGCAGGCCTGCTCGCGCGTCTGGCAGACTCTGCTCAATTCATCGATTTCGACTCGCTGCTGCAGTCATTCGCAGGCAAACGGATTGCCACCGCAGCAACCCTCGGCGAAGCTACCGGTGACGCTTCCATCGACCTTCGCACCACGACTGTGGAAAGCTTTGCAGGCGCGATCGACCAAACTCGCAGTCGCGTCGACTCCATCGCAGCGGGACACAACGTCTTCGTCGTTGGCGATACACCAGCCGACGGTGAACGCTTAACTGAACTGCTCGCTGACACCGATGCAACTCGCAGCGGTCGCATGCACCTTGTGGTCGCTGGACTCAGCGGTGGTTTCCGCTTGATTGACGGCGAGGTCTTGGTGCTCACGGGCGCTGAGTTGTTCCATCGGAGCCCGATCCGTCGAGGACGCAGTCGATCGCGAGGCAAGCCAATCGACAGCCTGACTCAACTTGAAACCGGTGACCTAGTTGTGCATTTGTCATACGGCATCGGGCTGTATCGAGGCCTGAAGCACATTGAAAAGAATGGTCAGCAACAAGAACATTTGACCATTGAGTTCGACGAAGGAACGACGATCTATGTTCCTGCTTCGCGAATCGGATTGGTCCAGCGATACATCGGCGGTGGCAGCAGTCGACCTCGTTTGGCAAAAGTCGGTGGCCAGTCTTGGGCCAAGGCGAGAAAGTCGGCTGAGTCTGCAGTGACTGACATGGCGTCCGAGCTGATTGAATTGCAAGCCAGCCGCGATTCAAAAATCGGCATCGCCTTCGATGCAGACAATCATTGGCAACATCAATTCGATTCCAGTTTTCCCTACGTTCCGACGCGCGATCAAGTCACCGCCATCGACGCGTGTAAGGACGATATGGAACGACCGCGACCGATGGATCGATTGATTTGCGGCGACGTCGGATATGGCAAGACCGAAGTCGCCATGCGGGCCGCTTTCAAAGCAGTCGTGAGCGGCTATCAAGTTGCCGTTCTCGTGCCAACGACCGTGCTCGCGGAACAACATTTCCATAGCTTCGTGCAACGCATGGCGGAGTTTCCCGTTGAGATCGCCAAGCTCAGCCGATTCGCGACTGCAGCCGAACAAAAAGAAACAGTCAAGCAACTTCGCAGCGGCAAAGTCGACATCGTTATCGGGACACACCGCTTGGCAAGTAAGGATGTTGACTTCGCCAGTCTGGGACTTGTCATCGTCGATGAAGAGCAACGGTTCGGTGTCGAGGTCAAGGAACGCTTGAAGTCATTGCACCGCAATGTCGATGTCCTCACGCTATCCGCCACGCCAATCCCGCGAACACTTCACATGGCGCTGGTCGGTGTTCGTGATATCAGCAACTTGGAGACTCCGCCCGAAGAACGGATGGCGGTGGAAACTCGCGTGGGGAGATGGGACGATAAGGTCGTCCGCTCTGCGATCGTGCGAGAACTTAATCGCGGTGGCCAGATTTTCTTTGTCCATAATCGTATCGGCGATATGCATGCGCTCGCCGATAAAATCAAACGCATTGTTCCCGAGGTCCGGCTTGAAATCGGCCATGGGCAAATGAACGAAGGCGAACTCGAACAGGTGATGGTTGATTTCGTCGAGCATAAGTTCGATTTATTGTTGGCGACGACAATCATCGAAAGTGGACTGGACATCCCCAATGCCAACACCATTTTCGTCGACGATGCTGACCATTATGGGCTCAGCGAGCTTCATCAATTACGCGGTCGCGTCGGGCGTTACAAACACCAAGCCTATTGCTACTTAACCGTCGCACCTCACAAGCACTTGACCCCAGAAGCTTCCAAAAGGCTTCGCGCGATCGAAGAATTCAGCCAGATGGGAGCCGGCTTTGCGATCTCGATGCGAGATCTTGAAATTCGAGGTGCGGGAAATCTTCTGGGCACACAACAAAGCGGACACATCGCCGCGATTGGTTACGAACTTTATTGCCAATTGCTTGAAGACGCCGTTCGTGTCGCCAAAAACCTGCCGCCTAAAATCTCCGCTGAGGTCGACATCGACCTGCCGATTGAAGCGTTCTTACCACCAGAATACGTCCCCGACCTGCGCCATAAAATCGATCTGTATCGCCGCATTGCAAAAATTGATCATGCAGACCAAATTGCGGAAATCAACAACGAGCTGATCGACCGCTTCGGTGCTCTGCCATCACCGGCCGAACGCATGTTGAAGATCGCTGGGCTGCGACTGGATGCGGCACTGTGGCAGATCGCCGCGATCACGAGCGATTCTCGATTCATTGTTTTACACTACAGTGATCGGCGTCGAATTGAACAACTTGCCAAACGCTCTCCGATCCCTGTGCGAATCGTTGATGAGAAGAAAGCGTACATACCGATTCACGCAAAAGGCGTCGGAGATCAGCGTCCCGTGGGCTGGCTGGATCACTTAAGTCCAGAATCTTTCTCACAACCCAGCGGCCAAAGTTGGCTTGAACTTGCCGACATCGTTTTCACCGACAAGCCAGCAGCGCCCGTGACTGAGTCCAAGGTCAGTGCACTGGTCACGAAACCGGAAACAAGAACAGATACACAAACCCAAAAACCGCTTCCTCCGCCGCCCAAAGCCCGTTTCAAGCACGACAAGAAATCGAGTGATAAGCCACCACTCGCGTCGCTGATCCGTGGGCTCACCAATCGGTCAAAGGACCCGACGGATGAGTTGTGAAATAATGATGCTGCGTATCGCAAAAACGATCGGTCATGCCCGCTAAGTAATCTCCGCTGCTACGCGGCACACCCACCTCCGTTGCGCGGATGCGAAAACGCAGCGGCAAACGATCCGGACGCTGGATCAGTCCCTCCAGCACCTCTCGCAACCGTGTGCTTGCGGCATCTCGGACGGCGACCAATCGCGGATGTCGATAAACCGCGTCAAACAAAAACGCTTCCAGCTCCGCGCGTTCCTCCGCAAGCTCAGCGGAATGCCCCAGCCGTAAGCCTGCCGCCCGCAAATCGTCCGACGTTCGACCGTCCACACCCCGCAACATTTCGGTCGATGATTCAAGCAGATCACCAATCTGTAAGTCGACTAACTCGTGGACTAGGGCCTGACGACGGCGACTTATCGCCAGCAAGCCATATCGCTGGTGAACTTGTTCTGAGGCTCGAGAAATGAGCTTTAGTCGAGATAGTTCCTCGTAGTCGATCACACCCATTTGCAGCGCATCATCGACATCATGCGCGTCATAGGCAATCGAATCCGCGAGGTCCACAATCTGGACTTCTAAAGCAGGCGATCGACCAACCGCCGCCGCTGCCTTGTGGGCTCGCGTGTCTTGGCCAGACAATACTTCCAGCGAAAGATTCAACCCGGGAAAATCGGTGTAACGCTGTTCCAGTTCCGTCACAATCGTGATGGCAAACTGATTGTGCGAAAAACCTCCCCATGACGCGAGCGATTCTGCCAAGACATCTTCACCGCAGTGTCCATACGGCGGATGGCCAATATCGTGAACCAGCGCCAGCGTTTCCGTTAAGTCTTCGTTCAGCCGCAGCGCCCGCGCGATCGTCCGGGCCACCGACGCAACTTCAAACGTATGCGTTAAACGTGTGCGGTGATACTCTCCCATTTCGCCAGTGAACACCTGCATTTTGCCTGACAAACGACGGAATGCAGACGAATGCAGCACACGGTCTCGATCTCGCGCATAGGGCCCGCGATATTCATGCGCCAGCTCCGGACGCATCCGCCCTGCCGAATCCCGACTATGCATCGCAAAGCTAGCAAATAGCAGATGCTCACGGTCATCAACGCGACGCAGGTCTATCATCAAACTCATAGTAAACTTGGTCCACTCGTAATCGATTGCCAGAATCGTACAACATACGTGGCCACCGAATCATCATTAGAATCGATCCTTGCGAATAGAAAAATTGACTTTCTCCTTGCCCTGGCCTGACGAATCGATGGCACAATGAATAAGCTGCGGAATTAAATTTCCATAACCTAATCTCGCCGCGTGCGGGGCTTGTCCCCGTCGGGCCACGATCACAACCAGATGACGAAGAAGCAATGACGGCGGCCACGGGCGGAGCTTGTCTCCGTCGGGCCATGATCAGAAAATGATTGAGTAGAGATGCGTAAAACGATTGATTAGCGCTGCACGCGGACAAGCCGCATGGTAGCGAGGCCCACTCCGCCAGCATCTTCTGGTTGGGATTATTGCCCGACGGGGATAAACCCCGTCGTAGCATCCGGTCGGAACAATATCGATTCAAAATTTCGCTTTTAAAATCAGCTTCAATACCAAATTTTTAACAGGCCACCCTTGCCCCCCACCCGTGTCGTCATCCGTGCTCCGGCTAAACTGAACTTGTTTCTTGAACTGCTTCGACGCCGTGACGATGGCTACCATGACATTGATACCGTGATGGTACCGATCAACTGCTACGACACGCTCGTTGTTCGATTGGTCGATCGAGTTGGCATTCAGATCACGACGAATTGGTGGCCCAGTCGTCTCTATTGGCGCGAAACACTGGGCGGAACTCCAGCCGCCGATGAACTTTTAAACATCCCCAACGATCACCGCAATCTCATTCACCGCGCCATGACCGCGACCGCCGCACTGACGCAGTGCACTCGCGGTTTTGACGTGCAAGTGCGAAAACGCATTCCGGTGGGCGCTGGCATGGGCGGAGCGAGCAGCGATGCCGCTGCGGCGATCCGGGCGGCAGCGACTTTGACTGGATTGAAACCCAACGACCCCAGACTTTGGCAAATTGCCGGCAATATTGGCAGCGACGTGCCGTTCTTTCTCGGCGATCAGGCTGGCAAGCAACGAAATTCAGCGATGCGAGCCACCGGGCGAGGTGAAATCCTCGCCAGCGTAGAATCTGCGGCGAGGCTCCGCTTTATCGTGGTTTACCCGGCAGTGTCACTGTCGACTGCGATGGTTTACCAACACTGCACCGTCCCGAAAGAACCCCTTTCTGTGGTGCCCATCGTAGACGCCCTGGCGATGGGAGATATCGATCGAATCGGGTCTTCGATGCAAAATCGGCTTGCCGAACCCGCCACAAAAATATCCGCAATGGTCGCCGATTTGCTGGAACAGATGTGGCGTACCGGTCTGCCGCACTGTCAACTAACGGGAAGTGGTTCCGCCTGCTTTTCGCTACTGCAAAATGACATCGACGAAACCACGCTGAAGCTACGCTTGAGCACTGCGCTCAAAGCTAATCACATTGACGCACATATCATCACCGCACACACAATTTCGATCCCACAATCACACAAACTTGACAATTAGGAACAGTCCCGAAATGACTTCCGGATTTCAATCGTAGCGGAAGAGCGCAAGCTCTCCGGTTCCTAGGTTTTAATCGTAGCGGAAGAGCGCAAGCTCTCCGGTTCCTAGATGCCGGACGGCTCGCGCCGTTCCGCTAAAAGCGGATTTTGTTTCGGAACTGTTATTAGTGCTTGAACATTGAAAAATAGAATTGGGCTTTGACCATTAAAAACTGCCTAACAGGGAGCGTCGGCCGTGCAAGTCACTGAAGTTCGAATCAAATTGATGGAGCAGAGCGAAGATCGCCTGCGAGCCTTCTGCAGCATCACGATGGACCACTCGTTCGTGATCCGCGATTTAAAAATTATCGATGGCACCAACGGCCCCTTTGTCGCCATGCCCAGTCGCAAGTTATCTGGGCATTGCGTTCGTTGCGGCTATAAGAATCATCTCCGCGCTGTTTATTGCAATCAGTGCGGTGGCAAGCAGCGTCTCGCTGCGATCGATGCCCCGCAAAAGCTGTATGCTGACGTCGCGCATCCGATCAACAGTGAATGTCGTGAAATGATTTCAGTCGCAGTGCTAGCCGAATTCGAGGCGGAATTAAAACGCGCGTCCGTTCCCGGCTATCGCTCTCGCTATGACGATGAATTCGAAGCGATTTCAGAGTCCGATGACGATAGCTTTGCCCGGGTTGACCTACATGCAGCTACCAACGCTCCGCATCGAACTAATGATTCAAGCCCCGCTTCGTTTGTTGACGCTCCAGCAACGCAGGCTCCATCGCCCCCGGCACCGCATTTGGATCATGCCGTCAACAGCGATAAAACATCCACAACCAAAACCACAACCAAAACCCGGCAAGACCCATCCTTCGGTGCAGGCGTTTTTGAGTAGAGTCATGCGCGATTTATTCCCCATAACTTTTCTAAGTCCCTTGCCAAATTGCCTGGAACTGGATGCTACGACGGGGTTCATCCCCGTCGGGCAATAATCCCAACCAGAAGTTGCTGGCGGATTGAGCCTCGCAACCATGCGGCTTGTCCGCGTGGAGCGCTAATCAATCGTTATACGCGCACTGCACGATCATTTTCTGATCATGGCCCGACGGAGACAAGCTCCGCCCGTGGCCGACGTCATTGCGTCTTCGCGATCTGGTTGTGATCGTAGCCCGACGGGGACAAGCCCCGCACGCGGCAAGATTATGGAATTAAACTTGCGCAAGGCTTCTTACTCACAATAGCAAATTTTTAACAGGCCCGAGGCTAGCGGGCTGTTGATTTTGTTGTGTTTTGAATTTTAGCGTGCAAATGATAACCCGAATGCGTAAGCGAGGGATGACAGTGATCCCTCGCTTACGCAGCGGGTTACTAAATCAACAGCCCGCTAGCGCCGGCTGACGCCTACGGTTCACTCAGATTATTTGCCGACCAAATCGATGATCCGACTAACCAGTTGATTCTTATCATCGATCGCATCGATTTGCACTTGCCCTGGCCCTTCGATCACAGCGTCTCCCTCAACCCTTCTCATCGCGCCCCGGCTCAGCACCGCTGCCATCACGCTGCCTGCTTCCGCATCCTGATAACCCACATCCCCCGGCGTCAGCACGCGATCATCCGTCCCCGTTGCCCCCAACTCTCCACGATCATCCACCACCCCATTCCCATCATCATCCACCGCCGCCACTCCAGGCTTCATGTCCAAACCAACCGTCACATAAACCAAGGCTGATGGATCCCAAGCCAAAAGTTGCATCAAGCGTACGTCGTGGTCGGAGTTAAACGGCAGCTCCATATTCACTCTATCACCTGCCGTTTGAAACGTTACAACACCTTTTCGTACATTGACCGTAGTTGGATTGAAACGGGAGAGGGGAAAAGGCACGAGCGCATCCAAATCATTGGCCTTAGGCTCCCGCTTCGCATAAGTACAGCAGCGTGCAACGACACCTACAAGCACCAGCATTAACAGTGAGGAGAGGAAAAGCTTATCAAACATAACTTCGGTTAAAATACCGTTCGCCGTACGATTCAGTCGATCAGATTCTCGATCACGCCGATCTGTGACATCTCTTTCGACGCAGGATCTTCCAATCGAATGGTGATGCTAATGGATGACATTGAAGCCAGCACGGGTGGCAGGCACTCGGGTGCGGTTGGGTCGTGTTGGGCTGTATCAATCGACAACGCGGGCGGCGCAACAGCGCCAACCGGCAATCGAGGAGTCTTCGCAAATCCGGCGACATCATATAACACCCAAACCGTACCTGCGGTTCCACCTACGGCTCCGCCAGTACTCTGCGTCTGATCAAAACCATCCGACTCATACCCGGTTGTCCAAGTATCAAAACATGGCTGCATAAAATGATACCCGTAAGGAGTTCCGGCATGGACCAATTTCCCGCTACTCTTCAAGGGCGACAACACACTAATGTCAATCGGATAACCGGAAAAGCTACTTTGCAACAGCGAATCAAAATTTGCCCGTGAATTAGCCAGTGACCATCCTGGGGGAAGAGATGCTGGCAGTGTCGCTACCGGGAGTGCTGGCGTTGCTACCGTCGCTGGAGCATACCCAGCGACGAGTCTTGACAAATCCAACAGCGGGCCACCCGCGAGATAAGGATAGTCCAAATCGACGAAATCACCCGCTGTCGCAATCATTTGGTTACTGCGAGGTAGCAGTAAAGCAGGAGCAACACTGTAAGCATCTGCGTCACGAGCGTCTAAGATAGTTAGTCCTAAAATCGGACTCGCAGCCAAATCACCGACCCTAACGATTGTGTCATCACTGCCAACGGCTCCTAACTCCGTAGTTATTTGTGCACCGGGTGCGGTACCAATCATTGCGGTGGAATCGATAGCTCCATTGCCATCATCGTCAACGCCTGCCCTGCCTGGCGCTCCATCCAATCCGCCGTTCAGAAAGACAGGAGCAGTTTCGTCAAATGCTTTAAGGTCAAACGCCAAAACATTATTGGCTAAAACATCTTCACCTCGTCGATCCCATCTAGGATCGGGTGCGGGAAGGTAACCGCGCTGCCAGTGATCACCATCTGGAGAAATCGGATTGGGGTCACCTAGCATAAAGTGGGGTATAAGAAACCCATTAAATAACGGCGTTCTTATACCGACATTTTGTGCAGTTAGGTTCGGGTAACTGGTTGGAAACCATGCTGGTACTGCACCTGCGCCACGGGAATCCGGTGCATTCCATGTTATGATTGCCGGATTCCATGCCGTAGCCAAGAGTGGCATTGATGTCACAAAATCCGGTCCCCCAAAAGCTCCGTAGCCAAAATATCGACCTGGATACCGAACATGTCCGAAACGGTTGTGAGGCTCAACAAGGTCTTCAAGCGAATTCGCGGCTGCATACCCTGTTGGCTCGCCTGTTACCGGATGTACAACTCGCCGTAAAGATATATCGAAAAATTGATGCAGAGGTGCCATACCAACCAGCCAGTTGCTATTAAACAAAGCTGCGGGGACCGTGTCACTGGTTGGATCAACATAGTTGGGATTATAAGGCGTCCTGGCAGGGATACCGATGGCCCCGATCGGATATACGTTTTCAAGTGCCGCAGGCACGGCAGCGGGAGCAGCGACATTACCAGCAAGTGATCTTAAGAATTCTGACTCGAACGCATCACCTGCGGGTGTGATACCGATGTTGCCGCGCAGATTTAGATCAGGGCGAATCAAAAGTATTCGTTGGTGAAGCGTAACGGAATCAGGCACGTAGTCATTGTTAGAATCCTTGTACAACGGCATGCCTGTAATCGGTGATGAAACGAGAAGTCTTGTTGCTGGGTCAACTTGATATTCCGGCTCAGCCCAAATGATAATTTCTGCATACTTTGAGCGAATGACCGTCGGCTCCATTGCTAAAATAGGATTTAGCGCTACCGTGTCATCCACCATGTAACGTGGAACTTTTCCAGTAAACCACGAATCACCTGGCGCTTTGGCTGTAAATGCCAAGTAATCATCGAAATCACCATATCGACTGAAACGTCGATACGTTGGATTATTCGTTAAGGCAGTAAAGGGTGCGCTCCCGGCACCAACCAATACCCCATCATCGTCTCGAATCGGCTCGGCTCCGTAAACGGCCCATGTTTGCTCCGTTAATGGGCCTTCGTAGTACGTAATGTAGCCGCCCGCTTCCTTACTTCCAATCACTCGGGGCCTGGCCTCCGTCGTGCGATTTCGTAAATCGCTCCGTACGCGATAACTCAAGCTTCGAAGTTTACTGCTCAGCGTTACTTGGCTTCGCCCTGCCTTCATCGTTCTACCGACGAGAGCAAACGATTTTCCAAGTGCGGCCATGAGCAGCAATGTGATCGTCATGGCAATCAACAATTCGACCAGCGTGAAGCCGCGACCAGCTTTTGCTTGCGTTTTTTTTGCCGTTAACAGCATTGTTTTCTTAACATTGTCCATTGTCGACCACTCGATTCTTCTACTCAAGCCAATTGATAATTCAAAAATTCGAATCTGATCAGTCGATGATTCGCGAATGTTGCACAACAGCCTTTGCGTTATTTGCCTGCCCTGGCTCGTACTTTACCGGGACGCTTCGATCAATAATATGGAAACTTCGATATCGTTTGATCTGTCCTGTATCCGCGCCTACCTCTTGGCCAACGGATAGTGTTGCGCTATTTAATTCGAAGAGCCCAACCGTAATCCAAACCGCAAAAACGTTTGATTGGCCTGATGATAAATTTGCCAAACGCGTCATGCCTAGTTGCTGATGCACGACGCTTCTGGTCGGCGATCCAGCGACCGGAACAGTTGTCGGGTCTCGCTGAAATAACGGCCGGGTAACACCACCAATGCCCTGTCGTAGCGTTGTTGATGCGATTGGCTCTCGTCTCAAATCCGTTGCCGTCCCCAGGATCGGAGCAATGTCAGCTCCTGCGGAAGTTTCATACAACCCAGCGATCTCCGTAGGATATCTAAAATCCAACCCAGGCCTTAACTGCAAACCAGACGGGGGTATCGGAATCGCACCTAACGCATATCCGCGACGACTTTCTAAAAATGTATCTCGAAACGCTCCGAATCCGCCCGTGGTGACTCCGCCGGGAGCGCCAATGACAGAACGTCCCAATACAATCGCACGTTCAGCATCGGTTGAAAATCCGTAAGCCAACGCGCCATAGACCTGATTATTCTTAATCGTGTTGAGGTTAATTAAACCATTACGGAAAAGGCTAGGTTGAAAGCTAAACGGTGGGCGCAATGACTCAACGACCATATCATTGGTCCAAAAATTATTTGTCACTCCTGAACCCATAGCACTCCACTGCCCCGCCGCTCGACTCCAGTCACTGGTCGGTAGAGCTGTCCATGTATTCGGATTCCCAGTCGTAGTTGCCGCAGGCCCAAACGTTGTATAGTCGAAACTACCGCTAAACGCGGGATCAACCATGCCATTAAAAACATTCAAATCCGGCGAAACAAAGCCGTTTTCGAAATCATAGGGTGGGGGCGTGGCAACGTATTCCAGCATTCGCCAAAAATTAGGCGACTTTGAGAAGTCGTTGGCATTGCTCGAAAGATAGTTCCAAAGGTGAGGGAATTGACGATTCAAGTCAAACCTAACACCGAACGGAGCCGGTGCGCCGGGCGGCATTGTATTGTTTGAGTCATCGTAGGGATCTGTCGCCACGGGAACGGGCTCAGCAGTTGCGAACCTACTGTTGAATGTTCCAGCCGATGTCGTCGGCACCCACATCAACTCACCTGGAGAAACAAAGGGGCGATTCAGCCACATGACGCCCGCGCCAAAGTTGTTATAAGGCGTGCCAACATAAGGTGTCATCGACGCCAAGCCACTAGCGCCCTGTGACCACCGTGGTCCAAAGGAATGATTCAAATAACCAAGTGTGCTACAATGAGCAGCACGGTTTGCACCCGCCAAATTTGCGTCAACATCAACCTTGAGTTCAATTGGAAAGAAAGGTAAATCCGCTGGGGGGGCCGCGACCGGATTCGTAACCGCTGGCGGCATTGTGTTAGCGCTATGCAACAAATTCGCAAATACGCCCCCCAATAAATCATTCTCGACTGTTTGTCCTGTCTTGTATCGTGTCGCAAGTTGTTCATTGGGAGGCGACGTATATGGGTCTGTGTCTTTGTCGTCGGGCCACAATGGAACGCCCATTGAGGTATTTAAGCTCTTACTGTCGTCCATACTTCCGTTAAATACAGTCAAATCGATCGTAATATAGTCAACAGTAATGTATGGATTTGTCGTGATATCAAAGTTCTGCGTGGGATCAGCAAGGCGTTGTAAATATGCAGTCTTATAATTTTCTCGTGTTCCTGTTTTCTGTCCATCGGGTCCAAGAGTACGATCAAGCTCAGCATAGCCTTGAGTATCAAACGGAACGTCGGGAAGATCACCAGTGCTGGTCGTGTAGTTTCTCCATGAATCAACTGGAAAGGCACCGGTATCTAATAAAGGTCTCGTAGGAGCTGGATAATAAGCTCGCGATGTCGTAAAAACGGTATTTGAACCAACAATCTCATAAGGTTCAGAGACGTTGACGCCGATCGGGGTCGTAATGCCTGGCAACCATGCCGTCGGTGGATTCGACGCCGCGACAATCCCTAAAATTGGACGTATGGTTGCTGAGGATGTCGCACCGAAGTCCGTGATTGGCTGCGTGGACATGTTCGCCGTATCCCAATGATCGAGGGCACCTAGTTGCAAATCAATCCGTTGGATCGCGTTATATTCCGCGAATGTTACGAGCGGTTTATCTGCCGGATCATGCGTCTGCCCGGCGGTTGAGTGAGATTCCAACTGTCCAAAGTAGGTTGTCATCCGTGGACCGACAATCGCATATTGCCCTCCAGCCAAATATCGCGCTCCCGCACTTCTGTTGTAAAATATTTTTCCTGGCGCGGCGGAGTCTCTAGGAACCACGAAGTCGACAAGTCCATCGTTATTGGAGTCAGGATTTTGATTTGAAAACCAGATAACTCTATCGACACCTCGATCTGGATTTATGGTTGTATCTGCCAATGACCCAAAGAAATATGGCTGTTCTGGTTGCAGTGTCAATGTATCTCGATCTGGCGAAACTGGAGTTGGGTAGGCCGCCGCAGCTGCCACAGCTCCACTTCCTACCGGTTGAATCAACAAGTCTGGGCTAAGCGCTGGGTTGCCGGCTGGTGTTAGGATGTGATGAGCTCGTGAAATCGCAATTCGCCAGACTGGGTTGTTGTTGTCTGGCGCTAATTTGCCTAGATCCAGTTGCCAATTCGGGGCCAACGCTGTTCCTCTATTTTCATACAATTCAGGAGGATAGGACCAAGCATTCGCCACACCATCTGTCTCACTCGAAGGAATAACGGGGGTGGCGTTCGTGCGAGTACTGCGAATTTCAAGAAAAAGCGAACCTTCCGGAACTCTCCATTGATCTGGCGTAGAGTCAGCGCCAAGCGTTGCCGAACCACTCGATCCCATCAAGTGTTTGGCTGCAGTACCGTCGTCGTTTGCCGTATCACGCACGTGGCGGTCGTGAATAGCAAAAGATTCTTCCAGCGTTAGCTCTGGGTTCTCCATGCCCCATACGGTTCGGTAGCTAAGAGGAACATTTACAATATCCCATCCATCAAAGGGGTTTGGGTCATAGTTAAAGCGAGTCATAATCGCATCGTTGTCTCGGAAATCTACAACATTGACTGCCCACTGCGCAAGCTTCATGGAGCGAAACTCATCCGCAAATGGTTGCGTATAAGGCGCAGGCAAGGGCGTGAAGGTACTCTGAGCTGAGAATGGAACGGGGAACAAGAACTCACCGCCGGCTAGTGGCTCTCGAGTTAAACACATCGCTAATAAGTATAGATGACGTGCGAATAACTCACGACCATTTCGACCTGGCTCGCCAGGAGTTGGATCGCCAGAGGTCGTCGACCATCGCGTCGTTGCTGCAGTGCCAGCGACCTGCATTTGCAAGAATGTTTCGCCCGCATCTACCTCTTGTTGGTCATCAATGACACCATCGCCATCGTCATCGAAACCGTTTCCGAATGGACGATTGATGTCGATCTTAGCGCCGGTTCGCAACTCAACCGGCAGAAGCTGCCAGAGCAACGCATTTATCAATTGCGGAGCCGGAGTTAGTAAAGGCGGAGTTGGTGGATTCTCGCCGATAAGGATGTTGACGAAATGTCGCTGTGGCGTTGCGGCCAACGTCGCTACTGTCGCTTCATCTCGCCACTCACTTGGTAGTGTGCCGACTAAATTTGCCGCGCTATTACTATGTGTTGTTAGTGATTCAGCTAATGCTCGTCGTAACGCTTCGAGTTGGTCTGGGGCTGCGGCAGGGTCTGCATGATAATTATTGATGATCTCTACCAGCCGACTTCCCAATAAGTCTCGATCAAGCTCATCAAACCGTAACACGCCCTCAAGATCATCAAATGCGTATGGGTTGTCTGGTTGGTTTCCTGCCGCATCGAGGCGAAACTCATACGGATCGTCGTCAGAATCGCCTGCCGCCTGACCTGCATTGGCGACGGCAATGCTTGCCCGACTTACCAGCAGCCCACCATCGACACCAATACCCACAGAACTACGACCATAGGTATCTACCGGTAAACCTTGAGAATGAGCGAGATCATGTAGGTTTGGTCGAGTAGGATTGCGAAGCATTCCGCGGAGGTCATTTCCAGTCGTTGTGATCGAATCGTATAACTCTCCAGCGGATGCATAATCCACACCCGATACGGTTGTCAGGTTCGTTCGGTTGCGAATCAGCGATTGAGGACCTCGAATGAACCTAGTCGCGGCGGCACCTGAATAGGTTGCATCGAAAATCGCTCTGATGTCGATTTCGGCTGGGCCGTAGCCAAACCCATTAGGCATACCGGAAACTGTAAATTGAGTCCCCATGATCGAAACTGGGCTCTTCGAAGCAACCGACGCTGGGATTTGGATTGCACCTGGTTGCTGTAGGGCACCTGTCATGCCTGTGTTGATAACGTCTCGTGCCTGAGCTAAGTTGCCCACGAGATTGGCATTCGCTCGCCCACCCAAGTCCTCAATCATATAGCTGACAAGTGGCTTGACAAGCTGGCCATCGGCCGTTTGAGTCAGCGGCAATCCAGCATCAATCCAAATGCTGTCTTTATGACCATCGCCATTATTGTCTACGTCCCAACTGTCAACAAATCCATCGCCATTGCTATCGCGGCCAGCCAATGCCTGTGCCAAGTCAGTGATTCGAGCAGCCAAGTAGGGAGCATACGATGGCGGTATTGGCAGGGCGCTCGGATCGATTATATTAATCGGACCATTCAAACCAACGTTTTCATTGCTCCCGGTAAATTCAGCGTAATCTAGTCGCAGCACACCAGCGCCTCGTAGGGCTGCAGAAACAGGTGGATCGTGCTTAAACGGCAATGGCCTAAGCATACTTCGCTGTAACGCATACAAAATACTTTGGAGCTGCTGCACTGTCAGAGTCGTTAATGCGCCCGGCTGCTGGTTGATGATCCAATTGAGAATGGCGGGCCTGACAAAAGATGGCGAAGATTGCCCCATTACAACACTGTCAGGAAAATAGCTTAACCAAAGATTGTTGTAGTCCGGAGCATCGTATGGTTCGTCTGTATCGCCAGGCGGCAAGTCTTGTAAAAACTGCTGCTCCTGTAACGGGGCTGAGCGATTGCGACCTAGCCTATAGAGCGCGTGATGACCTTGCAGCGAAACTGCAATATCGGTCCCACCTCCGGGTGCAGCAAACATCGAACCGGTTATTGGTTTGCCGCGCCCGGCCGTTATGATTCCCCGCTGTACTTCGGCGGCGTTGAGCGAGGTTGAAATAACTTCATTCAAGTTAAAATCAGTGCCCGTTGTCATCGCGATTGCCGACCTAGTCAGATCCCAACCAAGGCCTGTGCCATTCAATATTCGCCCATTTATATAAAATGTGCCAACTCCATAAGGGGTTGCCGTTGAAGACGTTGTCGGTGTCGTAACAAGTTTGTTATATACAAGCCTATGGGGCGAGAAACTAGGTCTCGCGATCCATTCGGCCAACGACCGCGACTGCCCGTCGATTTCAACCACTCGCGTTCTGACATCACGTAAATCAACAACAATCTGGCCGCTCAGTTGCGCTCGCCCATTCGTGGCTCCTTGATGATCACCGAAATAACGCACGATAGGCACGGTCAATCCGGACAACGGACCTGCGTCAAACGTCAGCAGTCGTCCCGAAAACTCGTCGTCAATGGGAAAAAGATCCTGGTCATTGAATGGTGCGGCGGTATCAGCAGGCCCGGGGTAGTGACGCTCGGGGCGAGCCGTTTCATATCGACGATGTGGAAATCGGTCGAAAGATGCATTAAACGGAGCCCGAAACAACTCCGATGGAAATCTCAAGAAAGATCCATCCAGCAGTACTGCGGGTGCAATATCTAAACTGTCGGCAACGTAATTGGTAGGCAATGTAATTTCACCAGCAACTGCATCTCGCATGCCGTACAAATCGCCAAGAAGGTCGTGTCCCCAAAGAGACGACGTTGGACCATCCGACCCGACAAGTACGCTCATCAACGCTTCGTTCAGCAATCGATTGGAATCAACACGAGTGCTTTCAACGCGACTAATGCTAAACGCTGCTGCTCGTTGGCGTGTCGTAAATACCAGATAGGATACCGCCAAGACGCTGAACAGGGTCAGCATGCCGAGAACGACAAGCAAGACAATGCCTTGACGGTTGCGATTAACGCGCATGGTGATCGGATTTTTCATGGTAAATTGACGGAACATAATAGTTCTCCCGCAAGCCCCGCAGGACTTTGAAAAGCGAAACATTTTCTAACCAAACTAAACGCGGCGACACTCACTCATGGAACCAGATTAACTTCTGATTCAAAGACCGAAATTGCACCGGTCACAATGGTGCAAAAAGTATCGTCTCCGAGGTCTGCTGCGACCGTGTTACCAAGACCAAAACTCCAGTCGGGGCCAGCAAGCGTAACCCAGCGTCGCCAAACATATGGATCTGCTCCGCCTGTCCAGTTAGCCTCACCTAAAACAGATGTCACGGCACCATAAACCGGCTCATCAACAATGAGTACGCGGAACCATCGATGGACAGCAGGACCGGTCGGCGCGCCAGCAGCGAATGGCTGTCGCGATAGCATGATCCATTCTCCAGGATTTACGGCTGGGCTCACTGCGGCGGAACCATACATCAGCACCTCGCCGCCCGACCCACCGTTGAATCCGATTGCTTGTCCAATCCAAGCCAACCGCTCGGCATTGGGATTGTCGCCTTCATTCGGGTTTCCATCTTCATCAACGGTTACGGCATAGGCGGCTTGATTTAACGCTAGCGGGTCACCAAGACGCTGTGGCGTATGCGTAACACGCTGACTAACGACCACGACAGACTGGCGAAACGGACCACCGCCTAAGAAAGGTGGCGTTAATGTAGCGAACCAACTGTACTTAGATGATTCGTTACGACCTACATCCAGGATCGCGCCACCAATATTTGTCCGATCAAGCAGAACCGCACGAGGGTCATCGTTTTCGGAGCCCACAAGATCGGAAAGCCCACCAAATCCCTGAAATAGACGACGAGCAACATACGATGGCAATTGCTCTCTAGGAGCCACCGGTGCAATATCATCGTCCTGCAAATCTGATACAAATGTCGCACGCCACATTCTCGGCGACATCGGCCATACTGGTGCAACGCCAGCAGCAACCGCAGCGTTAGGCTCCGTCAATACAGAATATCGTTCACTGTAATAGGGAAAGCGACTGTACTCGTACGCGTTGGCCGTCGCAGGCACAGCAGGATGAGCACCTGTTACTGGATCGCCTAAAGTGCCCGGCACATCGGGGCTAGCTCTCCAAACGGATGCGTCAGGCATTCCTAGGGGGTCGATGCAAATGCCTGATGTTAAACCGCTCCCCAGTGGATGGTGACCGTAGCCCGGTGACTCAAGCTTGCCAACGGTGACAAACGTTGGCGGGATTCCAGGAATCGTCAACATCTGCGTATCCAATTTCCATGCCACCGATTGGGGGAAATTGGTCGGAGCATAACCATAAGGATTCGTTGCGATCGCAGGTGACATAGCCGTTGGTTTGTCGTAAATGACCAAACTTGTTAGACGGTTGAATTTTCGGGAAATGCTACCCGCAGCCATCGATGTTGACTCGCTAACACTACGGTCAAGTTCCATTGTCGCCTTTGCATTGCCCGCAGCGATAGGAATCAACGCCGTCAACCCGACCAAGCCTGTTAGAATGACACCGATGGCAAAAATGGTCTCCATCAGAGTCACGCCACGGCGAATCATTAAATTAAGATTCATAAGGAACCTCCGTCACGTGAATCAACCGCTGCATTTCGCGCTCTTCCAATTACATTCTGGACTCTCGCCGCTTGTAATGGTGATGTCATGGTTCCGGCTGGTGCGTCAATCGTCGGCTGTCTGAGTGGAGTTGCCATTACTTCCCCTGTCGTTGCTTTCACCGTTACCCAAACACTATCCAAATTCAAAAGTGGAGTCGTCCCATCTTTCGACTCATCTTCAAATGGCGATGGGTCGTCGTCTTCCAATTGCCCCGTTGGACTCACCTTTAATTCCCCACTTCGACCAACCAACAGATGAACATCACCAGTGACGGCGATTTCGAAAGCCACTGGTACTCCACCGACTATTGTTGAGTTGTAAATAGCGGATACGGCACCGCGGCGATTGAACATGATCCAAACCGGAGGAAACACCATTGGAGCAGTCAAAAATGGAGCCACTGCTTCATCAATAAAATTTCCTGTGATGGCTAATGGCGAGAATTCGATTCCTTGCCGCCCAAGTCCCGAAGCAGTCAAATCGATCGCGATACCATCAGGTAAAATTATAGGTGCGGCAATAGCAGGGCGAGGCTGCCTAATAATCGTAAATGAAAATTGCTGTTGCTGTAATCGTTGAAGTCCAAGGTTTGCTTCCGGTATCGTTACCATCACGACCGTCCATAATGAAACGTCAGCATTAGGAATCACCGACGCGTCGATTCCATAATTATCGCGATCCATTACCGTTGGACTGGTCAATTGGAATCCACTGATTCTTAAGTGGAGCCCAGCAGAGCCCAGTAACACGGAATCGCCAATATTAATCAATGTTTGATTTTGACCGGCTATAATGTCTGCTCGTGACCTTGTAACCTGCGCGGCTGACGGACCGAACCAGAGGGCATAAGGATTTAACGCCCCGGCGTTGTAGCCGAAGACGGCAATGGACTCACCATTATCACCGGTATAGGGAGCGGGAACATCAGCGAGTCGAATTCGTGTCGATTGCGAACGCTCAATTAGATTCCCAGAGCCAAGCCGATCGATAATAATACCCCCGCTACCTGATACGATCGCGCGAGCCCTGGCCTGTTCGATAATTGACTGTAGGAGAGATGCGCCTCGCTTGACCTTCTGCTCCCGCAGCGTCGTGCGTAACGCAGGTAAAGAGATTGCAGCAAGCAACGATATGATCGTAATTGCAACCAACAGCTCAACGAGCGTAAACCCGAAGCCAATTTTAGAACGTCGTAAAGTAGACATGCTCGTGCTCATTCAAATCCCAATACCGCGTAAACATTGTCAGACGCATTGTTTGTGCCAAGATCGACAAAATCACCTGGATAACCAAGTTGCATATTGATCGGGTTTGGATTGACGTAGGGGTCCGGAAAAGACATCGGAGCGACATATCCTAAGGGCAGGGGCCAAGCCGCTTTCCAGGTCATGGCTCCATACGTCAAAAGCGCCCCGGTTCCATCAAGTCCATAGAGGTCGAACAAACGATCGCTCCCCGCAGAGGCCACCAGCGGCAATAAATTGAATGGGTCATCTGCAACGCCAGCCGTCGTGCCTGCATTTACGTACCGAGGATCTCCTCGCAATACATCATAATAATCTGAACCATGTGACGCTTTTCTTGCGGCAATTTCTGCTGCAGTTGGTATGACGTCAAAATCTTGAGCTAATTGAAACCCAACAGGCCAGCGTATGAATGCCATTGGAGTTCCCCAAGGGTCCAAAACCTCAGGTATGCCGTCGCCATCGGTATCCCCAATATCTCGCGATTTAAGGCTTTCAATCGCGGGTGCCCCATCAATCGTATGAGATGCCAAAATCAAGTACAGACACTCAGCGCCTTCGTTATCGGTGGTCCATTCGCTATTTGCTGGATTTCCATCGACAACCTGCGCCCAGGCCGTAGGTGCTATCCAAGGACGTATTCCTGCTAGTGCTACCAATGTTCTAACGACTCGCAAGCGATACTGATCTCTTCTTGAGTTGCGTTGCGACGCAAACCCGGTGTCCAAACCGAAACGTTCAACATACTGATGGGGTGGTGCAGTAACGATGTCCGGCCTAATTGAAAACCTCAAATGCTGTACAGCACTTGCGTCAGTAATTAAATCCTGCCGACGGTCGGGAAGTGAACATCGAAGCCAATCGCGACTCCAAATCAACTGAGTTAGATTCGTGCTCGCTGAAGAACTCGGTACGCCAGCAAATGGGCCAAACGCAACGGGCGCACCCGTAATGGAAACTCGCTTTTGAGACTCTTCTTCAAACAGCGTCAGAACTAATAGATTCAATCGCTCGACCATCGCTCTTGCACGTTTGTCTTGGGCTTGTCGCTGAGCGCCCGACAACGCAACCGTCAACATTCCAGCAAGCAGGCCAATGATGACAATCACGACAAGTAATTCAATTAACGTAAAAGCTTTCTGTGATCTAGATTTATTCATGATGTAAGCAACTCACGGTAGATCATTTTCCAATGTGCTCGTAGAGAAATTGGTAATATTGTCGAGCTGCGGTTGAGCAAAGTAAACTTCTGCCGTGCCACCAAAATAATCCATGAAAGCGTCATCATCTTGGTACTTGTCTGTCTCGGTAATGGTTCCCGACGGGCCCGCAGGCACAAATGCGGCAAACGGGTTGTAGTACGTACCGGTAGGAAATACGCTGACCGCTCCCGAACCAACGCCAACACCAGGTACGCCAATACCACCGTAATTGTCGTCCAATCCCGCAGAAATGATTTGAAACTTGGAGCTTTCGGCGAACTGCAAAACAGTGCCGGTCACCGCAGTGCCTTGAATCATTGCGGGCGGCGTTGTATCGACAGAATTTGACGCGTAGGGTCGACAAATACCCGTTTCGGGACCGCCGCCTGCAGGTAAGTACACCGCCTGCCAATGATGATTATTGGCACCACCCGCGTTCCATGAAGCTGCCGTTGCAGCTCCAAATGCATAATTGTAACTGCTCCTACTAAAGTAAACGAATGGCATCTGCTTACCCGACGGTCGATATACGGGAAATGGATCGGGGTATAAAGAAAATCCAAACGGATTTAATGCGACTGGGCCTGCCGTTCCCTCATCGATGGAATATACAAAGGGCACTGTCGTGACTAATGGCATGGGCGCTGCCATGTATACCGTATTGGTCAGTCTTTCGGCATCGAACGGAAAATGGCCCGCGTTTCGTTCGGAGTTAAACTGAAATAAAAGAAAATCTGTGTAAGTTGGCGCGGCTGGCAATACGGCACCGGCAAGCAACACGAGCGGGCCACCTTGCCCTGTAAAAGGGTTCCTTTTGTCGCTGCTGTATCCGCCGAGGCAAAAAACCAAAGCTTCGGCGCGGTCTATCGCATGAGGGTAATGATCGTAATCGGCTCGTACGCGAGGATCTGCCAAACCGGCAGTCTCTGTGTTGATCCGTGTTGCAGCAGCGTTGTAATGCGTAAATTGCGACAGTATCAAAAGTTCACGGTCGTCGATGTTTGAAAACGCCTTTCGGAAATGTCGCTCAACAATCGCCCAATCACTGAAATCTGGTGGATAGTCACCATATTCCAGTTTATATGCCTCAAGCGACTGTGTCATCACATCAATATCGGTACGTATCACCGCTTGCTTGGCGGTGACGAGAGCGCGCATTGCAGCCACCACTGTCAGCGTCATGAGAATCCCAATGATTGCGATTACAACCAAAATCTCGATCAATGTGAAAGCTTGGCGATGAGATTGAGTCGGATTTGTGACGTTTGACATTTTCAATTCCGCGATGAGGACGAGTGGTCTTGTCTGTTGTTGGCGACGAGTCATTGGAGACTAGTCAATGATAACGCTAGGAAAGCTGACACTTAGATTTGATTGGTTCATCGGTGTGTCGGGTTGATCGCGATCGTAATAACACATGTGACCGTTCAGATCACAGGTCCAGCATTCAATGGCGCCCGCTGCAAAGTAGAGCTGGCGCTTCGCCTGCATTTCCGCAAGTGAGTTGCTCGGACTGAGGACTTCAACGCAAATCTCGGGGGCGATTTCAAAAATCGACTGGTCTTTGAACTGTTCATATCGCTGAGGTGAACACCAGGCAACGTCCGCTGATCTGACTCCGTCAGCGGTTGATAGAGGGCATTCAGCTAATACGAATCTCCCAAGTGTTTGGTGCAATAAAACAAGGATGGCGCCTTGCCTAACGCTATGTAGCTTACTCGGTGGAGGGCTCATGACGATTTGTCCAAAGGCATTGGTTTCGATTCTGCCTGGAAAGTCATTCCATTGGGGATCCATCAAAACTTCCGCCCAGCGCTGACGATTGAACGCCAGCGCTTCGTCGTGGTTCGGTAGTTGGATTTGAAGGAGCATGATTAAGTAGGATAGGCTTTTAGCCTGTCCGTATGCGGGAGACAAGCTGGAAGCTTATCCCACAATAAAACTCGGGAATTCGGGACTTAGTTTGGATTGGTTCACGGGTGTGTCGGGTTGGTCGCGATCGTAGTAGGTCATCTGTCCGTTCAGATCACAGGTCCAACATTCGATCGCACCGGCGCTAAAGTACAAATCGCGTTTGGCTTGCATCTCGGCAGCGGTGTTGCGAGGACTGAGGACTTCGACGCAGATCTCGGGGGCGATTTCGCAGGCAAGTTGCCCACGTACTTGTTCATATCTCGCTGCGGAAAACCAGCCCACATCGGCAGCACGGACTCCGTCCGCTGTTGATATCGGGCATTCGACTAATGCCTTGCTCCCAAGCAAAATACGTAACTGGTATGCGATTTCAGATTGCTTGCTGCTATGGGGCGCACCAGCCGGTGGTGTCATGATGATCTGGCCCCAGGCATTGGTTTCGATTCGGTTCGGACTCGCAACCATTGTCGCATCTGCATGCACTTCCGCCCAACGCTGGCGATTGAACGCGAGCGCTTCGTCGTGGTTCGGTAGTTGGATTTGAAGGAGCATGGTTAAGTTGGATAGGCTTTTAGCCTGTCAGTATGTGGGAGACAAGCTGGAAGCTTATCCCACAATAAAACTCGGGAACTCGGGACTTAGTTTGGATTGGTTCATGGGTGTGTTGGGTTGATCGCGATCGTAGTAGGTCATTTGTCCATTCAGATCACAGGTCCAACATTCGATCGCACCGGCGCTAAAGTACAAATCGCGTTTGGATTTCATCTCGGCAGCGGTGTTACGGGGGCTGAGGACTTCGACGCAGATCTCAGGGGCGATCTCAAAAACGGATTGGCCTCGAACGCGAGCATATCGATCGTCGGAAAACCAAGCGGCATCTGCGGCTCTGACACCATCCACCGTCGAGATCGGACATTCAGTCAGGGCTGAACCACCCAATTGTTTCTGTAACTGAAATGCGATCCGAAACTGCTTCACACAATGCGAACCATCTGGTGGTGGTGTCACAATGATCTGGCCCCAAGCATTGGTTTCGATTCGGTTCGGGTTGGCTGCTAATGCCGCATCTGCATGCACTTCCGCCCAACGCTCGCGATTGAACGCGAGCGCTTCGTCGTGGTTCGGTAGTTGGATTTGAAGTAGCATGGTTTAGTGGGATAGGCTTTTAGCCTGTCCGTATGCAGGAGACAGGCTGGAAGCTTATCCCACAATAAAACTTGGAAATTCGGGACTTAGTTTGGATTGGTGCATCGGTGTGTCGGGTTGATCGCGATCGTAGTAGCTCATCTGTCCGTTCAGATCACAGGTCCAGCACTCCATCGCACCGGCGTTAAAGTACAATTCACGTTTGGATTGCATCTCAGCAGCGGTGTTGCGAGGGCTGAGGACTTCGACGCAGATCTCAGGGGCAATTTCGAAAACGGATTGGCCTCGAACGTCGACGTAACGACTGGGGCTAAACCAGCCGACATCGGCAGCTTTCACTCCATCGATTGTCAAAATTGGGCATTCAGGTAACACATGATTGCCAAGGAGCCGACGGATCTCGTACACGATTTGACCCTGCCTACCGCTATGCATGCCGCCAGCGGGTGGAGTCATTATGATTTGTCCGAATCCATTGGTTTCGATTCTGCCCGGAAAATCATTCCACTGTGGATCAACCGAAACTTCCGCCCAACGCTGGCGATTGAACGCCAGCGCTTCGTCGTGGTTCGGTAGTTGGATTTGAAGGAGCATAATTTTTAGGTCAAACCAGTAATCAAGTCGACCAGTGGCATGAATAGACTGATCACAATAAAACCGACCGCAATGCCTAGGAACACGATCATCAACGGTTCCATCAATGCGGTGAGCGAATCGGTCATGACCCGGACTTCTTCATCGTATTGATCGGCTACCTTATAAAGCATGGTGTCAAGTTCACCTGTTTCTTCGCCGACGTCGACCATATTCACGACCAGATCGTCGACGATGCGGTTTTTCATCTTCATCATATAGAACAGGCACCCAGCGACGATGCCGCCGACGGTGACATAAATCGCGAGCATCACCAGTGTTTGCAACATCGAGCCGGTATCTAGCTTGGTACCCTTAGCCGTTAATGCCACCGATGTGATCATGACACCGGGGATTGCCCCCGTCAGCGCCCAGAAAACCATCGCCATTGGATGGAAACCAGGAGTGCTATTTTCCCGAAGCGGTTTACTAATCACTTCGCCTTCGCGAATCGCCTCCGTAACCTTCGAAAACATGCGTTCAAACATCCCGTTGCCTGCGGTTTCACGGGTGATGTTAAGCGCCTCGAGGATCGGCACACCGCTGGCGATCAACGTTCCCAGCGTTCGCGTCGTTCTCGCCATGATATTCTTTTCGATCAAACCACCGAAGATCGGTATTTTGAGTACGAACATGTCAAAGCCCATGCGCCCTTGCTTAAACTTGCGCAGCAGCTTGATCAGTATCATCCCGCAAATTGGCATCAGGAGAATCAAGAACCAATAATTGGCGATATAGCTGCTCATCGCGATCAACAGCAGGGTTGGTGCAGGCAGCGTCAAGCCGAACTCATCGAACATCGTTTCGAAAGTTGGCACGATGAACAACATGATGAATGTCAAAATAAGGCATGCGACCGTGACCACGATACACGGATAGATCAACGCACCTTTCACTTTTCGCTTGAGCGACTCTGCAGACTCCAGGAAGTCCGCAAGCCGTTGCAAAATCACTTCCAATGCGCCACCGGCCTCACCGGCTTTGATCATATTTACGTACAAGCGAGAGAATACTTTGGGGCACTTCCCCATCGCTTCGCTGAGCGTTGAGCCACCTTCAATTTCCTCACAAACATCCATCAGCGCGTTTTTAAGCCTGCCGGGCTTTTGATTACCTTCAAGGATTTTCAAGCTGCGCAAAATCGGCAACCCAGCGTCTTGCAAGATCGATAGCTGGCGAGTGAAGGCACAGATGTGCTTTGTCTTGGCTCCGCCTAATGCAAATGGTCGCTTCTTGCTAAGTTTCGCAGCTTCTTTCGCAGATATCTTTTTTAGGACTATCTTCGTGACGAAGTAGCCCATGTTGCGAATGGTAGTCTGTGCCTCATCCTCGGACTGTGCGTCGATTTCGTCGCGGATCTCTTGACCCTTGGCGTCCATCGCTTCGAATTGAAAAGTTGGCATGGCAAGAAGATGGAAGTTTGAAGTTTGAAGTTTGAAGTTTGAAAGGTAAAGATCGAAAGGTGAAGTTTGAAAGGTGAAGATCGAAGTTTTTCAAACTTCACACTTCAAACTTCAAACTTCAAACTTCCCATCATCCTTCTTCAATGGTTTCGCGTACTATTTCGTCGAGGGTGGTGATTCCGTTACCGGCGAGTTTCATTCCGAATTCTCGCAATGTGATCATGCCATCTTTTTGTGCTTGATCGCGAATGTTATCGGTGGATGCGTTTCCCATCACCATTTCGCGGATGGTATCGTTGAGAACCATCAATTC
>JAYVSE010000260.1:0-34508 GCA_043775635.1 Planctomycetaceae bacterium | reverse complement strand
AGTCTCTGACATGGCAGCTTCCTTGCTGAGGTGATTTGATTTAACACCCTGATCCTCGCAGGAATGCTGCTTTTTTGAAATATTAACTTAGCGGTATTGGGCTAAAGCCTGGACACCAGCGCGGCCAAGCGAACCATCACGTCTCCTTCTTCGTTCTGACCATGAACGGAAAACCAGGGCTTAAAATCCGTTAGAGTCAGGCATTTTCGTATCACGAAAGCTGGCTCGCGTCCAACCACTGCCGGTTGCTTGATCCCGAGCTTCAGTGCTACACCGGTCCGCAGTATCCGACCGATCATGGCCCCTACCTCAGTGCCCAATCCGAACTTACAGCGACGCCTTGGACAGCGTTATATGATTTAGAAAACGCCGCCTGGACCTTGCAATCGGATGCTGAGGTTAGCGCGGAGAAACTGAGCGAGTCGTTGCGTCTTTTGGTCGCTCCGGGAAGCTCCATTGGCGGTGCTCGTCCCAAGGCAGGCGTGCTCGATGAACAGGGGCAACTGTGGATCGATAAGTTTCCTGGTCGCAATGACGATCGTGACATCGGCGCTTGGGAACAAGTGACATCCCCGATCCGCAAGGAACCGTTCTGTCGTTGAACATCTCCGAGATCGACAACGCACTGTCACTGGATTTAGTACGAGAGGTCGCACCCTACTTTCGCGTCGCATCCGATGTTGCGAATGAAATCATCGACCAAGTGAGAGACTCGGTGAGTCAGTGGCGGACCGTAGCGAATCAATTGGGCTTGAAACGAAGCGAGCAGAACCAAATGCAGGGAGCGTTTCGGCTGGTTGAAAAATGACAGGCATTTTTGGATCGGCAGTATCCTATGCGTGGGATACCATGCTTGATACCGGTGTCTTGGCGTCGGTATCGGTCAGTGCTAAAGCTGGCGATATTGGTCGCCTCATCAGTTGCTGACACCCTTCCAAGATTGCCGACATGGTCGGACTCGATTGCCATTCCGCAGGGATAGCAGATTTCCAATAAGAGCGATGCCATTTAAGTGGCAACGATGTCGTTCCCCGTTGCCGTTGTCGTTCGCTAAAACGTACTGTTTCCACGTTTCCAAGTCTTAGCTCGTAAGCCGGAAGCGATGCGAATGCCCTGCATCTTGCCGGTTCCCTTCCGTTGCAAATGGCAATCTTTGCGTCGGTGGCACGAATCAAATTTCCCCAGAGCTGCAAAATGAAAGGATTGTTCGATGAAGTTTTTTTACCACGAAATACACGAACGACACGAAACGAAGAGTCAGAGGACAGACTGTCATCGGAATGAAAGGTTGATATTTGTGTCCCTCACTCCTTTCCTCCCTTTCGTGTGCTTCGTGTATTTCGTGGTTTCTTTCCCAAGAAGTATCCCTGCCTGCCCCGTGTGCATTTTTTCCCATCGCCAGAGGACAGTTGACGCATGGCATGGTCGCCCTCAGCTCCCACTCGCAGAAAGTCATCGAACTGTCTTCACATCGGTACGAGCGTAGCGGCAAGGGACCGGATTTCATTCTGAACTTGTGGGGGCTGTCGACGGTGCGACGACGTCGACTTTCTCAAGTTGCAGGTCATCGAACCAAGCTTCGCCGGTGCAGGTACTGCCGTTGTGACCCAGGCGCGCCCCAATGCAAACCCGCTTGCGGTCGCCGGTATCGAACTCGTAGGACAGCTTGGTCCATTCTGTTGTTGCCGAGAACGCTTTTCGGGGCACCGACTTGAGCTTCGGTTTTCGCAGTGAAAATGAAGGGTTATGTAAATGAATGAAAACCGAAGGTCAAGTCTGAACCGCCGGACAATCAAATGCAAAAGGGAGACCTACGGTCCAAGCCAGCGTCGGGGTATGGAGGCCCGCGCTGAGCGTGTGTCTGGCCGTCAATTCCTGCCGCAGCCATTCGGTCATGGCGCGATGGAAATGAGGCCGTCAGAGTTTACCAGACGCAAGAATGTCACTTTGCCATTGCTGTGGGAAGCTGCCAGAACGCGACCGTCAGGACTAAAAGTGATGTTGCGAATGCGATCGTGTTGCCCTCCGAACGAAAACAATTCATGGCCCGTCGTCGAATTCCAGCCTTTCACACGACCAAAACTATCAGTGGTCGCGATCAGTTGCCCGTCGGGGCTAATCTTTATTGCGTTGAGAGCAAAATCATCAATCGAAAGAACCGTAAATGTCCGCATCAACTCCCCACTGGTGGTATTTCGAATTTCAATATCCCTGTTTCGGTTCACCTTGCGATTTATATGAATAACCAGCGCTGAGTTACCGCGAATGAATCCATCCTTACCATGTGCCGTATTTGTCCAAATTACTTTTATGCGATCGACATCCCAGAGTGTCATTGTGGCATTTTCATCCCCACAGACGATCCGTTTTCCATCCGGACTAAACGCCATGCAATTAATGCTCGGGGGACGAAGGGAAATGTCGAAAGGTGGAAGCATCACCGGGTGCTGATCTGATGTCGAAATATCAAATAGTTGTATGTAGTAGGGACTTGGTATGCCAACTCGCTGTCCGTCGGGACTAAATGCGATTGGGGAGACCCAATGTGTTTGAAACACCTTCTCTTGTTTTCGCCCCGTAGACAGATCCCAAAATTCAAGGCCACCGGAATTGACGATTGCAACTTGTTTACCATTGGGTGAAAAAGCGAGTCCATCGACGTTCTCATGTACTTTGAAACTCTTCGATTCTTGACGCTTCGTGGCGTCCAGCAAATGATACTGTCCATCGGCAGTGGCGCATACGATTTGGCGTCCGTCAGGAGCGAAAGCGATATGTTTCCCCGTCCCAGATGGCCACACCAAAGATGTGATTTCTAATCCGCTGATCGTCGTTCCTCTCGCAACCCACGATTCAGGTTCAACCCATCCCCACTCAGACTTAATTCTTTGTTTCGGAGGCGTTTGACGTAAGAATGCATTACTCTGGGTCGTATCCCAAAGCTTAGTTGTGCCATCCGAACTGCAACTCACGAGCCGCTTGCAATCCGGGCTGAAGGCAAGCCCAACAACTGCCTTCATGTGACCGGTGAGGATCACGTTTCCCCCTCCGTTCAAATATCCGCGAACTGCAACCGTCCCGTCGTCATAGCTAACGGCAATCCAGCGAGAATCGTGGCTTACGCAAAGATCAGTGATTTCCCGATTATTCGACCTGATACCGACGGACATACCGGGAACTTTTAGGCGACCATCTCGCCGTACATAAGCATAATACAAATTATTCACACATCCAGTCGCAAGCGGTCTCGCATCATCTTCGACACGCTCCTGATGTTGTACATTGTCATAGTCGTAGAATCTGCGCGTTTTGTGTTCAAACGCGAAACATCGGATTGGCGAATCAAAGTCAAATCCCGAAACATGACGCCCATTTGTGGCATCCCACAATCAAAGCTCACCTTTTGCGTTACCGCTGACGACCCATCGACCATCGGGACTGAACAACACGATGTGTGGCAGTGGTGTGCCTAGTTCGATTGAAGCGTGGGCTTGACCAGCATCCACATTCCAAAGTTTTATGTTGCCATTGTCACCGCTGCTGGCGAGCCGCTTGCCGTCAGGACTTAGTGCCACAGCACGAACGGGGCTGTCGTGCGAGAGCGTGCAGGTTTCTTTGCCTGTCGATGAGCTCCAAATCCGGATGGTGCCATCTTCGTGACCAAAGGCGATTGTCGATACGTCAGCGCTGATTGTCGTACATGTTGGCGGCGCGCCACTTCCGCCAAACGTTGACGTTTTGGGACCATCCGATAGCACGGTGAAAAGGTGATCGTGCTCCCAGCCTCGCAAATCCCACCGGCAAGCATCCAACAGTTCGCGGGCGCGCGTTGCATCGCCCAAGGTAATTGCGCTTTGTGCTCCCGCGATTTGCTGGGAATAGATCATCACTTCCGCTCGATCAAGATTTTCGAGGGCTTCATGCGTACGCTCATCGGCTTGGACAGACGAACGATGCGCGTGCAATGCAAAATAGCTCGAGATTGCGGTGCCCAAGACCAAGACCAAGGCGACAGCCGCAGTTAAACTCGCTACCACGGGATTGCGTTTGCACCAGCGCCAGGTGCGCTCGCTGCGACTGATTGAGCGCGCGTGGATTGGTTCGCCACGATGATAACGCCCAAGGTCGGCCGCTAATGCGGTTGCCGATTCGTAGCGTCGCGAGGGATCTTTTTGTAAACATTTTACACAGATCGTTTCCAAATCTTTGGGCACCTGCGGATTGAGCTGCCGTGGCGGCACAGGCTCGGTTGTCATCACCTGCAGCAGCGTGTCCAGCGGATTCGCAGCCTGAAACGGTGGACGACCAGTCAACAGGCAGTACAGCATCGCGCCCAGTGAATACACGTCCGAGCGTGGTCCGACTTGGTCGTTCGCACCACCGGCCTGCTCCGGTGGCATGTAGCTTGGCGTCCCCATCACCGACCCGGTGCGAGTTAGCCCACTCTCGCTTTCCATGTTCTTGGCCAGACCAAAGTCCGTGACTTTCGGTGTGCCCTGTAGGTCAAGCAAAACATTGGCAGGCTTCAAGTCACGGTGAATCACCCCTTTGCTATGAGCATACGCAATCGCCTCAGCGATCAACTTCAAAAGCGCGGCCGCCTCGCGCGGTGGCAAGGGACCGGATGTAATCCGCGCTGCAAGACTGGTTCCTTCCACGAAACCCATCGAGAAGAAGTGTTGTCCTTGATGCTCACCGACTTCATAGACCGGAACGATGCCGGGATGATCGAGCAGGGCTGCCGCCGCAGCTTCGGTATAGAAACGCTGGACGTCTTCTTCCGAAGCGAACTGGCCCGCGAGGATCATCTTGAGGGCAACGATGCGGTTGAGCTTGTTTTGCCTAGCTCGATAAACCACGCCCATGCCACCGCGAGCGATCTCCGTCAACAGCTCATAATCACCGAAGTACCGGACCCTTGTGCCGACCGAAGACGCAAGCGGCGCTGTAGGATCAGGCGGCAGTGTTTCAAACGCACCAGTCGTCGGACCCTGTACCGTCGCGTCATCGTATTGATTAGCCGCATCGCCAAGGTTGTCTACCGGCGGAATCGTCACATCGTCAAAATCAAACGTCTCATCGAGAGGATCTTGGTTGGATGTCATTGGGCGCTGCTTTGATAAAATTGTGCTTGACCATGTTGATCCACTGACAGGCTACCATGATATCGATGAACGTTCGTTAGCCCCTGCAAGTATGCCCCGCCCTTTGGCCCTGTCTAGTCGCTCGGTAGCGGTCTTGCAAGAATCGACTGCTTTCCTCGTCTTCGTGATTGGCTCGCTGTGCAACGCGTTGACCAAGCCGCATCGGCCAACGGATTCTAAAAAGTCGCTTGTTCGACGACGCTCAACCGCTGGCGCGATGCGGTATACAGTTAACGAGGAGGCTTGCGTTCGCCTGATACTTTAACGGCGCCGAAGACGCCACCACTCGCGATACCCACAGCCACGATTGCGAGGATCAATCCCATGTTTTCGCCGCCGCCGCCGAGCAGGCTACCGACAGACAGTCCAGCCGTTGCGCCAACCATTGCAAAGCCAATTGGTTGTACCGCCTCAATTTGTAGCCAACCATCTCCTAAGTAAACCAGCATATAAATGCCGAAAACTCCCAGTGAGCCGCCGCCTAACATGCCTAGCGCCATGACCGAAGGGTAGGAACTCCATGGTCCCGGCAGAACCGCAGCGAAAGCAACGCCGGCAACGATACCGACAAAGGCGCCAGCGAGAATGACGTCACTCATCATCGGGTTGTCCGTTGCGAAACCTGGCTGGTTATACGGAACGAGTTCCTTGAGCTTGTTCATTAGTTCCAAGTAGTCCGTGCCATTACAAAGGATCACCGCTTTGCCGGTTGCTGTTACGATCGTCAATGTCTCGCAAACGCGATCGCTGAAAACGTGAACGGCCTCGATGTCAGTGATCGGACAGCTAAACCAGGGCTGAGCCCACGACCAGAACTTTCGTGGCGAATGACAGTTCTTAAAGTGAATCAGTCCGGCATTCAAATCCACGATAACGGCACCGGAACTTAGACCACGGGGGAAAATGTGAGTCAGTGAACCTTCCGAAATGTGCGGCTGTCCGGGAGGCCGAACTGCGTCGCCAATCGCCGGTCGTTCCAACCGACGATTTCGTAGATACCGCAGCATGTACCAAATAGCGATACCGGCCAACCCACAGAAATATGCGATACCTATAAAGTAGGCGGAGGATTTCGAGGCGAGCAATGCCATGATTACACCTGTCTGTTGGCTTCTGTCTTCAAAAAATACGGCATTGCGATTTTACAGCGGGAAGCGGGGAACGTAATTATTCTAAAATGTCCCTCGGCTTCTAGCCATTGGCCGCCGGCTGCATTCCATTAAATTGCAATTAGATAAGGCTTTCGCCTATTCGAAGCTCCTCGCTTCAGCATCGATTCTGCGATTCGCGTTCCATTTACAAATGCGCCACCAGAGCTTCTCAGGTCAACCATGCGAAACTCGATGTCGTTGGATATTAATTCGCTGTGCATACGACTTGCCCTTGCATCTTTGATAATCAGATCGCATAACGGTCCCGGTATGAGACCACGAAATACGCGAACGACACGAAAAGAAGAGTTCAGTGCGAGACTGCCTTGCCAACTAAATGTTTTAATACTTCTCGGCCCTCCCTTTCGTGTGCTTCGCGTATTTCGTGGTTACTTTCCCAAAAAGAATCTGCTGTACAAATTCTGATTTAACGCAATAACCGTAGAAAATCACAGCACTCTAATCGCCACTCGCTTGAACCCCTACTCAGATATCGCGAGCGTCACGGACTCGCGTCGGGCCTCATGTTATATCACCGACCGCAACGAGGCCCGTGGCTAGCGCCATCGGCTCACAGAATACGATGACAACCCCAAATGCGTTCCTATTCAATTCGCAACGCGTCGGCATTTCGATTGTCAGTTGTTGCCTCTTTTTCCAGGCTTCGTTGCGGCCTGTGTAGGGTTCCGTTTTGCCTGTGGCGTGAACTGTTTTTCCCAACAGTGAGTCAGCACTGAGAACGGTGCCGGTTGACGTGATTGCTGCGTAAACACCTGGCGGGACGATCACGATCACGGTGTTTTGTCTGTCGATCTCAATCAAGAAAGCGGCAGCGTCTTTAACAGCGCTGATCCTCACGTCACTGACTTTACTTGCTATTGTTTCGTCCGTTCGTTCGATTCTTGAGGCTGGTCTGGCACAACAGCATCGACGGTCTGTGCTGCATTCATTTGAGTAGCGTTGGTTTCTTCAAGTAATGCTTGCCAACGAGGGTTATTGGGTTCCTGCTCAATCAACCAAGGGAGATGAAAGTTTGCCACGAACCAATTCTTGTCTTTGACCGCTTTGATCGCAGTGGACTGGCGATAACGTAAACTTCGTCTGGACTGGAGCGCAGTCAGTTCACGTCCAAACTCTGCATCCCACGGAGGCGACGAATTGGACGTATCTGTGAAATGACTGATAAATCGTGACAAGTCATTTGGTAGGATCTGTTCGAAATCAAAAAAGTTCACGCCTCGACGAGAAGCAGTCGCTAGGCGAACTCCATCGGGGCTAAAGGCCACGGATAGTACAGGGTCATCAAGGCGCATCGGCTCGCCAAGCGGCGCCCCTGTCTGTGCGTCCCACAGCCGTGCTGTTTTATCTTCCGAAGCGGTTGCTACGCGTAAGCCGTCGGGGCTAAACGCCACGGAATAGACAATCATTTTATGTCGCATCGGCGCGCCCAGCGGTGCCCCCGTCTGCGCATCCCACAGCCGTGCTGTGTTGTCTTCCGAAGCGGTTGCCAGGCGTAAGCCGTCGGGGCTAAAAGCCACGGATTGGACAATGTTTTCATTTCGCATCGGCTCGCCAAGCGGTACACCCGTCTGCGCATCCCACAGCCGTGCTAGCTTGTCTTCCGAAGTGGTCGCCACGCGTGAGCCGTCGGGGCTAAAGACCACGGAAAAGACAGAATTATCATGTCTCATCGGCGTGCCCAGCGGTACACCCGTCTGCGCATCCCACAGCCGTGCCGTATTGTCTTCCGAAGCGGTCGCCACGCGTGAGCCGTCGGAGCTAAAGGCAACGGAGAAGACAATGCCATCATGTCGCATTGGCTCGACAAGCGGGGCCCCCGTCTGCGCATCCCACAGCCTTGCCGTGTTGTCATTCGAAGCGGTTGCCACGCGTGAGCCATCTGGGCTAAACGCCACGGAACCGACAGCGGCTTCATGTCGCATCGGTGTGCCCAGCGGTACACCCGTCTGCGCATCCCACAGCCGTGCTGTGTTGTCATTCGAAGCGGTCGCCACGCGTGAGCCGTTGGGGCTAAAAGCCACTGAACGGACACCTTCTTCATGTCGCATCGGCTCGCAAAGCAACGCCCCTGTCTGCGCATCCCACAGCCGCGCTGATTTGTCATGCGAAGTGGTTGCCACGCGTGAACTGTCGGGGCTAAAGGCCAGGGAACGGACACCGGCATCAAGGCGCATCGACTCGACAAGCGGCGCCCCTGTCTGCAAGTCCCACAACCGCGCTGTCGTGTCATTCGAAGCGGTCGCCAAGCGTGAGCCGTCGGGGCTAAATGCCACCGAATAGACAATGCCTCCGTGTCGCATCGACTCGACAAGCGGTGCACCTGTCTGCGCATCCCACAACCTTGCTGTGTTGTCACGCGAAGCGGTCGCCACCCGTGAGCCGTCAGGGCTAAAGGCCACGGACTGGACATCTTCTTCATGTCGCATCGGCGTGCCCAGCGGTACACCCGCCTGCGCATCCCACAGCCGTGCTGTTTTGTCAGCCGAAGCGGTTGCCACGCGTGAGCCGTCGGGGCTAAAGACCACCGAGCCGACAATGTCCTCATGTCGCATCGGCGTGCCGAGCGGAGTGCCTGTCTTCGCATCCCAAAGCCTTGCTGTGTTGTCACGCGAAGCGGTTGCCACGCGTGAGCCGTCCGGGCTAAATGCCACCGAATGGACACCGTCTTCATGTCGCATCAACGCGCCAACTGGTGCACCCGTTTGCGCATCCCACAGCCGCGCGGTTTTGTTATACGAAGCGGTTGCCACGCGTGAGCCGTCGGGGCTAAAGGCCACCGAAATGACATCAAATTCATGTCGCATCGGCGCGCCAAGCGGACGACCCGTCTGCGCATCCCACAACCGCGCTGTCTTGTCATTCGAAGCAGTTGCCACGCGTGAGCCATCGGGGCTAAAGGCCACCGAATAGACAATGCCACTGCCTTCATGTCGCATCGGCTCGACAAGCGGCGCCCCCGTCTTTGCATCCCACAGCCGTGCTGTGTTGTCTCCCGAAGCGGTTGCCACGCGTGAACTGTCGGGGCTAAAGACCACGGAATAGACATAGATTTCATGTCGCATCGGCTCGCCAAGTGGTGCACCCGTCTGCGCATCCCGCAGTCGTGCTGTTTTGTCATTCGAAGCGGTTGCCACGCGTGAGCCGTCGGGGCTATAAGCCACGGTAAAGACACCGCCTTCATGCGCTATGTTTATCCACGAGCGACCACCACGAGTCAACTTATCGACAATCACGCGAGCGTACGGTTCTCGGAGCGGATCGTCGTCGGCTCTTAGTTTCCAGGCACGTGTGAGGTTGATCGTGCTGTTAGCAAAATGAGCGGCTTCGTATTCGGCGATGCCGTAACTGAGGAGAGCGGTAGAGGCTTCCTTCCCTTGCTCAAGCTGCTTTGCTAAGTTCCTTTTCGCCAACGATTCTTGATCCAGCGCCGCCCTGCGTTGGTTTGCTTCGGCTTTCAAAGAGACCAAAGACACTAGCAACAACGTCACCGAAACGGCAAGCAGACTCGCCACCACGGGATTGCGTTTGCACCAACGCCAGGTGCGTTCGCTGCGGCTGATCGAGCGGGCGTGGATCGGTTCGCCACGATGATAACGCCCAAGGTCAGCCGCTAATGCGGTTGCCGATTCGTAGCGACGCGAGGGGTCCTTCTGCAAACACTTAACGCAGATCGTTTCCAAATCCTTGGGCACCTGCGGATTGAGCTGCCGTGGCGGCACAGGCTCCGTCGTCATAACTTGCAGCAGCGTGTCCAGTGGATTCGCAGCCTGAAACGGCGGACGACCGGTCAAAAGACAGTACAGCATCGCGCCCAGTGAATACACGTCCGAGCGGGGACCGACTTGGTCGTTCTTGCCACCGGCCTGTTCCGGTGGCATGTAACTTGGCGTCCCCATCACTGACCCCGTGCGAGTCAGTCCACTTTCGCTTTCCATGTTCTTGGCTAAACCAAAGTCCGTGACTTTCGGTGTGCCTTGCTTGTCAAGCAAAACGTTGGCAGGCTTCAAGTCACGGTGAATCACCCCTTTGCTATGAGCATAAGCAATCGCTTCAGAGATCAACTTCAAAAAGCCAGCCGCCTCGCGCGGTGGCAAGGGACCGGATGTAATCCGTGCGGCAAGACTAGTTCCTTCCACGAAACCCATTGAGAAGAAGTGTTGTCCTTGATGTTCACCGACTTCATAGACCGGTACAATCCCGGGGTGATCAAGCAGCGCCGCCGCAGCAGCTTCGGTATAGAAACGCTGGACGTCTTCTTCCGAAGCGAACTGTCCCGCCAGGATCATCTTGAGAGCAACGATGCGGTTGAGCTTGTTTTGCCTGGCTCGATAAACCACGCCCATGCCGCCGCGAGCGATCTCCGTCAACAGCTCATAATCACCGAAGTACCGGACCCTCGTGCCAACTGAAGAAACAAGCGGCGCTGTAGGATCAGGCGGCATTGTTTCAAACTCACCGGTCGTCGGACCCTGTAGCGTCGCGTCATCGTATTGATTAGCCGCATCGCCAAGGTTGTCTACCGGCGGGATCGTCACATCGTCAAAATCAATCGTCTCATCGTCAGGATTGTGGTTGGATATCATTCAATGCTGCTTTGATAAAATTGTGCCTAACCAAGTTGATCCACCGATCCGCCACCATGATATCGATGAACGTTTGCTAGGGTTACGTTTTATTCTCAACTTGTGGTGGCTGTCAAACAGTCACTGAATCCAGATTTCGCAGGCGTCGACCAACCAGGGTCAGACATACTGCCCACAGTATGCCGAATTCAAGCGGCCCCAATGGGAGGTTGAAGGGGATGACGAGGGCCAGGAGAAAGAAGCTAATTCCAAAAGTGTAGCACTGCCCCCAATAGCTGCTTCCCATGCCAAAGAAAGTCAGACCGCTGATAATTGCTAGATTGGGATAAATCCGCAGTTCATCGAGTGGTTGCTCAGGAGTGGCAACCAGATAGGCAACGGCGAGCAGCAAATAACAACAGACTATAAATCCAATCCATAATGAAAGCATCTGTCTCTCTGCTAATCCGGTCGATTCCGACCAGACTTTTTGATAACTCCAAAGCGTGATTCCCATCGCGATTACCTGCACGGTACGGATTAAAAACGCCCAGTGTTTTGGATAGGGCGGGCCGCCAAGTGCATGAATGTAGATTCCGACTTCTGAAAGCAAGACGATCGCTGCGAACCAGTACAACATAGTTCCCCAGCTACGCAAATCGACGTCATGTTTGCTGCGTCGCAATGATCTTGTGACTCGGTCGAGCATGTTGACACTTTTAATGCTAATCGATTCACCCTCAGCGAATCGACCAAGATCGTTGGCGAGGGCCTGAGCCGACGCATAACGGTGCTGTGGGTCTTTCTCAAGGCACTTAAGACAGATTGTCTCCAGGTCGCGGTCAATCTGTGAATCAAGTTGCCGCGGAGATACGGGCTCCTGCTCCAATACTTGCATTAAAGTATCGAGCACATTCGCGGATTGAAACGGTGGTCGGCCCGTTAGCACGGCATAAAGGATAGCCCCTAAAGAATAGATATCCGCAGTAGGACCTATCATTGTCTTACCTGCTGCCTGCTCCGGTGGCATATAGCTTGGCGTGCCCATTACCGCGCCGGTACGCGTCAACCCACTTTCACTCTCCAGCCTCTTTGCCAGGCCAAAGTCGGTAACCTTGGGATTGCCATGCTTGTCTAAGAGCACGTTGGCTGGCTTCAAGTCGCGGTGGATTACACCCTTTGAGTGTGCATAGGCTATCGCTTCAGCGATCTGCTTTATCAGACTGGCGGCTTCTCGTGGTGGCACTGGACCAGCGACCAATCGTGCGGCAAGGCTCTGGCCTTCGACAAAACCCATCGAGAAAAAGTGCTGACCGAGGCACTGACCAACCTCATAAACCGGTACGATGCCCGGATGATCCAATTGCGCTGCGGCTTCTGCCTCCAAATAGAAGCGTTCAACGTCTACTTCCGAAGCGAACTGGCCCGCCAGGATCATCTTGAGAGCCACGATGCGGTTGAGCTTGTTCTGCCTAGCTCGATAAACCACGCCCATGCCGCCGCGAGCGATCTCTGCCAACAGCTCATAATCACCAAAGTACCGAACCCTGGTACCGACAGCAGACTCAAGCGGCGCCGCACGATCCGGCGGCAGCGTTTCAAACTCACCGGTCGTTGGACCTGGTAGCGTGGCATCATCGTCTTGATTAGCCCCATCGTCAGGTTTGTCCACGGGCGGAATCGTCACATCGTCAAAATCGAACGTCTCATCGAGAGGATCTTGGTTGGATGTCATTGGGCGCTGCTTTGATAAAATAGTGCTGGACCATGTTGATCCACCGACAGGCTACCATGATATCGATGAACGTTCGCTAGCCCCTGCAAGTATGCCCCGCCCTTTGGCCCCTACGCAATATAACGCATTGCTTGTAGGTTGGTACTGGATTACCTTTGTAAGGAGCAGTGGAGCACAAAGATGGACTATACGATACCAAGCGACATTTCGAGACGCATCAATTCGCTCGTGGCTGGCGGAGTTTTTCAAAATGAAGACGAGGTTCTTCGAGAAGCACTCGCGTCGTTGGAGCATCGGCTAAGCGTGACTGAAAGGTTGCGTCGTGATGTCCAGCAGGCGGATGACGACATCGCTGCCGGACGTGTCGCGGAGTTCGATGCCGAACAGACGAAACTGGCGGTTCGAGAACGTCTGGCCAGTTTTGGGATCAAGCATTGAAACGTTTGGTACGGCGCAGCGACGCAGCCGAGCTTGACCTGCAGGAGATCGCATTTCAAATAGCGTTCACCTCACGTCGTCCCATACTCGCCGACGTAATAATCGACGAACTCATCGCAGAGTGTGAAAAACTTGCCGAACTGTCGGCGACCGCGAAGCTCGGAACGCGAGCTCCAGAGTTAGGCGACGATATCCGACTCTTTTCGTACAATCGCTGGGTGATTATCTTTCGATACGGGCTGCATGGTATCGACGTCTTTCGCATCGCGGATGGTAGTCAAGCCTATCTGGCTTGGAAACTCGGATGACGCACTTAATCATAATCACCGGAGATCGCTTTCACTTTGGCTCCCAGCGGCTCGACCGAGAGTCGATGGAAGCGATAGCCGTTCTCAAGGCCATTGCGCAATTAAAAGAATAGAGCTTCGATCTAAAGGTTGAACGGCAGATCGGCATCGACGTTCGCTTGCTTCCCAAGTTCGTCGAGTCGACGAAGTAATTCATTGGGAAATGCGAATCGCTCTTTCGGCTCTTTATTGAGCATCTTTAACACTATTTTTAGAAATGTTGCGTTGCCCTCCTGGGTCACCTCGGTAGGAAACCTCGGGGTTTCGGATCGGATGGCTTTGATCAGCTCCGGCAACGTTTTCGCCTCAAAGGGAGGGTGCCCTGTGAGCAAGGCAAACAACGTTGCTCCTAACCCATATTGATCCGAACGCCAGTCCAGTTGAGAAGTGTCAACCAAACGTTCCGGTGCCATGTATCCAAGATTTCCAACGATTTGCCCAGGAACAGTGATTTGTCTCGCTTGAGACCCTTCAAATGCTTTCGCAAGCAACAAATCGCAAAGCTTGACGACTTTATCATTCTTGCGTTGAAGGAGATTCTCGAGGGCTACGTTCCGATGGACAATCTTGTGTGTTTCGGCGCACTCAAGCGCTCGGCCGATGTGCACCGCGATACGATAGACTTCTCGCCAATCGAGTCGTCCGTTGACGCCAATCAGCTCAATCATCTCCAAAATACTGATTCCGTCGACGAATTCCATTGCGCACCAACAGAGGTTACCACTTTTTCCAGCACCATAGATTTCGACTAAATTGTCGTGCTTGACATTGATCATGGTATGAACCGCGCGAACAAATCGGCTTCTCTGTTCGTCATCCGACATCAAGGTTGGTTGCATCACCTTGACAACGGCGAAGCGTTCTTGCCGGAGGTCATTTGCAAGAAATAGGACGCTGTTCGCTCCTGCATGCAATATTTTCGTGAGTAAAAATTGATCAATTGTTTTGCCAACTAATGCATTCAATGAATTAACCGAAAGTCGTGCCACCAGTGCTCTCGGCTCCTGGCCGTCGCCCGCCGACTGCGTTCCAGCGGATTGCAATTCGATCAGGCTGTCGCCAATTTGAAGCTTATCGCCTCGCTTCAGCCTCGATTCTGCGATTCGCTTTCCATTTACAAAAGTGCCGCCGGAGCTTCCCAGGTCAACGATGCGAAGCTCGGTATCGTTGTAGATTAACTCGCAGTGCATACGACTGGACCTTGGATCATTGATAATGACATCGCATGACTGCCCCCGCCCAAGTGTAACCTTTGTCACATCGCTCAATTTAATGACGCGGTTTTTCTCGGGCCCCGAGAGGATTAAGAGTTGGAGATCCATACGGTCAGGTATCACTTCGTCGACGAAATGGTTTGTAGAGGAACAGACTTCTGCAAAAGCTTAGCGATCGCCTGAGACTGGTCCAGGGGAACGCCAAATGCGTTTCAGTCTCTTTTGTCGGGCGGATGACCGTTGTTGGTATTCGGTCTCAATGCGTAGTAAGTTCATACTTCGCGGGAATGACGCAAATCGAATCCACGCCGTCAAGGTTTTGCGACTGTCCCACTTTGCTCAGTCGCACTGCTTGATGTTTTAACAGGTCGCATTACCCCATCGCCTGACCCTGACGCCAAGCTAAAAGAAGTGACACATTGATGGTGGCTGGCAGCGATGAAGCGCTCGCACGGGCTGCTGAGTTAAAATAATTCGCCCCGCGCAATTGGGATGAGGCTGGCCTGTTAAAAATTTGGGGTTGACGTCAATTGAGTGTGCGCAGGAATTGTTCCTTACGCCAACGGCGTTATACAACATAGCCCAGTGCTGACGTGATTGCTGCATAAACGGCTGGCGGAGACCATCACGATCACGGTGTTTTGTTTGTCGATCTTAATAAAGAAAGCGGCAGCGTCTTTACCAGCACTGATCCTCAAATCAGTGATTGTGCCTGTCAACGAGGGTTGTCGGGTTCTTGCTCGATCAATCGCGGGAGGCGGGCGTGACTTGCAGTTCCACATTCTTGTCGCCACGCGTGACGACAATCTTTACCGCGTCACCGACCTTGAGTGCTTCGATGGCGTAGGTGTAGTCATAAATATTCTCGACCTTGCGTCCGGCAAGTTCGACGATAATATCGCCCCCTTTGACTCCCGCCTTTGCGGCTGGCCCTTCCGGTGCAACCCCTGACAGCTTCAGCCCCTTGATATCTCCCGCGACATAGTCTGGGATCGTGCCCAGGTACGCGGTCAAGTTCGCACGAGGAGCACTTTCTTTACCTTCTTCTGACGCGTCAAGTTTGAATTCAGGCGGAGTCTCGGTTGTCAGCAGGCCGCGAGTGATGAGCGCAAATAGATTTGCAATCTTCGACGCACCTTCATAGTTAAGCTTCTCCGGTGTATCGCGGGGAGTGTGATAATCTTCGTGCGCACCGGTGAAGGCTGACAAAATCGGCACGCCTCGCGAAACAAACGAGGCTGCGTCCGTTGGCAACCGTGATGTGGTCTTGTCTAGGTTCAGTGACAAGGCGATGGGGATATTGCGACGTTGGACTTCACCTTCCCACGATGGCGAGGAGCCGATGCCTTGAATCGCCAGTTTCTCGCGCAGCCTACCGACCATATCGAGATTAAGATAAGCGGTGATGGCGGATGTCAGTGGATCGTCGTCAGGTGCCGCACCGTGCGCAGCCAGCATTGCGTTATGCGTTTCCGCCGCGGCAGCAGCCTCTGCATCCAGGTATGGCTTCGGCGCGTCGGGAAAGAGCTTATAAAAATCCTTGACAAAAGCCTGCGACCCGAACAGTCCGAGCTCTTCACCCGACCATGCAGCGATGATCAAATCGCGCCGCGCAGGTAGTTTGTGGGACCGTTTTTCAGATGCCAAGTACTGGGCAATTTCAATCATCGCACCGACACCTGACGCATTGTCATCAGCGCCGACATGGACCAGCCCACGTTCGTCATCACGCGCCAGTGAGCTGCCGCCACCGCCGACGCCGAGGTGGTCGATATGCGCTCCCACAATCACCAGCGGCTGTTTCGCAGTTGAACCCGCATCCGTGGACCGCAAGCGAGCGAGCACGTTGCGACCAGTGCCTGTTTTGCGTTCGATATTGATCGACGCGCTTACTTGGACCCCAGCCAATTCGTAGCCCATTGCCATGTCACCCCGGTCGATCTCTTTTTGCTCGTCAGCAAGTGATTTTCCCGCTGTTGTCATCCAAGCCTGCGCGGTGGCATTGTCGATGCAAACGACCGCCATGCTGACCCCCGCTGGCGAAGCATCGTGATCAAAACGAATCAACTCTTGCTTGACTTCGCTCGTTGGCCCAGCAACGAAAATAATCCCACGTGCACCGAGATCGCGAGCGACCGATGCTTTGCGGCGCGGGGCACTATAACGCGCCCAATGTTGACGCAATTCCGGCTTGATCTCTTGCGGTAAGTCACGCAAGACCATGACCCATTTGTCGGTAACATCTAGGTGCACGTAACTATCATATTCAGCAATGGACTCGGTGGCAGGCGCGACGAAACCGTAGCCAGCAAAAACAACGTTTGCCGACTCGAATGGCCCATTGCCAGAAAACGATAAGGGTCGCCACTGGGTATCGAGCTTGAGCGGTTTTGAATCTTTTGCTTTCGATAGCGTAAGCGAATTCCCCTCGCCGACTTCTGCACCTGCCGGAAATTCAAAGGAGTGAAAGAATGTGCCGTCGTCACCCGCAGGCTCATAACCAAGACTCTCAAGATACGCGGCAACATAAGCGGTGGCGCGGCGTTCACCTGCGGTACCGGTCAGCCGTCCGCCAAGTTCTGGACGCGTGAGGTAATCCACGTGACGACCGATATCGGCTGGTGAAAATTGTGGCACCGACGAATTGGCTGATGCGATGGCCGCGTCACGATCCTCTGAGCTGCCTTTACTCTCTGCTTGATCGGTTTTGGCATCGAGTTTCAACCATTTTCTAGCGGCCGCATGGTCCCACGACGCCATATAAATCTGCGACTTCTTCGTGGGTCCACGATTGGTGGTCCATGAGATCGTCTTGCCATCGGGAAGAAAAACAGGGAGCCCGTCGAAGCCATCGGTGTAGGTGGCACGCACAGGCTCGCCCATTCCATCGGTTCGAACGAGATAAAGTTCAAAATTTGCAAAGCCATGGCGATTGGTAGTGAAAACCAAGTAGTCGCCGCTGGGGTGATAATACGGTGCCCAGCTCATCGCACCGATATGCGTCAATTGTTGCGGGTCTTGGCCATCAACGCCCATGGTATGAATCTCAGCCGTCACACCATCTTCGCTGAACCGTCGCCAACAAAAACGCTTCCCGTCGGGTGAGAAAAATGGTCCACCGTCGTAGCCAAGTGTGTCTGTCAATCGAACCACACTGGTACCATCTGCGTTCATACGATAAATATCGATCATCGAAGCCGAGTCGATGTCAAACAATGTTTTCTCACGCGCGGTGAGCGGACGCTCGAAGGCAACACGGTTAGAGGCAAACAAGATCGACTTACCGTCGGGACTATACGAGCCTTCAGCGTCGTAGCCCATTGCCGTCGTCAAGCGAGTGATTTTTCCGGATGTCGTCGACTTCGAAAATAACTCGAATTGAGGGTCGTAGTCCCAGGCATAACGTCGCTGTTTGCCGCTGGCACGCAACTCAAGTTCTTCTGATTGCTTTTTCGTTGCATCTGGGTCTTCGTGCGTGCTGGCGAATAAGACATCATCGCCGTTGGGGTGAATCCATGCGCAAGTTGTCTTGCCGATGCCCGGCGAGATTTTTGTTAGGTCACCGGTTTCGAGATCCATGCGAAAGATCTGGTAGAACGGATTCGCGGCCTCGCGTTCGCACTGGTAGACCATGCTGCGGCCATCGGCGCTGAAATAGCCTTCGCCGGCGCGAAGCCCATCAAAGGTGACTTGGCGAATGTCCCGTATGAACTCGGCTTCAAGCAACATTGCTTGTTTGGCTGGGTCCGTAATCGCGACGTCCTGGGCATCGACCAAACCCGCAAACGCCGTCAGCATGATGAAAACCGGAGCTGCAAATTTTTTCATTGCTTCGTCAAGTTTGAGTATGGGATGGCAAGTGGGATAGGCTTCCAGCCTGTCATTTTCAATGCGACAGGCTGGAAGCCTATCCCACTCATTGATCGAGCGATCCACAGAGTGAATGGCCAAAGGAGCATCTAGTTGTTTACGCGTTCAACGTACTCGCCGATCCGGGTATCGATTTTGATCACATTGCCAACTTTGATGAAGCCAGGTACTGAAAATTCAGCTCCCGTTTCAACTTTGGCCGGCTTGGTGACGTTTGTCGCCGTATCGCCTTTCGTGCCTGGATTGGTTTCCACGACTTCCAGTTCGACATGGGATGGTGGTTCCAGGACAATTGGATTGTTGTTGTAGAGTGTCATTGTGCACGTCATCCCATCCTTGAGGTATTTCCATGCGTCGCCAGCGACTTCCGTTTTTACGTCGTATTGCTCGAAGCTGACCGTGTCCATAAACACGTAGTCTTCGCCTTGGCGATAAAGAAATTGAACATCCGTTTGCTCGACATCAGCGCTTTCCAATGCGTCGCCACCCTTGTAGGTTCGGTCAAGCATCGTTCCGCGAACTAAGTTTCGCAGCCTGCATTTGTAAAGTGCATTGCCTTTACCAGGTTTGACGAAGAGGACTTCGACGATCGAGTAAGGTTCGCCGTCGAGCTGAATTTTGAGACCTTTGCGAAAATCGCTTGTAGTGTATGTTGCCACGACCTAGCTGGCTCCGTCAGCGCATTTGAGAAGGGGGAAGGTTTTGAAGTACAGATCGACGCAGATTCTAGCGACAAAGGGCAGAATTGTCCCGACCGGTTTGCCGCGGAACGGCCAAGATGAAAAATTTTGCAATTTGATCGATTGGCGACAATCGATGAAGCTGGCCATCCGTTCGGCAAGCGAATTGCGTCGTCGATTGGGACTTCCTGAAGCCGATGATGCAACGAAACAGGCAGAAAATGAGTTTCCGACCTTTGTTTCGCTCGAATTTTTGGCTCGAATCGAGCCCGGAAACCCGCACGACCCGCTGCTCCGACAAGTTTTGGCCATCGGCGAGGAAATGACTGCAACGACCGGTTTTGTCGACGATCCGGTTGGCGACGAGCTATCAATTGTCGCGCCCGGATTATTGCAAAAATACGCAAAACGGGCGTTGGTGATCGCGACGGGGGTCTGCGGCGTTCACTGTCGGTACTGTTTTCGTCGAGAATTCGACTACTCAATTGCCGAGTCGAACCCACCAACGAGCCCCCATGGCGACGTTTGGGAGCCCGCAGTTAACGAACTCCGCGAACGTGTCGACATTGATGAAGTCATCTTGAGTGGTGGTGACCCGCTGACGCTGAGTGATCCAAAGCTGGGTCGACTGATTTCTGCGATCGAGTCGATACCTCATGTGAAGCGACTGCGCATTCATTCGCGGATGCCGATCGTGATTCCACAACGCGTGACCGACGAATTTTTGAACCGCTTGCAAGGCAGTCGATTGACGACCTGGGTCGTTGTGCATTGCAATCATGTGGCTGAGATCGATGCGTCGGTCGAAACGTCGATTGCAAGGATGGTTGATGCCGGAATCCCCATCTTGAATCAAGCGGTGCTACTGCATGGCGTTAATGATTCGGTCGATGCACTGGAATCGTTATGTCGGCGTTTGGTCGACCTACGAGTGCAACCATATTACTTGCATCAGCTCGATCGAGTTCGCGGTGCTGCTCATTTTGAAGTGTCAATCGCACAAGGGAAGGCAATCATCGAGCAGCTTCGCGAACGATTGCCCGGGTACGCCATTCCGCGATACGCGATCGAAGAACCTCGCAAGACGTCAAAGACTGCATTATAAATTATGGCTCTTGCCAATCTTCTGTAAGACTCGATATGTAACTGTTATCGGCTTAGGTCGATTTGGAACAATGCGGAACAACTTTTGACATTATCAGCCTGTGCCAACTCCCGAACTGTTCTACGGGGTTCTCTTACGATGGCTGCCAGCCGCGACGCCATTAACATGCTGGCTCACGCATCCAAGAATTATTCGCAAGACCGGGCAAGTTTGGCTATCGGACCTGTTCAGCGCATTGGTAAACGCTGGTCGATGGCAAGCAATCTGCTGGTCGCACGAGAATTTACTAGATTCAACGTGGCCAAAAATTTCACAACGGCACGCTGATTCCGTATTCGCCCTCAATGAAAACTTAAGTGGCTCGCAGTTTCCAAGTTTTTGATTTGCGACGACCGTGCAGCACAGCCAAGACAACCACGCGGTCACCATCAATCAAATAGGTGACGACGTGCGGAAACCGATTAAGTCGAACCTGCCGACACCCCAGTTCAATCAGGGCGTAAAGCTCCGGCGTAGTCTCGATTCGTTCAAGCACTCGAAGCAGTTCTTGACTAAAACCCTCCGCTAGCACCTCAGATATTAGTGCATACTCGAGTCGAAGTTCTCGAATGTCTTCGAGAGCGCCGGGCTTGATTCTCAATCGGTCGTCGTTCACTTCCTGAGCAACTCGGCTTGTAGTTCGCCAAGCGTAATGCCTGAGTCGGGATTGGTTTGATGTTCAGCGATCCGTTCCTCAAGAATCTTTCGGTTAATGTCACCAATCGCCGGCAAGCTTTCCTGAGAGATGCTGTCCCAAATCTGGCCCACTAATTCGATCCGTTCCGAGACGGGAAGATCAAGAATTTCTGCCGTAACTTTGCTCTGACTCATCAGCGATTTCCTCGGTTTGACGTGATTCCTCAATTGTACACTGCAATTTCGCCTATATCAATATTCCCTTCGGAGATGTTCTTTCGCAAGCTAGGTTTCGGGCGATAGCTACCATGATGAAGACGATCGAGCAGATCGCAAAGGTTCGCTTTGACCGCTTTTGGGTATGCCTTCGCTCTTTGAGAGGTGCGCCAATCAACCATCTCCAGTCCGCACGTGCAACTGTAAGTTCGCAAGTCGAATGGTCGCCGCTGTCTTGAGCTCGACAGCCATGAACTCAACGAACCGAATCCTATCAATGTCAACCGTTCGATCAGGACCGCTGGCGATCAAGGCAACCGGAATCGATATCTGCTTTCGCTCGCCCGGTGCGAGGTTATAACGCTCGACAAATCCATTATTTGGATTCTTACGGTTAAATCGATCGCTGATCCGAAGTTGAATCAGCAACGGCTCCGTCGTGTCTTGTGCGCTGCGTGCGAGGTCAAACGTCAATGTCTCATAGTCAGTCCAATCCGTGTTTAGATACCGCAATTGAATGGCCGGAAACTCGTGCGGGTAAAACGTTACTTCAACCGCCGAGCCAGACTTGCCATTGAATCCAAATGAATTATCGGTAACCACTTCAGCCGTGGCAGAACCGATGTACCAGCGTTCCAGCTCAGTGCTTGACGTAAACATCCCGAGCTTAGCAGGAAACTGCTCCATTCTTGCAATATCGATCATCGATCGGAGGGGACTCGAGGCAATAAACAAAAAGATCAACATTCCCGCCAAGCGGATGAAACGCTTCGCAATCGATTCGCAGCCTGCTGATAGGTGCACAAATAGGCCGACGGTCGCACCGCTTCCATTGGTAATCAAATCCTGTAGCGATGCAGTGCGCCCCAGTTTTGCTTGCAGAAGTTCAATGAACCCGCTCACACTGACGATCGCAAGCGTCGCTAATAAGCGAGTGAACAGCTTGTTGTTCACATATCGGTCAGAAACCGCAATACCTAAATACGTAATGAGTACGTAAGCTGGCAAGTGAACCAAATCGCCAAAACGATTAGACAAACGAGAGTGAAACGGTACGGGCATAAGGAAGGCAATGATCGCAATCAGCGCAACCAAACCGGCACGTTTAAGTAAGCGGTCAGACGAGACTTTGGATTCAGTATTCAGATTTAATCCCACAAAATGGCTGAACAGTTTAGTGGTCGGGTTGCGCAGCGAAAGTCAATCGTAAGCCGCCTGGCGTAAGCCTGCGGGCCGACGGATGGTGGCGTTCGATTGACGATTGAACGCTGCGCGTTGAACTCGGTGGCGTTCGGCATTCGGTCGTGGAGCATTCGCGCTCAGTCATTCAGCCCGCACGCTTACGGATTGCGGCTTACCTAAGGATCGACCGAATCATAAGTTCCCGGATTCTATGAGCGACTTGGCCACATTGTCAATTTCAAAACAACGGCGAGGCAACACCTTCAGAATCAATTTGCCATGGTAGCCAAATCAATAGCAACGGTTTCGTCTTGAGGTCACCTTTCTTTGGCGCGAGCTGCGTTTCTTCTAATCCGATCGATTTGACATCGTATTTAGCGATAATTCCATCGAGCGAAGTCTTAATTTCACTGTTCAAGTCCTCCCAATCAAGTTGCAATTGTTGCATCGATTCTTCAGCACGATCGACATCGCCTTTCGCTTGACTAGCCCGTGTCGCCCCACGCATCGCGGTTGCTGTTTTCGATACCTTTGCTCGGCTGCCAAGTTTCTTGCCGAAGAATGCTCCCAAGATCGTTGTGCCGATTGAAATCGCAGTCGACATGGTCGCTTCTTTCATTTCGTTTTGTTCCTTGGTGAGCCGATCGCCTGCCGCACGAATCTGTTTTTCTAACGCTTTGGCTCGCGTCGCAAACTTTGCGCGTACTTTCTCGCTCTCCAAGTCGCGAAGTTCGCGAAGGTCTTGTGAAAAATAGATTCTTGCTTCGCCTTCAGTCGATCCCTGCGGTGCCAACTTGCCCAGTGAAACGCATCTGAAAAGCGATATCGAATGATGACGATACAAATAGTCTTTGAATCGCTTGTCGAGATCCTTGAATGTCGCTGCACCGCGCAGTTCCGTTGGCAAATCAGCGAATGCGAACTCATCATCCGGCTCATCAGACAAATCAAAATCACCGTTGACAGCAACGCTTGCTTCCCACGCCGAAGCAGGCAAGCTGGGATTGCATTTGAGCAAACGCTTGACGTCAATCCAGCAATCCAGATCCGCTGAGGCACGAACGTAGTGTGCCGAACCTTCCGCATAGATCGCGGGGCGATAAACAAGCTTGGCAACTTCTTGGTGCCGAATCGAAGGAGATAAAAACCGCTCCGTAACGCCCGTCGGCACGACCGGACGGCTTGGTTTCGATGCATCCGTAGAGATCGATTCAACGGTTGATGAATCGTGCTTCTTTGCAGCCTTCACTTCGGCAGCGGCCTGCTTTCGACTCGCCATCAATTTCGTGATTTTGTCGCGGGCCAACGGTCCGGCCAAGAACGACATGACCCAACGAGACTGAAAGACAGTGGGGCCATCGTCGTGAACGTTGTTCATCAGGAAGACACGATTGCCAAGCGATGCCAAAAGCTGTTCCATCTCACCGCGATTGAACGCAGCACCGGATTGAACGGCGGCACCTTCCAGCCCTTCTAAAACTCGCGCCTTGTCCCGTTCGGTTTGCAATCGACCAAGGAACCAGGTGCCGATGTTCGATAGCCCTTTATAGTCCAGGTCAACCGGATTTTGCGTGGCAAGGACGATTCCCAAACCGAACGCGCGCGATTGCTTTAGCAGCGTTAACATGGGTGGCTTGGACGGCGGTTTGGCTGACGGTGGGAAGTACCCGTAGATTTCATCCATGTAAAACATCGCGCGCAGCGAACTGGTACCGCTTTGCGTTCGCATCCATGCCAACAGCTCATTCAACAAGATCGTAACAAAAAACATCCGTTCGCTATCGCTTAAATGTGCGATTGAAAGAATCGTCAGTCGCGGCTTCCCCTCGGGCGTATATAGCAATCGCTGAATCGAAAGCGATTCGCCTTCCAGCCATGTGGAAAACGCGGGAGATGCGAGCAGATTATTGAGTTGCATTGCAATGCGCCCGCGATCGGCTGGTGACATGAAGCTATCGAGATCCAGAACGCCCACACGAGTGATCGGTGGACGTTGAATCAAGCCGATCAAATCAGCGACCGTAACGTTTCGCCCCTGTCGCCAACAATGGTCAAGAATCGACGAGATCAAGATATGCTCGGGCGACAATAGCGGATCGGCATTGATACCCATCAAGGTCAATAGCCCTGAGGCCGCACCGGTTACTCGCTCGCGCATCGCGTCCGCGTCTTCGAGCAACTGCGGTGGTGGTGCGTCGAAACTTTTCAGCACCGTTAACGGCAAGCCCGCGTTGCTACCTGGGGTATAGATTGCAATATCAACGCTGCCCCGGAACCGTTGAATGCGATCTGGCGTTTGCCCCGATGACTCCAGCCCGCTGCGCCACTTGGTCGCCGTGTCGGCGGCGAGTTCATCAATCGTCATCCCTTTGCGAGCGGCATCGCCTTGTTCTAGCCAAGGCAGAAAATCTTCCGGACGAAGCTGCGGGAAAGTCAGCATCAGGTTCGCTAGGTCCCCTTTGGGATCGACACAGATTGCCGGGATGCCGTCGAGCGCCGCTTCTTCAAGCAACGCAAGGCAAAGTCCTGTCTTGCCGCTGCCGGTCATCCCGACGCACATCGCGTGGGTACAAAGGTCCTTGGAGTCGTACATCAACAAGTCGTCTTTTAACTGACTCGCCGCCAAATCGTAGTGCCGACCGAGGTAAAACGACGCCAGCTTTTCGAATTGATCGACAGACGGAACGCTCATGGAAAAATGGACTGGGAAATTAGATGATTGGAAAGCTGAAACGGAGTTTGCAAAGTTTGCAATCTCAATGGTAGCGGATTGCGCCAGTCATCGCCCATCCACCATCGTAATGTTTCCCCGCAAGGAATCCCGTTGGCTCGCCCAGCGGAAGTTTCGGCCGAGCTAGCGCGCTCTTGTAGGGCCAGAACCGAACGATCCGCTGGGCGAGCCAGCGGGATTTTCGGCCGAGCTGGCGCGAACCTTAGACGTTCGGCAAACCATGACTCGAAAGCAAAATCGTTTCTAAGTGTTTCTTCACGGCAGGCACATCAACTCCCTGAACCAAGTCGTTGGCAAAAGCGAAGATCAACATCTTCCGAGCCAAATCAGCCGGGATCCCTCGTGATCGCAAGTAATAAATGGCTTGTTCGTCCAATTCGCCAATCGTCGCACCGTGCGTGCAACGCACATCATCTGCATAAATTTCTAACTGCGGCTTGGTGTCGATGATGGCGTCATTCGAAAGCAAAAGAGCTTGATTGCTCTGCTTCGCATCGGTCTTCTGGGCATCTTGGTGAACGAAAATCTTCCCGTTAAAAACGCCTCTTGAGCGATCATCGAGAATGCCTTTATAAAGCTCATAACTTTTGCAATGCGGCTTGGCATGGTCGATCCGCGTGCGGCAGTCCATGTGCTGGTCACCGGTCGGCATGTAAAGGCCATTGAGCGTGCATTCAATTTCTTCGCCCGCAAGCATGCAGTTCATTTCATTGCGAACCAGTGATGCTCCGAAAGAAAAATAGTGCGAACGAAAGCGGCTCTGCGATTGTTGGTAAATCTGCGTCGTCGCCACATGCAACGCACCTAGCTGTTCGTGTTGTAACTTGTAGTGGTCTAATTCAGCCGACTCGCCGATCTCAATTTCGCTGACCGTATTCGTAAAGTATTCGTCTCCGTCACGACCCAGGTAACTCTCAATGAGGGTCGCGCGGCTGCCTTTGCCCAGACGGATGAGGCTCCGCGGATGACAGATCGTTTGTCCATTGTCAACGGAAAGAAACATCAAGTGAACTGGACGCTCAACAACAACACCGTTTGGAATATCGACAAAGGCACCGTCGTTAATAAAAGCTGTATTGAGCGCAATGAACGCCGACTCATCAAAAACGGCCAGCCGAGCGACATGATTTACCATCCGTTCAGAACGATTTTGGATCGAGGCCGCAAGATTTTCAATCACGACCCCGTGGTTACCGTCATTAACATCATGACCATCAAAAATACTCGACCACTGCGCAGCAAAGCGACCGTTAACGAAAACCAGTCGATGAAATGAGGCATCAAGCGTGCCTCGCTGAACAAGATTTTCTACAGCTTCATTCGTGAGTGACTCGGACGTTCCCGTCTTATAGGGCCGACCGGCTAGCGCGCTTATATTGGTGAACCGCCAATCTTCTTGTCGAGTCGTGGGAATGCCAAGTTCGACAAATTCAGCCATTCCGCGACGACGAAGGTCCCGCAACCAGGTTGGTGTAAATGCAAGTTGTTCCCGTTGAAACTTCGCAAATTGTTCTTGGTAAATATCGACTTCGGTGGCAAGCATCTGTTTTAATCTAGGCTGTGTTTGAAAAGGGGTCTGAGAAAGGGCTACCGCACTGCAACCGGTTCGGATTCCGTCTGCAGGAAGCCGTAACCTTTTGCTTCCAATTCTAATGCCAACGACTTGTCACCAGACCGAACGATTCTGCCTTCCGCCAACACATGCACTTTGTCGGGAACGATGTAATCAAGCAATCGCTGATAGTGAGTCACGACGATGATCGCCCGTTCAGGACTGCGGAGTGCATTGACGCCATCGGCTACGATTCTCAGCGCATCGATGTCCAACCCCGAATCGGTTTCGTCCAGCACGGCCAGCTTGGGTTGCAACATCGCCATCTGCAGAATCTCGTTGCGTTTCTTTTCGCCGCCCGAAAATCCTTCGTTGACGGATCGTTCCATCATGCTCTTGTCCATGCCCAACAATTGCATATTCTCTTTGAGCTTGGCGATGAAATCAGCTCGGCTAATCAATGGTTGGCCGTTGTATTTTCGAATAGCATTGAGCGCTGCTTTGAGAAAATACTTGTTGCTGACACCGGAGATTTCAACGGGATACTGGTAGGCAAGGAATACGCCTTCGGCGGCGCGTTCTTCAATCTCCATGTCCAGCAGATTTTTGCCATTGTATATGATTTCGCCCTGCGTGACTTCGTAGTCCTCTCGACCCGCAATCACGTGAGCGAGCGTGCTTTTGCCGGAACCGTTGGGCCCCATGATCGCGTGGATCTCACCCGCATTCACTTGCAGGTTGATGCCACGAAGAATTTCGGTTTCACCGGATCGCGCGTGTAAGTTTCTGATTTCAAGCATGTTTGATTTTCTGAGATCTTCAAATGAGTTAACAAGTGCCTTAACCAACGCTGCCTTCAAGACTGACGCTCAATAGCTTCCTTGCCTCGACAGCGAATTCCATGGGCAGTACGTCGTAAACTTCCTTGCAAAAGCCGTTGACGATCATGTTTACTGCGTCCTCCGTCTTGAGCCCACGTTGACGGAGATAATAAATCTGGTCTTCGCCAACCTTGGATGTCGAAGCTTCGTGCTCGACCTTCGCGGTTGTATTGCGAACTTCGATGTAGGGAAAGGTGTGAGCTCCACAGCGATCGCCGATTAGCAAGGAATCACATTGCGAAAAATTCCTCGCATTGGTAGCACTCTTCATCACCTTCACTTGGCCGCGGTAACTGTTCTGCCCCACGCCTGCGGAGATGCCTTTGGAGATGATCGTGCTCTTCGTGTTCTTGCCGATGTGAATCATCTTGGTGCCCGTATCCGCTTGCTGATGATTCGCGGTGACTGCGACCGAATAAAACTCACCGACGGAGTTGTCGCCCTGCAAAATCACGCTCGGATATTTCCAAGTGATCGCTGACCCCGTTTCAACTTGCGTCCAAGAAATTTTCGAGTTTTCACCGCGACAGGCACCGCGTTTGGTGACAAAGTTATAGATGCCTCCTTTGCCATTCTCATCGCCAGGATACCAATTTTGCACCGTCGAGTACTTGATCTGGGCGTCCTTCATCGCGACTAACTCCACGACTGCCGCATGCAATTGATTCTCATCTCGCTTCGGTGCGGTACAGCCTTCCAAATAGCTGACGTAACTGCCTTCCTCGGCAATGATCAATGTCCTCTCGAACTGACCCGTGTTTTGGGCATTGATACGAAAGTACGTTGATAATTCCAGCGGGCAACGCACGCCCTTCGGAATGAAACAGAACGAACCGTCACTGAACACAGCCGAATTCAGCGCCGCAAAAAAATTGTCTGAGTAAGGGACAACGGAACCAAGGTACTTTTTCACCAAGTCTGGATATCTGTGAACCGCTTCGGAAAACGGGCCAAAAATGACCCCCTTTTCTTCCAGTGTCGCGCGATACGTCGTCGCGATTGAAACACTATCAAACACAGCATCAACCGCCACTCCCGCTAAAACTTTCTGCTCTTCGAGCGGAATGCCTAGCTTTTCATACGTCTCTAATAACCGCGGATCAACTTCGTCCAGACTGTTCAGCTTGGGGCGTTGCTTCGGCGCCGAGTAGTAAATCGACGCTTGATAATTGATCTTCGGATACTTGACGTTGTGCCACAACGGTTCCTCAAGAGTCAACCAATGCCGATACGCTTTGAGTCGCCATTGCAGCAACCATTCGGGTTCGTCCTTCTTTGCGGAAATCAGCCGTACGACATCTTCGCTTAAACCCGGCGCAATCGCATCCGCTTCAATATCCGTCACGAAGCCGTGCTTGTATTCTCGCTGCGAATATTCTTCGAGCACCGCGTTATCGGTGGACATGGTTATTTCCTGGTTCGTCTGTGATCTGTGGACATTGCCGCGCCATCGTGGCATTTAAGTCCCTGAACGGCACCCAATCGGGAGGTAAATTGTCTTCGTGAAAAATTGCGTCTGCCGGGCAAGCTGGGACACACGCTTCGCAGTCAATGCATTCGTTCGGATGGATGTAAAGCATTCGTAAGCCCTCGTGAAAGCAGTCCACCGGACAAACCACAACGCAGTCCGTGTGCATGCAATCAAAGCATGGCTGTGCAACAACATGAGTCATCGTATCTCGCTCTTCAAGTGTTCGTGGCAAGATTTTCCAAAGCAAACGAAGTGCCGAACACTTTTTAGGCGACTGGATTAAATCGCAAGTATTTGGAAGCTAACGACTTACAGAAAAATCGCCACGAACAAACAGCAATTCAAGAAATGACGATATTTGGTCGATTGTCAATTAAACGTAAACGTCAATTCGTTTGAGATCGCGATTATCGCGTCAAAACAAAATAGACAACATTTGATTACATGACCAAATATCGACAATCCGTCGTTGGTCAAATCCTGGCGGTCATTTTCAATGCGACAGGCTGGAAGCCTATCCCCCTCATTGATCGAGCGATCCTTAAGTCCACGCGATTATTTACGCTAATGGTGCATCGATTTCATAGAGCACAACGAGCAAAATATCGTTCCCAGAAAAGGAACTCATCGATTGGGAATTCTGGGAACTGGAGCTGATGTTTCCGGTCACCGAGATGACCTTTGCACCGCTTTTCCGCATCCAGCGATTGATGTCTTTCTCCATTTGATCGCGTTCGCTTTCAATACTCTTAAAAATCTTGATCTGTTGCATGGCCGGCGTCCTAAGTCCTGGTCATTGGGAAAATTGTCTAGTCATATATACAACGCGGATTATTGAAGGTGGCGTTGCGTCGATGATCTTGCCAATCAGGAAGACATCGATCGGTTCGTCCTTGTCTTGGCTGAATTCCGATTCGCTGACGTTCTTAAGTTGTAGATCCGTCCCCTTCCATTTCAAAATCCAGCTATCTCCCGTTCGAACCAATTTCCCAACAGCAAACAGCCCATCAATCTTTCGTTTATCCGTCTTCATCCAGTTTGGGCCAATGATGGTCATGTCTTTGATCAAGTCAGCGTCGACAATTCGCTGGAGCAATGCCGACATTTCGTCCTGACCGGTGCCTGGCGGAACCAACGCCAAACTTGCTAGATCAGCATAGAACTTCCCTTTCACTGGTTGGGACGCTTTGACGTTGCCCGTGTCTTTAAATTCGATTACATCGCGAAGTGACTTATCAGCTTGCTTGATTGCTGCTGCAAGTTCGGGAGACGCCGGCGGTGCAAAGGAAACGGAAACCGGGGGCGCGGGTTTTATTTCAGGTTCATTCCCGTCAGTGGACAAATCGCCAACAATGTTATTGGTCGGTTTCTCCTCGGCAGGTGTCACTTTGGAGATGCTTTCTGGTTTTACGGGGATTGCCGACAAGTCTGGTGTCTCAACCGGCTCGGCGATCGTTTCCGGTTTTTCTATCGGGGTCTCTGGTGCCGTTGGCATGATTAGCGTATCGGGCAATGACGCTGGTGAGTTGTTCACTAAGCCCGCGGGAAATCCGGTCTCGGTCTTTGATGTCGTGTCCATATCCGACGCAGTCGGTTCGTCGGGAATCGTATCCGAAGTTGATTCTGGCATGAGAGTTTCGGACTCACCGCTCGGATTTAAATCGTCTGCAAGCGACCTTCCAGGCGAAGACTTCGGACGACTTGACCTGGGCCGTGAATCGTCAATCTCCAGCGGGGCACCTGCCATTATTTTGGTCAGTGGCGTCCCATTAAATGGCCAGAAACCCAGGTCCAACGGCTTGCCCGCGAATGACAAAATCAATGCCGCAAGCGGGATGGCAGCAACGCCACCGAGTACGACTTTAACCAACTGCATTACTGGCGAGCCCTTTTTCTTCTGTTGCCTTGGCTTCGCCTTTAAAGCTCCCTGATTGAAATCATGAGTGGTCGAAGATGACAACGGGCGCGGTGCTACCGGCCCAGTGACCTGCACGCGGTCTCCATGTTCGACAATGGTTTGGTATGGGTCCGCTTCTTCGCTTTCGTCGTAACGGGAACTGGCATTCGATGGGTCGAACTGGTCAGAGTCAAAGGTTGGTTCGGACGCTTCGTAACGATCAACATCCGAATCAACATCCGAATCAACATCCGAATCAACAGGCGATTCAAAATCGGGTGCTGTGTCATTCGCCCTAAGGACATCATCCATCGGCGTGTTCAGGTCGATCCCCTCACCCACGACATCACTAATTTCCAAATCGCTCTCGCCATCGATTTCGACGGTCTGATCAACTAGCGGCGTTTGTGCATGGGCGAAAGCTGGCGGCGATTCCGGTGATGACGGCAACGCATGGTTGCGGAAATTACTTACCGGAGAGAACAACGATGCTAGATCGATCGTTTGGTCAAACTCGTCGATCAGTTCGACCATCGGCAGCAGACGCTGGGACAGTTCAGCTAATTTAAAAGTTTCCGTACACCACGGGCACCGAACTCGGATGTTCAGCGGTAAGGGGGCATCGGGAACTCGGAACGATTCTTCGCAGCGAGGGCAGCCTACAGAACTCATAATCAGATCAATTAAGTTGCGAAATTGGATTCGCCTTCAACGGCGACGCGTCTCTATTATGCTCGCAACTTAGTCTCACGTCATGCGGTTGTTAGCAGGACTCTGACAATTTGCAGCGGATCGACGGCTTATTGATAGAGTTTGGAGTAACGGTTTTCTAGTGAATCCAGTAGCGGTTTCGCGGATAACGGCATTTTCGTCGCGTTTTCGATCAGTTCGGCACCCGTGTAGCAGCGACCGTGGCGGTGGATATTTGATCGCAACCAACTCAATAGTCCACCAAAATAGCCGCGTTCCATTTCAGTTTCCAGTCCGCTAATTTCGGCCTGGGCAGCGGCAAACAGTTGGGCGGACGCCAAATTACCCAGCGTATACGTCGGGAAATATCCGAATAATCCAGCGCTCCAGTGGACGTCCTGCAATACGCCATTGGCTGCCGAGGGCGCTCGAATGCCCAAGTATTGCTCGTAAGCATCGTTCCAAGCAAGCGGCAGATCTTCAACGCTCAGCTCATTCGAAATCAATGCCTTTTCCAACTCAAAACGGATAATGATATGCAAGTTGTAGGTCGCCTCGTCGGCCTCGACACGGATCAGGCTGGGGCGCACTGTATTCACCGCAAAATGGAGTTCGTCGACCGAGCAATCAGCGAGTGATGCTCCAAACAATTGCCTTGCCTTGGGTAGCAGCCACTTCCAAAATGCTGCTGAGCGACCGACTTGGTTTTCCCAAAGACGCGACTGCGACTCGTGAATTCCGAGAGATACATAGGACCCCGGCGGCAGCCCGTACCAGTCGCCCCGCAGTCCTTGGTCGTACATCCCATGTCCCGCTTCGTGCATCGTTCCAAACAACCCCGCTGGCAGCCAGTTCTCATCGTAGCGAGATAGTATTCGGCAGTCGTCTGGCCCCAGACTTGTACAAAACGGATGGGATGTTTCGTCCAGCCTTCCTCGCCTAAAATCGAATCCGATCGACTCCGCGACATAGCGGCTAAGTTGCCGCTGAGCATCCAGCGGAAAATGTCGCTCAAGGATGGCAACTTGGGGCTGACGCGGTGCGTGCTGGAGGCTGGACACGAGGTCTATCAGCGGTTCACGAAGCGTCTGAAATACCGAGTTAAGTGTTTCGATTTTTGCATCCGGTTCATACTCGTCGACTAACGCCTCATAGGGATCACCTCCGCCAGCCAACAAGGTGCCCGCTTCGCGTTTGAGCTTCACGATTTCCCGCAATGACGGTGCAAACATTTTGAAATCATCCGCCTTCCGTGCGGCATTCCAAACCTGCTGGCCTCGAACGGTCGCTTGCGATATTCGTTTCACTAATTCCACGGGCAGCTTGCAGTTCCGTTCAAAGTCACGTAACAACAGGCGGATGGTTGTTGCCTTATCGCCCTGCGCGTCTTGACCATCGATCGATGGCAAAAGTTCTTGTAGGTCATTGCCAAAACTTGGTTGAGTCAAATGAGCATGGTTCATCGCGCGCAGCATCGATACCTGCGCCGCACGATAATCGCCGCCCGCGACCGGCATCCCCGTTCGCTCGTCCCACTCAAGAGTATCAGCGATCGTCTGTAACAGCGTCGCATGTCGAGCATGCTCGCAAACGGCTTCAAACTTTGCCATAATGTTGGTTGTCAAAGGAATCGCTCTCAGTCGTGAAGGGGGCACCGAATTGCTTTGGTGATACCATGCCAGCCGAACCAGCTCAATTGTCATCCGGGTCCCAATCACAGTTTCGTTTGTCAACTTTGTTTTGGTTGACAACGACGGCGGCGATGGTGTTGACCTATGCACGGTCGTTCGGTGCAGTGGAGTTAAAATTGGGCGTTGTGGACGCACTCAGCATCGTGGGATGCGTGACGATCCTGGGCAGTGGGACACAGCGGTGGCATGACGCGTGCTTTTGGTCCGCGTTCGTTACCCTTCAGAGCTTTATCGCGGTGGCTGGCTATCCGCTGGCACCCATTTCAATCGCCTACGGCTGGGGACTCGTCGGTGCGGCATGCGGTGCGATGCACGGCGTTCAGTGGCCGCATCGCGTCTGGTTGGGCATGATCTTAGGAGCTATCGTTGGAGTGACATTAATGGCGTTATGTGTGATTGCCACCGCGCGACAATGGCCACAGCCACTCGTGCAACTGGACATCCTTGCGGCAGGCCTCATCGGTGCAGCACTAAGACCATTTTTAGAATTACTCGACGCAATCCAGCGCCGCAGCAAAATTCCAAGAATGATCGTTGCCGCCTGGATAACTTGTTGCTTGGTAATCGGTAAAATGTTTGTTCCGTAATCCGTATAGAACCATTACAAGTTAGCTGTTGGTCCACCGGCTTCAGATCAATTCTGTCGTGCGCGATCGATAGATATCTCGGTATAAAAGATAGTGGCCGCCAACCGCAATCGGCATCGAGAGGAATAGCGGGAAATAACAGCACATTGCACAGGGTATCGAAACCACGGTGACGGCAACCATAAACCAAATCACTCCCAACAAGTTCGATTTCGCACCTCGCCAACTTGCTTGAATCGCGTCCCCAGCCGAAAGCCCCCCGATCTGCAATCAGCGGAAACGTGAAAAAAAACGGTATATAAATGGCTATGCTGACAAAAAATTATGGCTATGTAAATTAAGGTAAGCAAAACGAAGAGTATTGGCGAAGGCGCAGCGCCTTGCTGCGGCATCATCGCGAACATTGTGGCCATCAATATGACCATCTGCTCAATGTTCTTCGAAAAGTTACTTGCCATCATCATGCTGCACTCGGCTTCGCCTAAATATTGCAGCCCGAAATTTTTCGCACGTTCCATGAATACCTCATCGGCTAGCAGTTTACTGAACGCATTATTCTGAGAGGATGATGCTTCGGCAAGAAAATCAAGTAACGCGCGACCCTGCTGAAGTTGAGTCTCAGGGTTTTTGAAAAACTTCGCCCGGTACAACATCAGATCACGAATCAT
>JAYVSE010000259.1:0-33501 GCA_043775635.1 Planctomycetaceae bacterium | reverse complement strand
GCCGAAAACAGGAAATTGCACCGGTCAAAAACTCTTTTTGACCACGAAAATGAGCCACCCCTTCTGGATGCTTGTTGTTTAGTTGCACAAAGTGCTCTGGCCACAAGTGCTGCCCCCCAAGTGCTGCCCCCCAAGTGCTGCCCCAAGTGCTCTACTGTCCCCAAGAGAGTCCCGTCCCCAAGAGAGTCCCAAGAGAGTCAGAGATTCCCCCAGAGAGTCCCCCGCTCACACCAACTAAACGCCGCAAGCAAGCCCTTCGTGACAAGAATCGATAACAATCTTGTCGATCAGCCGTAGACATCTGGTTCGCGTGATGGTCACGCAAGAGTGCCGGAAGTCCGCTGCCTGCGATACAAGTTCATCAAGTCTCTGGCCACTGTGCGGGTCATCGGCCAGTAACTCAGACAACCGGGTATTGATCAATGACGAACCCAACGACTTTCTCTTCGTCCAAATCGTATTCAGATGTTTCCGATGTCATCCTGATCGGCAGCGGCATTATGTCGGCGAATCTGGGAGCCATGCTGAAACGCCTCGATCCACGGCTGACCATCCAGGTGTTTGAAGTCACTCCAGGACTGGCGCAAGAAGCATCTGATGGGTGGAACAATGCTGGCACCGGTCATGCTGGAATCTGTGAGATCAGTTACACGCCGACGCGCGATGCTGATGGCAGTGTGAATGTGGTGCGGGCGCTGGCGATCTTCGAGCAGTTCGAGCACTCAAGGCAATTCTGGAGCTATGCGGTGGCTACTGGCATGGCTGGTGACCCGACCGAGTTCATTCATTCCATACCCCACATCACCTTTGTGCATGGCCCGAATGATGTAAACTTTCTTCGTGATCGGCATGCTGCCATGGTGCAGCATCATTTCTTCAAGCCCATGGAAATCACGTTGGATGCGTCTGTTATTGGTGAGTGGGTGCCATTGATCATGGAGGGCCGTATTCCCGCATCGGTTGCTGCGACAAAGATGGAAAGTGGTACGGAGGTCAACTTTGGCAAGCTTGCGCGTAAGCTGCTCAGTTGGCTGGGTGAACAAGAAGGTTGCCGTGTTGCCACAGGGCATCGCGTGAATCGACTTCGCCGAGACGGCCATCAATGGCTGGTGACGGAGACTTGTTTGGAGTCAAGCGAAAAGCGTACGCATCGAGCCCGGTTTGTATTTGTGGGAGCCGGTGGCGGCAGCCTACCGTTGCTCCAATCAACGGGGCTGGCGGAAGTATCGGGGCTAGGGGGATTTCCAATCGGTGGCCAGTGGTTGGTTTGTGATGATCCTCAAATCTGCTCCCGTCACAGCGCCAAGGTCTATGGAGCCACGCCGCCTTCGTCGCCCAGTCTTGGCGCTCCGCACCTGGACACCCGCAGGCTCGATGGTCGTTGTCAGTTGATGTTTGGCCCTTTTGGCTCGTGGACCACCCGGTTTCTAAAGCAAACCGGGCGTTGGACCGATTTACCTTTCTCCGTTCGCGCAGGCAATCTCGAGACACTCATTCGTTCCGGAGTGCGCAATCAGTCTTTAGTGCGTTATCTCGTCAAGCAGGCTTTGCAAAGCATGGAAGATCGACTGACCGCGCTGAGGGACTACTACCCGATGGCGAGCAAAGATGACTGGCGTCTGGTCGAAGCAGGCATCCGCGTCCAAACGATTAAGAAAGTGGATCGCGGTGCGGTCTATTTCGGAACCGAAGTTTTCCAGGCTGCCCATGGTACGCTCGCCGCGCTACTGGGCGCTTCGCCGGGAGCGTCGGTGTCGGTGAGCATCGCTCTGGAAGTCATCAAGACCTGCCTGCCAGAACTCCTGTCTTCAGCCGAAGGTCGCGCTCGCATGAAGGAAATGCTACCAACGTTTGACGAAGACTTGAAGCAGCCTATTAACGCAGGTATGTTCGAGAAAACCAGCCGGCAATTGCGCGAGAACCTTCAGCTCAGTTAAATTAATAAATGGGACGCAGAAGCGCGGGAAGTGACCATTCCAATTGGACTGTACTAAGTCCGATTCGAGACCCCGCCAGCTTGTCTTGAATGGCGTGGACTTAAGCAAGCTGAGTGAGCCGTCGGCGATAGCCTTGGGCCTTGCAAGGCTCTAACGGACTCGATGTCCGCGGGCAGCGGGCCGTTGGTTTAGTGGGTTTTCATCGTTTTAGTGAGCCGATGGCGCTAGCCACGGGCCGTCAACGGTAAGCGTCCTGCCGTAGGGCCCGACGCTAGCGCGTACGGCTCACAAAACCACCGGCCCGCTAGCGCCGTCGGTTCACTAAGTCCAAGCGAAATCAGCCCGGCCAAAGTATCGCAAACATGGTGGTTTCCCGCTCCGACAGCAAAAAAACTCCGCTGCGCTGGTCTTCATTTTGCTGACTGCCAATCTCGATCCAAGCATCGAGTTTTCCAGGTGCCGATGCGACGACGGAGAAGCTGGAAGTGGTGGAAACAGTCGCTGTGACGAACGATGCAATCGCCGAAACGCCGTCCTCGTCAACGCCGTCACCAACCGCCGCCGTCGGCGAGCCATCGGCTTCTGAATCGACACTCGCGCCCAGGAACAACGCGCTTGGAAAATGCCGGGCACCGTTAGCGGCGAGAGTGACCGGATAGGGTGCCGGCGCGTCACCGTAGTCCGCATTGCCAACACCACTAACGACGTCCCGGAACCGATTCGCTGCCGCCCCTACCGGGGCTTGCGTTGATGATCCGTAGCGCATCCACACCGTACCCACGGTTGACACCGTGGGCTAATCGCTGCCGTCCCTATCGGGACTGAAGAACAACCCCGGTGCTCCGCCACTCGGTGGCCAGTTGTGAAATGAGCTGGCAATAGTGCTGCAACCAACGTGCGGCTGGTGCGCCGTCGATCACACGATGATCGAACGTCAGGCTGAGGGAGAGGGTGTGTCCGATCTCCAGGCGGCCGGCTCTCACGACTGGTGCTTCGACAATCCGACCGACGCCGAGAATTCCCGCTTGTGGCAGGTTGAGGATCGGTGTGAACGTGTCGATGCCGAACATTCCTAGGTTGGAAACCGTGAAAGTACCACCTTCGAGATGCGTTTGATTCAGTCGACCGGCGCGAGCCTGCACAATCAGTTGACGAGTCTGTTCGGCGATTTGAGCGATGCTCAACTGATCGGCATGACGAATGACCGGGGCTAACAAACCCGCTGGTGTGTCGACCGCCGTTGCCACGTGAATGGCATCGTAAGCGTAGATGCCGTCCCGATGCCAACAGGCATTGAGTTCCGGCAGGTCTCGCAGGGTTCGTGCGGCCAACCCGATCAGAATGTCGTTGAAACTTGGCACTAGGCCGTCCAGGGTGAGGCTCTTGTGTCGAATTCGATAGGCAATGAGTGGGGCGGCATCGACTGTGGTGGTCAAGGTGACTGGCGCGGTTAGTGTTGCACCAGCATGCATGCGTTGCGCCAGGATGCGGCGCAGCTTAGATGCGGGAGTGTACGTTCCGGGGGTGATCGGCACCGGTTCGGGCATGTGGGCTGGGATTCCCGCTGTCGCCATCGGTTTCAAAGTGACATCTCGTTCGCGGATACGACCGTTGCGTCCGGTTCCCGGAAGCTTTGTCCAGTCCACGCCGAGTTCTCTTGCTCGACGGCGGGCACGAGGTGTTGCGATGGCCGGCGAACTCGCCACGGGCTGGACGGAACGACGCCGACTCTCAGCGGTTCGTTGAATATCTTCGCCGAGGACGCGGCCAGTCGGGTCTGGAGAGTAGACCGCGTTGAGGTCAATCCCCAACTCTCGGGCGAGTCGCCGAGCGGCCGGGCCAGCAGCGCGCGGAATTGTTCCTGCGGCAGCTTGCACTGCATCCGTTATCGCGACACTTGCTGTTGCGGCATGAATTTGTAGTCGAGTTGCTCCGCAACTCGATGCCGAGTCGCGGAGCGACTCGGCCACATGGGTTGTGGGCACAGCATTGGCCACGGATGTTGGCGGCACTTCGTCTTTCGCCAAGAGAAAGCCGATCACTTGTCCAACTTTGACCGTGGTGCCAGGGCCCGGTGCGTCATTGGGTACACACAAGTAACCAGAATCGAAAGATTCGATCTCGTGGGCCGCTTTTTCTCCTTCGAGCAAGAAAACCATTTCGCCAGCACGCACAAACTCTCCGGGCACCTTCAGCCACTCGACGAAGACACCCTCTTCCATGGACCAGCCAAGCCGGGGAATGGTGATTTCAAGGGCCATGTCTATTCCTCCACCAAGTCGCGGACGGCCTGAACGATTCGAGCGACATTCGGCACGACCACTGCCTCAAGCGACGGGGCATATGGAGTCGGCGCGAATGCTCCGTGCAGGCGTTTAATGGGAGCGTCCAGATCATCGAAGCCGGCGTCGGCAACCTGCGCGGCGATCTCGGAAGCGAAACCACAGGGGCCAAACGCTTCGTCCACAACCAACAGCCGACCCGTCTTGGCAACCGACCGCAGGATGCTGTCCAAGTCCAACGGAGAAACAGTGCGAGGATCGATGATCTCCACCGAGATGCCTTCGGTTGCCAGTTGCTCCGCGGCGGTGATGGCGTGTGGCACCATCAATGACAGTGCGACAATCGTTACATCGCTACCGCTACGGGCGATGCGGGCCTGACCGAACGGAATCTCATAATGGTCTTCGGGGACGGGGCCTTTACTCTGCATCAGTTCGCGATGTTCGAGAAACAAGACCGGATCGTCGCTGCGCAGAGCGTGGGCCATCAGTCCTTTGGCATCAGACGGATTCGACGGAACAACGACTCGCAATCCCGGAATATGCGAATAGATCGAATGATACATACCCGAATGATGAGTGGCCGCCGCGTGACCCACGCCTCCGCAGCCACGCAGTAGAACCGGCATCTTCAGCCGTCCGCTGCTCATGTACTGCATCTTGGCAATCTGGTTGACGAGTTCGCCGAATGCGTCGTTGATGAAATCGATGAACATGAAGTCGATGACGGGCCGCGTCCCTGACATGGCGGCTCCACAGGCGAGACCGACGAACCCGCGTTCGCAGATCGGGACATCGCACACCCGATCCGCTCCGTACTTCGCATGCAGACCGAGTGTGGTTGTGAAATTGCCGCCGCGGCTGCCGATCCCTTGCCCCATGACGAAAATGGTCGGGTCGGCGGCCATCGCGTGATCGAGCGCTTCTAGCGTAGCGGCTACAAACGAAATGGTGCGTGTAGAGGAGGAAGGCAATAGGCAATAGGCAATAGGCAGTAGGGAAGAATCTGCCTCCACCCCAACTGCCGACTGCCTACTGCCTACTGCCTTCTCTAAAGAATAGACGTGGTTTGTTGCCGTTGACGAATCGGGGACGGGGCTCGCTTCCGCGAAGTCTCGTGACTCTTTCACTAACGTGGCGACCTCTCGATCGATCTGGTCGAATTCCACGGCCAAGTCAGCAAACGCGGTCCGCAGCCGCACGAGGGGACACTTTTCTTTCCAGTCGGCGACCTCTTCCCGTGTGCGATAGGTGAAGTCGCCCATACCTTCGGCATGGGCGCGGGTGCGATAGGTCTTGCATTCGATCAGTGTCGGCCCGCCACCCTGGCGTGCGCGGTCGATCGCTTCTCCGGCCACGCGATGCACTTCAACGACATCGTTACCGTCCACTTCAAAGCCGGGGATGCCATAGTTCGCAGCCCGCCGTCCGACGTCGGGAATCCCACTGGAGTATGAGAACGGGACTTCCGTTGCATATTGATTATTCTCGCAGATGAACAGCACCGGCAGTTTCCAGATGCTCGCCATGTTGAGTCCCTCATGGAAGGCACCGTTATTGACGGCTCCGTCTCCGAAGAAGGCCACGCCAACCGTCCCGTTCTTGAGGATCTTCGAGCTGTATCCGCCGCCGCACGCTTGCAGAATGCAGGGGCCTACGATGCCGCTGGTTCCCATCATGCCGATCTCTGGCGAGAAGAGATGCATGCTGCCGCCGCGACCGCGCGAACAACCGGTCGAGCGGCCGAACAACTCGGCGATTAGTTCGCGAGGCGGCATCCCTTTCGCCAAGGCATGGCCATGCCCGCGATGGGTACTGAAGACGCAATCGTTGTGGGTGAGATGGGCACAGACGCCAGTGGCAATCGCTTCCTGGCCGACATAGGTATGACAGGCACCGTGAATCAGTCCACGCTGATGGCAGCGGGCCAATTCTTCCTCTGTCTGGCGGATGATCTGCATCAAGTGGTAGAGATGTTGCAGTAGTCCTTGGTCCTTTGTCATTTATCATTTATCCTTTGTCATTTGTCATTTGTCATTTGTCATTTGCTGTTGGGCCGATCGACTTGAGATAGGCATTTAGTTGAGGGCTTCGTTTGTCGACAATCGTTTTAATGCGGTCGACTTCGTCGGCGGTCAACCATTTGCGTTGATACGATCGTCGTAGCCAATGTCGGGTTTCATACAATGAGCCACGAGCGATGCGAACGAATCTACGGTTATCCTTGTACGATCCGCGACTAGTTCCTTCGGCGATGTTCGCACCGATGCTATCCGCAGCTCGAATGATTTGTTTTCCAATCGTATCGGTGTTCAATCGATCCCACTTGCGTACTATCCCCCAGATCAAATCAGCAAGTTCCTCAGCAAGAATGTACACACGCAACTCTTCAAACGATCGCGTCCTCATTCAAATCTCCTACCAACAACCACTGACTAATGACTAATGACTAATGACAACTCCCCGGCGTGCCGCCCGCGTTCATCGCCATGTTGCCGCCGTCCATCGGAATGATCGCGCCAGTGATCCAGGCGGAAGCGTCGGAGGCCAGAAGTACCGCGAGACCCATGATATCTTGCGGCTGACCAAGCCGACCGGCGGGGATGCCGCTCAGGAAACGATCTTCGAGGGTTGGATCCGACTGCATCCGAGCCGTCAGACTGGGATTGACGACCTGAGCCGGGGTGACGCAATTCACTCGCACCCCACGGTAGCTCCATTCGGTGCTGAGTTCACGGGTCATCTGAATGACCGCACCCATCGCCATGCTGTAGGCGATATGGCCGCGTCCCAGCGCCGTAGAGCTGGCGAGCGAGCCGATATTCATGATTGAGCCGCGTCCCTGGGCCAGCATGCGGCGCCCAGCTTCCTGACACATCGCGAAGCGACCGACGACGAGGTTCTGCAAAACGCGGTCGAGGTCGGCAATCGTCAAATCCTCCGGTTTGGAAAGATGCCCATCGCCCGCGATGTTCCCCAGGAAATCGACCTGTCCGAATACAGCGTCGACCTGCTGAAACAGTTCCGCGACGGCGAGCGGGTCGGAAACATTCGTACTGGTAACGAGCGTTCTCCGTCCGAGGGAGCGAATTCTTTCGCCCGTCGCCTCCGCTCCAGCAAGATTGCGATCGACAAGCACCAAGTCGGCACCGTGCTGAGCCAGCGCGAGCGCGGTGGCTTGACCGAGTCCCTGTGCGGCACCGGAGACGACGGCGACTCGTCCGGCGAGTGAAAAGAGGTCATTGTTCATGAAGAGGTTCTCCTTGTGTTGGTTCCTGGGCTCGAATGGAATTGCGGATCGTTGCTGCGGTGAGCAGGCCGCCGGCCAATAGAATTCCTGCAATCGACCAGAGGCCCAGTTGTCCCAGGATGGTGGCTCCAAAAAAACCACCGATGTTGGCGACGGAGTTGATCAACGCGATGCCCCCCGCTGCCGCCGCACCGGAAAGAAAAGCGATAGGAAGCGTCCAGAAGACCGGCAGCATGCTCATCATTCCGGCCTGAGCCACGCACAGACCAGCCAGTGCGATCAGCGGCGTCGGGCCCCATGCCACTAGACTCCAACCGATCGCCGCCATCAGTGCCGAACCTGCCAGGTGCCAACGGCGCTCGCCAGTCCGGTCCGAACTGATGCCAACCAGCGACATGGCGACGATCGCGCACAGGTGCGGCAGTGCGGTGAGCAATCCGATTTGAAAGTTGGATGTTTGCGTGTACTGCTCCTTGATAAGCGTCGGGAAATACGCACCACTGGCATTGGTACCGACCGCGACTGTGAAATAGATGGCGATCAGCAACCAAACGCGTGGCTGAAACATCGCCTGCCACTTGTCAGGGCCATGCTGTTGACGGCGGACACGGTCTTCCTCCGCCATGTGTTTGATCAGCCAGTCGCGCTGGTTGTCCGAGAGCCAGCGAGCGCTGCGCGGTGAGTCGTCCAGATAGAATAATACGGCGATGCCCACGACGGCGGTCGGGAGTCCTTCGAGCATGAACAGCCATTGCCAGCCATGCAAGCCGCTCACTCCGTCGAAATGATCCATGATCCAGCCCGAAAGAGGATTACCCAGCACGTTGGACAGACCAATCGCCAGCATGAAGAAGGCGGTCATCTTGGCTCGCTGACGATCCGGAAACCAATTGCTGAGGTAAAGAATGATTCCAGGAAAGAAACCCGCTTCCGCGACGCCCAACAGTACGCGCAACCCATAAAACGTCCAAACATCGTGAGCGAACATGGTGGCTGCCGAGACCAGTCCCCAGGTGATCATGATGCGAGCAATCCATTTTCGCGCACCAAAGCGTCGCATCAGCAGATTACTCGGAACTTCGAACAAAATATAGCCGACATAGAACATGCCGTAACCAAGATCGAACATAGCCTTCGACAGCCCTAGATCATCCTGCATGGCCAACCGTGCAAAGCCAACGTTGGCCCGATCCAGAATGTTCAGCACATACAACAGGCAGATGAACGGCACGATCCGCCAAGCCACTAACCGCAACGTGGATTGTTCGAGGTATTGGTTCATGGTTTCCTCTTAGCTCCGGAGTCGCCAACTTATGTGGCCGAGTCGCTCCGCGACGCGACGTCGAGTTGCGGAGCAACTCGACCACAAAAAAACTAATACAGCGCGATGGCTCGTCCTGGGCCGCCATGACAGTCGCGAATCTTGACCGCCGCGAAGAGAAAGTAGGCTCCCTTCGCTGGAATCTTGTCGACATTCACCAAAAACTCAACGCCGACCATCTCGCGGCTGCCCATCGCCCAGTAGGTCATGAGAGCCCGCTGCGGATCTACACCGCCCAAATCAGGAGCATCGCTGGCAACGCAACGAATGCCTTTGCTTTTCAAGTAGACGATCGCATCGGGGCCGGGAGCGGGCCAGCCTTCCGACTTTCCCGCCAACGGGTCGATCCACAACGCGGTATCGGTCCGCATCGAATGGAGGTGTCGGTCGTTGTGTCCCGTTTGAAAGATGACAACATCGCTAGGCTTCAGAGTTCCTGTCAAGGCTTCGTAGGCCTGAATCTGAGCGACCGTAATCTCGGGCGAAGCCGGCCACATGCGGCCCTGCGTCGAACCGACAAGCGATCGCACATCGATCACGCGTGCCTCGCCGCACGTCCAGTCAATCGGCACTTGTTCGGTCGTCATCTGGCTGGCTCCACGCCGGCCATATTTCTTTTCGTACTCTTGCAACCAACCTCGAATCTCGGGCGCATATTCGATCGGCTTGTCATTCGGCGGCAAGGCGAACGATGACGGCACAAGGTGTGTTCCGGCCATGCTGTCCATCAAGTGGCCGTGATGCCACATGTCGAGATATTCGGAGTACAAGAAATCGAGCTTGAGATAGACTTGGCGATGATTCCCGGTGCCAATGCCGGGTGAGGTGAGTGGATAATCGGGTGAGAGCGTCGGCGACAAATCAACGGCTCGCTTGTTGTGACACGAATCAATGAGCCGCATCGGTAGATCCCCTCCGACGATCGAAAAAGCGCGGCCTTCACTATAAGGGCCATCTTTGTGTTTTGGACTCAGCAGAGAATAAAAGGCACCGGTCGCAGGTAATTCGCCCAGGTTCGTCGCCCCCTCCGTCCAGATCATGCCGTACTTCAGCCCCGCATAGTGTGACGGTTCGGCAAGGTCCGGCAGAGGTCCCATACTGGCGCTGTCGGTGCCCAGCGCTAGCACGCCTCGCTTGCCCAGGAACTCCATACACTCGGGATTAGGGTCGGGATAGCCTGGCGCTTTGCGATCCAGAATGTCGGCGATGAAGCGGCGACCTTCGGGCAGCGGTCGGTAGTACTTGTCCGAATAGTCGCTTCGAAACAAGACAACATCGCCAAAGCGAACTTGACGATGCTCCTTTTCGAACCGCTCGACGTGCTCCGGCTTGACCAGCGGGCTGGCACCCTTGGGCGCTTGATCCAACAGATCGCGCACATCGACAACACAGGCTTCGCCGCCAAACTGCCACGGTTCAATCTTGTCCGTGTAAGCCAGACCCAGCGGCCCGGACTTCTCGCGTTTCAACTCCGGTCGGGCTACCGAATGCGGGGGTACATCGAGCTGCGTTCCCGTATTGCCATCGATCAGCAGGGTATCGATGTTGTAGGCCGACTCGGGACCGATGGTCCGTTGATGAATCAATGCAAATCGTGGAAACGGATGGCTCGGCCAAGTACAGGGATACTCGGGAGCGACGAGCAAGGAGTGATCGACGAAACGGGACGTTTCAGCCGATGTCGATTGCGCGACCACGCCGTCAATCCACCCGAGACCTGCCAGCAGCAATGTGCAGGTGGAATGGAAATGAAAGAGCGATGTTCTCACGGGAGACCTCATGTATGATTGTCGTTCTGGGTCTGAATCAGGAAGTAACTTACCGACGCGCCAGCGATGAACGCCGGATCTTTGTGGTCGAGTTGCTCCGCAACTCGACGCCGAGTCGCGGAGCGACTCGGCCACAGCATGACTAAAATCGATTTGCGGTGACTCCATTGACGATGTTCGGTAGCGGCTCACCACGCAGAGCCATCGCAGCGATCTTGGCGGCGGTCTCGCGCAGTGTCCGCACGGACTTCGGGCTGGCGGAGGCAATGTGTGACGCGGCGATGACATTCGGCAATGACCTTAACGGACTGTCCGCCGGGATTGGCTCCGGATCGCAGACATCGAGCGCCACGGCCGAGATCTGTCCCGATTGCAGCGCGGCAACCAGCGAAGGCGTGTCAATCAAATCGCCGCGCGCGAGGTTGATGATGATCGCCCCGCGTTTCATGCGTGCCAGCGATTCTGCGTTCAGCAGTTTCTTTGTCTGCGGCGTCGAGGGGCAATGCAGCGTCACGATGTCCGATTGCTCCAGCAGTTGTTCCAGCGTCACCGGCTCGCAACCGGCCGCTCGCACGGCATCGGCAGGCACAAAGGCGTCCAAGACCAATCGACGCGACTTGAACGGCCCCAGCCGCGCGGCGACTTCACGACCGATCCGCCCGAAGCCGACGATCCCCACAACCTGATCACGCAGGGTCCTTAACTGATCGAGCGATGTAGCCATCCCCCACTGGCCAGTGCGAATGTGCAGCGTATTGGGCACAACCTGGCGCGTCGCCGACAGGATAAACGCCAAGGTGTGGTCAGCGACTTCATCGATGCAATAGTCGGGAATGTTACAGACAGGGATGCCACGTTCTTGAGCCGCTTTCAAATCAACATTATCAACGCCGATCCCATAACGGACGATGACGCGGGCCCGCTCCATCGCGCTGATCACTTCTGCATTGATGGGCGCGAATTGCGTAATGACCGCGTCGGCGTCGGCGACCAGGGTCTTCAGTGCCGCAACTTGTTTATCGTTTCCTCCGCGAACTTGAGCCCCCGCGGCCTGCAGGATGCCCTGCTCGATCTCGAGCGAAGGAAACGTGTAATCGGTGATGGCGACCAGTGACATGTGAGGCTTTCCGGTTCTTCGAGAGTTATTGATCGTGGTCGAGTTGCTCCGCAACTCGACGCCGAGTCGCGGAGCGACTCGGCCACAGGGACTCGGCCACAGGGGTTTCAGAGGCCGTGGCAATCTTGACAAAGGTCTAATTGTCAGAAAATCTAAGTTCGCAATGACCCAAGGTCAATCCTCACCCAAGAGAAAACGAGCTTTGCCGTGCAAACGCTGCGTCATCCCAAAGTTCGCGATCAGGCTCGCATCCGGTGATCGGCCCCCGAGAGAGAACCAACAATTGATCAACAGCAGCGTCATTCTGGAGACCGGCGTCTTGCCGCATGCGGCAAAGTCGCTACGTAGCCGAGTTGCTCCGCAACTCGGCGGGGAGTCGCGGAGCGACTCCCACACAAAAAGAACTAGCATATGATTAAACAGATAAATCCATAGAAGGACACACACAGGGAAAACGTAATGCCCCTTGCTGATCGTTTTGGTTTTTTCGATCCGACGCAGCCCTACTCCGTCACCTACGGCGAGCTGCCCCACTGGGAACAAGAGGGAGCCACCTACTTCATCACATTCCGAACCAATGATTCTCTACCGGCATCAAACAGTGAACTCTTGGCGCGACAGCGTGATGATTGGTTAAAACGCAATGGGATCAATCCTGATTGTGAGGATTGGCACGCTGCGTTGCGTTAGAGATCGCATGAGTTTCAACGAGCGTATCATCGCGAGTATGCGACAAAGTTGGAGGCAGCATTGGATAAGGGGCATGGAACGTGCCCGTTAAGAAATACCAGCCTAGCGCAAATCGTCGTCGATTCGTTACTGCATTTTGATGGTCAGCATGTGATGGCTTCGAGAGCCGAGTCGCGGAGCGACTCGGCCACATTGGTTCAACCAAAAGTTCCTGAGGTGCGTTACCACATTTCAGACCTAGTTGTAATGCCGAATCATGTGCATGTTATGGTGTGTTTCTTACCCGGCGTGCGATGCCTTTCTCAATGTCGGTCGTGGAAACATTTCAGCGCGGTGAAAATTAACAGAGCGCTCGCGACAACTGGAGGATTCTGGCAATCTGAGAGTTTCGACCATCTGGTTCGCGACGCCGATCATTTCGAGCGGTTCCGAAAATACATCGCAGAAAACACAGAGAAAGCACAATTAAAGGCGGGAGAAGGCATCTACTACCGATGCTCCGATTAATTGCCAAGTGGCCGAGTTGCTCCGCAACTCGGCTGGGCATCGCGATCCGAGTCGCGGAGCGACTCGGTTACAGACCTAGTTTGAAACCATCACAGGAGTAAAGAGCGGCGGAGACCGTGCCGCTACATTCCGAGCAATCGAGCCAACGTCGTTGCTAGGTTTCGCACTGCCCCATCGTCTGGCAAGCTGATTTTCAACTGCGGACGTCCTTGTTCGTCACGGTCGACGCACTGGTTCAGGCGGTCGGTCAGTTGGCTGACTGCTTCGACCGAAGGTTCCGCTTGGCCGGGACGATTGAACAACTCGCCCGCCAGCGCAAACGCAGCGGTCATCAGTTGTCCACTTGCCAGCGACACCGCTTCTCGCCGCGCGGCGATGGATATCGATTCTGCTTCGACAATTCCCAACTGACTTTCGTCCACTGGCGCAGCAGGCACTGGTGCAAGTATCTTTTCCAAACGTTTACGCAAGGCGTCTATGCCGCTGGTCATTTCGACGGACTCAACGTCGCTGTCCATATTGATGGCCGCATCCGCGAGCTCCTGTTTTGAAGCCAAAGTATCGAGCAACTTTTCTTCAATCGTGTCGGTCGTGACAAACTTGTATATGTGAACGGGATTCTTTTGTCCCATCCGGTAAGCTCGTGCGATCCGTTGTTCAAGGATGGCTGGGTTCCATGGCAAGTCAACGTTGATGACCGTGTTAGCGCTTTGCAAGTTCAAACCCGTCGAGCCGGCGTTGGTCATCAAGATAACGCGGCATTGCTCGACGTTCTGGAACCTTGCCACGATCTCCGGTCGTTTCTTTTGAGGCACTTGACCATCCAGGCGTACGTAGTCGCAGCCAAACGCATCCAGCCGCCGCTCAATCCGATCCAGCATTCGCCGCCATTCGCTGAAGATGATGATTTTGCGTGTGGGATCAGCAAGCAAGCCTTCCAAAATCTCATTCAGTCGTTCGAGCTTTGTGCTGTACTCGGGTTCTTGTTGGTCGACCAAAAAGGTACTGTCGCAGGACATTCGAGCCATTAACAACGCTTTCTGCAGTCGCAACAAATCCATTTCGGTCAAATAGCGTTTGGCAGCAATCTGCCTCGCGATTTGCACATTGCCATCATGAATTTCAAGCTGCTCAGCCGTGGGGGCAATTCGAACGATCTCATCGGTTCGCTCGGGCAGTTGCTTAGCGACTTCGCTACGAGTCCGCCGCAACAGGATCGGATTGAGCGCCTTACGCAGATCGTTGAGTCGTTGATATCCGACCGTTTTGCCTCGATCATCAACCACACGATGACGATGGAAGAATTGATAAGCGGGCCCCAATCGCGACTCATCGACAAATCTTGCGACTGTGAACAATTCACCGAGGTTGTTTTCCAGCGGGGTGCCGGAAAGCACAAGGCGAAACGTACTGCGCAAGGATCGAATCGCGTTGCTGGTCTTGGATTCCCAGTTCTTAATCCGCTGGCCTTCATCCAATACGATCAAATCCCACGGAACGGATTCAACGGCGGTTTGGTCCCGCATGACTTGTTCATAGTTGCAAATCGTGAAGAATGAGTCGGCGCGATATTGCGTGTAACGCTCTTCGCCATTGCCTAGAACCAATTGCGCGGAGCGTCCACAGAATTTTGTGATCTCACTTTTCCATTGGCTCTTTAGCGAGGCCGGACAAACGACCAGAACTCGCTTGATATCGGCAAGCTGAGCCAGCAACTCGGCGACGCCGATGCCCTGGATCGTTTTGCCCAAACCCATATCATCAGCCAGGATCGCACGTCCCGCACCGACCGCAAACGCGATCCCATCCAACTGGTATGGCAACAGCGTCGCACGCAACAGCGTGGTGTGCAGCGGGTGATCACTGCCCGCTTTGCGAATCTTGTCGCACTCTCGCCGCAACTGTTCTTGTACCAAGTGGCGCTGAATGAATTCTTCCGCATCGGGATAAATGTGGACTGGGAATCCGGCGTGCTCGAGGGCCTGAACACGCTGCATCACTTCCGCTATATCGCTGAGCGAATCGGTCGCCGCCTCACCAACAATCTCTTCAATTTTAGGGTCTGTTTTGGTCGGCAGGTTAAATCGCAAACCGATCGGATTTGCATAATGCAGCCGCAGTGAAAGGTTCTTACGTTTGTAATTAACGCGAAGCTGCGCGGCGGTGAATCGCTTTTGGATTTTTTCTTGCGTGTGCAAGATATGTTTACAAGTGCCGAGCTGGTTGGTGCGAAAATCAGGGCAAGTGCAATAGGATTGCCCAACTTCTTGGCCACGCAAGGCGACGCGATAGGTGCGTCCGGTCGCTTCACTGGTCACCAAATAATCGGTCCAAGCGGCATCTTTATCGGTGGAGCGAACGGTCATCCGTTCATCGCGAGCCCGCTGTTCCCGCTCGGCAAGCGCGCGATGTTGAAGCTCATCCGCCGTTAGATTTTCCAGCGGCACGGATTCATCGGGAGGCGCGGCCAATCCTAATACAGACTTGGCCTCCAGGAGATAGCCGAGACTCGCGGCCAAATGCAGGCAACTCGTTTCGCACTTGTCGCAGTTGGATTGGATCTGTTTGGCGCGAGCCGACTGCAAGGTTAAGGTTGCGATGGCGACGCCGCCGGAGACACCGGGGTCATTGACGCGAACACGAAACAGGTCACCGCCTAAAAACACGTCGCGATCAAAATCGATCTCGAACTCTTTATACGCGTGCCGTAGTTTGTCTCCGCCATCCTCGCCAAGCATCTGGCAGGCCTGATAGTGTGTCAACGCTCCAAGCCGTTGATGGAAGACATTGCCAATTTGCTTCGGCTTCGAAACAACATTCAATACCGCAACGGCCTGCTTGGTCTTGGTGACCATGATTCAAACTCCGTAAACATGGCTTGATCCGTGACACGCTCAACGATGCATTAAAATACGAAGCTGCGCAATCGATCACAAGAGTGCCTCACGCTCTCGCTGATCATTCGAGAAATTAACTCATGCCTCGCCTTCACCGCCGCTGAGGACAGCCATGAATGCTTTTTGGCTGATCTCGACATTGCCGATTGCCTTCATTCGCTTCTTGCCTTCTTTTTGCTTCTGCAGCAACTTTTTCTTGCGAGAAATATCCCCACCGTAACACTTCGCAGTCACATTCTTGCGCATGGCAGGAACCGTCTCGCGGGCAATCACGCGCGAGCCGATGGCGGCCTGAACAGCCACCTCAAACATGTGCCGCTCGATTTCCGCTTTCAGTTTCTTGGCTACCGCTCTGCCACGGCGATCGGCATCGGACTTATTGCAGACAATGCTCAACGCGTCGACGCGGTTGCCGTTGACCATGATATCCAGCCTGCAGAGATCGGCGGCTTCATAGCCAACCATTTCGTAGTCCAGCGTCCCATACCCACGAGTGCTGCTTTTGATTTTGTCATGGAGATCATAGATGACTTCGGCGAACGGAATGTCATAAGTCAGCATGGCTCGCTGAGTACCGATGTACTCTTGGCTGCGCTGAACACCGCGTCGTTCTTGCGCCAATTTCATGATTGCACCGATGTATTCAATCGGCACAACGATGCTACAACGAACGATCGGTTGTCGAAATTCTTCAATATCGCCAGGATCAGGAACGTCTTGGGGCTTGCGAATAATGACCGTTTCGCCGCGCTTGTTCACGATTTCATAAGTGACATTCGGTGCCGTTTGAACCAAGTCAACGTCGGATTCTTGTTCAAGCCGCTGTTGAACAATTTCCATATGCAGCAGACCGAGAAAACCGCAGCGGAAGCCGAAGCCAAGAGCGTCGCTGGTCTCTGGTTCGAAATCAAAGCTCGGGTCATTGATCGACAATCGCTCCAGCGCTTCGCGTAGTTCGCTAAAGTCCTGACCGTCACTTGGAAAGAGCCCGCAATAGACCATGCGTTTGGGGCGATCGTATCCTTCAAGCGGCTCAGCAGCTTTATCGCCCGGAATACTCACGGTATCGCCGATGTGAACGTCGCTGAGCGAGCGGATATTGCAAATCAAGTAACCAACTTGCCCAGCAGCTAATTCTTCGCATGCTTTTCGCTGCGGGACGAACTGGCCGAGTTCCAATACTTCGTGCTGACTGCCGGCACGAATGAACTGAATCTTCTGTCCACGACGAACGGTGCCATTCATCATCCGAACATAGGTGATCGCACCGCGAAAGTCATCGTAGTTGGAATCGAACACCATCGCTTGGAGGACACTTTTGGGGTCGCCGGTGGGTGCTGGGATTCGATCGATAATCGCTTGCACAAGCGCCTCGACACCCAGGCCGGTTTTCGCGCTAACGCGAACACAATCATCAGGATCGATGCCGAGCGACTGATGCATTTCTTCAGCCACTTCGTCAGGGCGCGCATGCGTCAAGTCAATCTTATTGATCACCGGGATGATGGTCAGGCCATGCTCCATCGCCGCGTAAGCATTGGCAACCGTTTGCGCCTCAACGCCTTGGAATGCATCGACAAGCAGCAGCGCGCCTTCGCAACAAGCCAGTGAACGCGAGACTTCGTAATGAAAATCGACGTGGCCTGGCGTATCGATCAGGTTCAGCCCATAGTCAATGCCGCTGATTTTCATTCTCATCGCCACGGCGCGTGCCTTGATGGTGATGCCACGTTGTCGCTCAAGATCGAGATCGTCGAGCAATTGCTCTTTCATCTCACGTTTCGTCACCGTACCGGTAAATTCCAATAACCGGTCGGCAAGCGTGCTCTTGCCATGGTCAATGTGCGCGATGATGCAAAAATTTCGGATGTTCTGTGTCATATATTTTTTCGAATCAGCAACGTGCCGCTGATTGGGATCTTACGGAAAACAGTTTGTGTGCATAACCGGCGGCACCCAGGTAGCCGGCGTCGGCACCCAGTTTGGCGAATTGAATCGTGGTGCCTTTGAAAACGTTGTCAAATGTGTGGCGTTTGAATTCTTTACGAGTTGCTTCAAGGAAACGCTCACCCAGCAGCGAACCCGCGCCGCCGAAATCCATCGCACCGCCAAGCACTACCATGCCAGGGTCAAGCGTGTGCACGAATGTAGTGATGCCTATCCCGAGCCATTTTGCAGTGTCATCGATCATTTCTAACGCCAAAGGATCGCCTGCCAACGCGGCTTCGTAAATACGGAGTGCAGTCAATTCACTGTCACCTGCGAGTTTACTAAGCGAGCTGGTGGCACCCTCCATTAACCGCTGGCGGGTGCGCATCGCGATTCCAGAGGCGGAAGCATACGCTTCTAAATGCCCACGCCCACCGCCCCAGGTGCAAATCTGAGCGGTGGGTGATGGATCGACGAGGGCATGACCACATTCCCCGCCAAAACTGTTGACACCGTTGACCAATTCGCCTTCGTGGACAATTCCGCCTCCCACGCCGGTGCCGAGGGTCAAGAGCAGCATCGAGTTCGTTTTCTCGCCCGTTCCCAGCCAAAACTCGCCGTAGGCGGCAGCGTTCGCGTCGTTTAAAAACGCCACGGGCAGTCCTGTCAATTTTGCTAACGAGTCGCGGATTCCAAAGCCCCACCATGTCGGTAGTTGCGGCGGTGCAACCAGCTTGCCGCCTGGGAGGTCCATCGGTCCTGGTGCGCCCAAGCCGATGCCCAGCACGGCGTCTTCTCCGAGTGCAAATTGTTCGTCAAAGTCGAGCATAACCGCAGTCACTCGCTGCATTGCGGAAGTGGGGCCTTCCGGTTCGCGAGTCGGCAGCTTCTCGTAGGCAATGGTTTTCCCCAAATCATCGACGAGCCCGATCTTAATGCCGGTTCCGCCAACATCAATGCCCCAACAAAACGGCTTGCCTGCCATTTCGATCGGAATAATCTCGGGTGATTCGCTCATTAATGGTGTCAAGTTGCTTTTTGGGGTGTAAAACCGTCAGATCCAACATGAAATTGAAATCCAGCCGCCGAGTATAGGAATCGCTGAACTTTGCCACAACGATCGTTTTTGGGTACTCAGCACCTACCCATTCACTCCAATTGCCCCGGTTTTTCACGCAATCTATGAAAATCGTGTTTCTTACTGCGGGTGCCGCAGGTATGTACTGCGGCAGTTGTATGCACGACAACTCGCTCGCGCGTGCGCTGCGAGATTTGGGTACTGACTGTGTATTGCAACCGCTTTACACGCCGATCCGTACCGACGAAACCAGCATTGCATCGCAAGAAATTTTTTTTGGCGGCGTGAACATCTATCTGCTGCAAAAATTTCCGGCAATTGCGTATCTGCCGAGACCCCTTCGCAGACTGCTTGACAATCCAAGATTTCTTTCCTGGGCAACGCGGGGTGCAGGCTCGACGGACGCATCCACGCTCGGCGATCTCGCCATTTCCATGTTACGTGGCGAGGACGGACGTCAGCGGGACGAAGTCGGGCGACTGGTGGCTTGGCTCCGCGACGAAATGAAACCTGACGTCATCATTTTCAGCAACCTGCTCATCGGTGGCTGCATTCCCGCCATCCGCCGTGAGGTTTCGCAATCAAAGATCCTGGTGCTCTTGCAGGGCGACGACAGCTTTCTCGACCACTTACCCGAAGCCCAACGCAGAATTGCCATCGCCGAGCTCAGCAAGCTCAGCAAGCAGTGCGATGCGATCATCGTCAACAGCGAGTTCTACGGTGAGAAGATGACTCGCACGCTGAGCTTGCCAGCGTGCAAAGTTCGCGTCTTGCCTTTGTCCATCGACACGTCAGCGTTCCTTGAATTCGCAACACCCACTGACCGAAGCCCAATCACGATCGGATACTTGGCACGCATCTCTCCCGAAAAAGGTTTGCATCGATTGATTGACGCATTCATCGACTTAGCAAAACGACCTGGCTGCGAAGATGTGCGGTTGCGAGTCGCAGGTTGGCTCGGTAAGCAGAACGAGGTTTACCTAAGTTCATTAGAAGAGCGGTTGCGGGTCGCTGGACTACTATCACGTTACGAATACCAAGGCAGCCCCGGCTTAACCGGCAAGCTTGACATGCTGCGTAACATCGATCTCCTTTGCGTCCCCACTGAACACGAAGAACCCAAAGGGCTATTTGTCTTGGAGGCCATGGCTGCCGGCGTGCCCGTTGTCCAGCCCTCTCGCGGTGCCTTCCCAGAACTAATCACTAGCACCGGAGGTGGATTGCTTGTTGCGCCAGACAATCCGGTCGCGCTCGCGGATGGACTACAACGTCTTATCATCAATCCAGCGCTGCGTCTGAAATTAGGCCAAGCTGGTCGACGTTCTGTGCGAGAGAATCGAACTACAAGCGTTCAAGCAACGTCACTGCTTCGATTGATTGAGAGCCTTTAGCTGGACAGCGCCAACTAGCGGATGAAACAATGTTATTTGCCGTGATTTTTTGCAATCGTGAGCGGCAAGGCGCTAGCCGCCGGTTCCGCCGTGATTTACCGGCGGCTAGCGGGCTGTTGATTTAGTAACCCGCTGCGTAAGCAGGGGATCGCTGAGAGCCCTCGCTTACGCATTCGGGTTATGATTTGCACGCTAAAACTCAAAACACAACTAAATCAACGGCTCGCTAGCGCCTTGCCGCTCACTTACTTGGCGCTGTCCTATTAGCATCGAGCGGTCAATAACGGTCGTAACTTATTGACTCCTTCGACAGGCTGATAAGTATCAAATTCATGGCTTCACCCGTCCTACTTCTCGCCCCGCAAGTTGAAGTCTAAGTTCTAAACTGCCGTTATTATCAGCGAGACTGCTAGGTCGATCATTGACCTTCAGCAACAACCAACCGTCACAGGGCGCAACCGCCACCCCTTTCGCGCCGATGTTGACAACATCAAGCTTTGGCAGGTAGGCAGCATCCAAAACCATTTGCGGAACGACACATGCGATGACACTACCCAATGGAAGGCCACGATAGTAGTCGATTGTGACTCCATCAGCTTCAGATATCCACTGTTCATTGTTCTGTAGTCGATACTGACCCGACGCCTCGACCAGGATGCGTTGACCTTTCTGGACCGTTACCGGAGCAACCTGCCAACCTTGGTCCGCTGCTAATGACATCATAACAGCATTGGTTGTTAATTGTGCGGATGACATTCTGAACGCCACGCAATTGCGATCTCGATCAAAGCCATATTCGATATCGTTGCAGAGCAATTGCCATCGAGCCGACACAACCGGCCATTGTTGAACCAAATCTTGATAGAATTGGCGCGTAAATTCCGGTGACGAATCACGACCGTTCGTCGCAGCGGCACGAAACTTGTCACGATATTCCGGATACATTTCCATCAAATTCGCCGCGACCCAGCTCCACGCATAAGGCTCCACTTCGCGGTGTGCTGAATCGCCGTAACGCATCACGGTTTCGATGGTTGGCAGCTTGTTTTCTTTACGGCGATCTGCGATCAACCCCAGCCGTCCCCAAAACGGCGATGCGTCGCGACTTGCCGGGATAATCCCGATCTGCAACCCCGTTTCGCCGCGTACGTGAGTCGCTAGGTACTCGGCAGTTCCTTCCATGTACCACGGTGGCCCCGCACCGCCAAACAGTTTTTCAGCGATTCCGTGGGCACCTTCGTGCAACAAAAGGTGCAGCGTGTAAAAATCGCTTGGTTGATTGACGACCCAAAGTTTCTCGCCCGCTTGGTATCCATTGGGAAAGTCGGGCAGCTTGTCTGGAATCAATCCGCGATTCTGAAATCCTTGCTTGTCCGTCATCAGATACCCTGTCATCCGCCAACCATCGACGGAAGATTTTTCGCGGCTCCAGTATTCCAGCCATAGTGGAACCGCTTCATCAAAAGACGCGACAAAAGATTTCAGCGAATCGCTTGGCGGCAGGTCGGTGACAAGACGGATGTACTTTCCGTCGACCGATGTCAAATCATCTGCTGACGTTGCGCGAGCACTCATCCCCAGCGCGATCGCCATGAAAATCAAGCGAAGTAAGTATTGCCTTTCGCTCCGCGAAAGTAGCGTTTCTCCGTTTTTTCGCGGAGCGAAAGACGCCCAAAAAAAAAGGATGTGCATGGCTTAATTTTCGCTGACATCGCGATAGAGCGATTGAACACGATCTCGATCTAACGGGATGGGATTAAACGTTCCAGTCCATTGACGCAGCGCGTCATCGGCAAATTCGGGAATCTGATCAACCGGAATATTCAGTTGTTCAAACGATCTCGCTAGGCCCGATTTTTCTAAAAACGACTCGATCAACTCTGCCAAGCGTTCTGGTGCTGTGTCGGGATCGATGACAGGTTCAATCTCGGATAGCAATTCGGCGTACCAAGCTGAATGCTGGGTGCCATTCATGCGGATCACTGCCGGTAACATCAGGCCGACCGCTTGGCCGTGGGTCACGTCGTGGCGCGCTGTCAATGGATTCGCTGTTGCATGCGCGGCACCCAGCATCGACGTCTCAATGGCCAGACCCGCAAAGCACGCACCGAGCTGCATTTGCGACCTGGCTTCAATATCTGAGGGATCGCGCAAGACCAGAGGAAATCCTTTGGCAAGCCAAGCGAAAGCTTGGCGGCTGAACGAAGTCGATACCGGAGTCCGCCGGCGCGTGACGTAGGTTTCGATCGCGTGCGACAATGCGTCGATCCCCGTCAGCGCCGTGACGCGTTGTGGCTGCGTAACCGTTAGCTCGGGGTCCAAAAGCGCGATCTTGCATGCTGCTCGCTTATCGCCGCAGGCCATCTTCACATGCGTTTCCGAATCGCTGATCAAGGCAAAGGATTGCGACTCACTGCCGGTTCCTGATGTCGTCGGAACCGCGATCATCGGCAACATATCGCAGGTCGCTTTGCCGACGCCGTGATAATCACGCATCGACCCGCCGCAAGAATAGACGAAGTTGATCCCTTTACAGCAATCAAGACTGCTGCCACCGCCGAGACCAACCAACAAGTCAGGCCGGAAGTCTCTTGCGGCAACGACGCCCTTTTCTACCATGGATGTCGTCGGATTTTCCCTGAGCTCGTGGAATGAAGCAACGACCAACCCAGCCGCACGCAGAACACTGGCACCGGATTCAAAGTGACCAGCCGCTACGACGCCAGGATCGGAAACGACCAGCACACGTTTGCCCCCAAAACCAGCGGCAAGTTCACCCAATTGGCGGATCGCGCCACGAGCAAACACGATGCGCGTCGGAAGCTGCAAGTCGAAAGAATTCATATCGGTCCTGAAAAACCACGAAGTTTAAAGTTGCCGCTACAGGTTAGGTTCCAACAATCGCATCGACCACACCCCAGTTGCACCAAACCCATGGTTAAACTGTAACCGATCCCTGCGTTCCCTAAAAATTTCGGAAATTAACATGCAATTCTTCGCGATTGCCTCCAGCTTTTGCGTCATTACCGCATTGGCGGACTGCGGTATCACGGTCGCCGCAGATCCAGTCTCTGCGTTGCCGGTTGCTCCCTCTTCGAAACCGCTGTTTCGTGATTTCATGGGGATTAACGGCCATACCGTTCAGTTCAAACCCGAATTGTATGGCCAAGTTTGTCGCCTAGTGCGCGACTACCATCCGATGGAATGGGACACGGGGGCTGATAGCAATTATAAGTTGGATTTTCCGTTTTCCAGGAATCGCGTTAGTTGGGAACAGGTCTATGGTTCTTGGAAAAAAGCTGGCTTGGCAACCGATGCGTGCATTATGTTCGAGACGCTAGCACCTGACAAATGGGTCGACCTGGCGCGAGATGCCAATCGATATGGTCAACAGTTCGCGCAGCATTTTGGCCCATCGTCGCCGTTGGCAGTTGTCGAATCGGTTGAAATCGGAAATGAACCCGGGAAGTACAGCGACGAGGCCTATCGAGTCATCTTTGAGAGCATGGCAAAGGGCATTCGTGAGAGCGACGGCAAGCTGAAAATCGCGACCTGCAACGTGAACGTCGGCAAGAGCGGTGACTACCATAAATCGGTCAATTGCGTGGCTGGCTTGGAGTCACAGTATGACGTTTTGAATGTGCATACCTACGCGATGCTGGAGGAATGGCCAACTTGGCAACGATCGTTTCCCGAGGATCCTAGCTTACCAAAATTCACTCGAGACATCGATGATCTGATTCAATGGCGCAATGAGCACGCCAAGGGGAAGGAAGTTTGGGTGACCGAATTCGGCTGGGATAGCTCCACCAAGTTGCCAGCACCCAGTGGCGACTTAGCGAAGTGGCAAGGCAACTCGGACATTCAACAGGCGCAATGGTTAGTTCGGTCGTTTTTCGTCTTTGCAACCCGCGACATCGACCGCGCGTACATTTACTTCTTCAATGATGATGACGCGCCGCAGCTTCATGGCGCGTCTGGTTTGACTCGTGGCTTTGAGCCGAAGCCATCGTTTTATGCAGTGTCACATCTCTATCGAACGCTGGGGAATTACCGATTTTCAAGAGTCGTGCACAAAGTCGCTGGCGAGGCCTGCGTCTTTGAGTTCACTCACGAATCGGATACGACCAAGGTTGTTTGGGTGGCGTGGTCACCCACAGGCAATGGACAGCAGACGACGGTACAACTTGCCGCCCATGGCCTAAGTGCCGCTGCCGCAAAAAAGATGCCTTTGACGAAAGAAAACGCTCCCACGCTGAAGGTCGCAATGATCGATGGCAGTTTAAAAATCGACATCGACGAAACGCCCACTTACATTTTTTTGGGACGCTGATCGCCAGTCCCTGGTTGCGAGGGTCTTCGCTCTTTATTCTCCACGTCTTCAAAAGGATCTTCGGCCACCACCCAGCTTGCCTGGGTGGAGCCAATGATCATCACCAGAAAGAGACGTCTGGTTGTGATCCGATTCACCTGCCAGGCAAGCAGACTGTCGATTTAATCCGATTTCGAAATTTAATGTAATCCGTTTTTTCTCTAGCTAAGGTTCAACGGTGATGAATCCGCCGCTAGCGCCCAAGCAGCTCATTAAATCGACAGTCTGCAAGCTGCAAGGGGTCTTTAAAAAAATGTGTAGGATAAAAGAGGGGGCAACGCTGGGGTGTTAAAAATTTGCTCTTGTGGGCAAAAAACCTTTGCGCCGATTTAATTCCATTATCTCGCTGCGAAGGAGCCAACAATTCCCTCCCAATGTGGTCATCAATTTTCATTGATGATTTGGGTTAGCTTAAAAGCTTACGAATCTTCCCGGACCGGTCGGAGATGGGGAAATCGAGCTTGATACGGTTGCCAGCGAGTGGCTTCTCGGTTATACCGACATAACCACTCTGTGCGTCTTTGCTCGCGTCGCGAGTTCGCACGACTTCGGAATTTCCTGAGTTCTCAAGCCGCATAACGGTACGGTTATTGCGTCTTTCGCCTTCGCTTGGATGGATGTCGAGTGCATCTGTCTTGAAGCGATGCAGCATTTGGCGGCCGAATTCTTCTTTCGGCAGGTCGATGAAGGTGACCCTTAAGTGGTGGAGCGTTGAAAGATGATCGCTGATCCGAAAAATTTGAACACTTGGCGATTGAGTGTTTCGGCGAAACCAGATGCCGCTGGTACATCCGTTCAAAAAGGGATCGCTCTTAACGATAGCACTCAAGATGCACTTACATCGCTTCTCGAAGTGAAACCATTACGCGTCGCACTGATAGGGTCCTATGTCCCGCGAAAATGCGGCATTGCAACGTTCACGCACGATGTTTTTCATTCGCTAGTTGACTTGGATTCGATTGCCAAAGTCGATATTTTTGCGATGGGTGACGACGATGAGTACGACTATCCGAAAGAGGTCGTCTATGAAATTCAGCAGACACCGCTCAGTTACAGGAACGCGGCGCAAAAGATTAATGCTGCGAAGTATGACATTCTGTTTATTCAACACGAGTTTGGTCTTTTTGGAGGCACTTCGGGAGATATGCTGTTCGAATTGCTCGATCAGGTAAGTCTGCCGATCGTGACGATGTTGCATACGGTATTAAAAGAACCGAATGAAGATCAACAGAGAGTCATCAAGCGTCTCAGCGCTCGATCTGAAGTAGTTGTCACGATGAGCCAGCGGGGCAAGGCGTTTCTTAGCACGATTTATAATGTCAACGAAAATCGAATTGAAGTCGTCCCTCATGGTATCCCGAATACGCCCCCTCGAAATTTGAACCGAAACAAAAAGCTGTTTGGTCTCGACAATCACTTGGTGGCACTCACCTTTGGATTGATCAGCCCCGGCAAGGGGCTTGAGTATGCGATCGACGCTATTCCTGAGATCGTAGAGCGTCACCCTGACTTTATCTTTGTACTCCTTGGTGCAACTCATCCCAACCTAGTGAAAAGAGATGGCGAAGCTTATCGCGATGAACTGAGACGACAAGCCGAGAGGCTAGGGGTGGGTAAGCACTTACACTTTGAAAATCGCTTTGTTGGAATCCGAGAATTAACCCAGTGGATCGGGGCCGCCGACGTCTACCTCACGCCTTATCTCAACGAAGCCCAGATCACCTCCGGGACACTTTCTTATGCTTACGGCTGCGGTACACCAGTGGTCTCAACGCCTTACTGGCATGCATGCGACTTACTTGCCGAGGGATGCGGATGCATTGTTCCCTTTCGAGATTCGACGGCGATTGCGCAACAAGTCAATGAGCTGCTCGATGATGAACAACGCCGTACAGCGATGGCAGCCAACGCCTACTTGGATGGGCGTACAATGATTTGGCCGGCGGTCGGTAAGATGCTTTCTAACGTATTGCATCGATGTATACCGACGGAGACGCCCATACATTCGACTTTGATGCTTGAGAATTCAATGTTACCTGGGACATCGAATCTTCAGCACCTGTTTCGACTTACGGATGATACGGGAATTGTTCAACATGCGACCTGCGCATTACCAAATCGTCACGAAGGCTACTGCGTAGATGATAATGCTCGCGGGTTGCTGTTGACGTTGCATCTTGAACACGCAGGTAGAACGATAACAGATGAAGGCAGCGCGGGAATCGGCTCGCTTCAATCTCGCTATGCGGAGTTCGTCAATCATGCGATTGATGAAGAAAGCGGTCGAGTCAGAAACTTCATGTCGTATTCTCGAAATTGGCTGGAGATTGTCGGTGCCGACGATAGCGTTGGGCGAACTTCGTGGGTGTTGGGTGCATGTGTTGGTCGAACCTATCATGAAGGGATTCGAATTTGGGCTAAACGGTTGTATATGCCCGTTCTCCGTCACGTCGCCAACACGGGATCGCTGCGCGCTTGGTGCTTTGGACTACTCGGTGTTTGCGAGTATCGCAACTACGATTTGCAGAACCACGAAATAAACGCGATCGGCCAAGATTTGATGTCGCGAATTGCATTCCGACTCGATGAATCTCGAGCGGAAAACTGGCCTTGGTTCGAAGACAGGCTAACCTACGACAATGCGAAGCTACCGCACTCGCTTCTTTATGGCGCACAAAGCTTCGATCATCCAAAACATTTTCGTGATGCGCTTGCTTCACTTAGGTGGCTCTGTGATGTTCAGACCGCCCGCTCCGGCGTCTTCTTGCCGATTGGAAGCAATGGATTTTACGTGCGAGACCACACTCGAGCGATTTTTGACCAGCAACCCGTCGAGGCATGGGCCACGACTTCCGCTTGCATCTATGCGTACCGGACGACTGGCGATGCGTCGTGGCTGGTCGAAGCGAAGAAGGCTTATGATTGGTTCCTGGGAAAAAACATTCGTGGTCTGGCGATCGCGGATCCGTCAACCGGTGGGTGCTTTGACGGGCTCCATGACGATCGAGTCAACTTCAATCAGGGTGCCGAATCGACGCTTGCATGGCTTCTGGCTGATCTGGAAATGCGGATGCTCGCAAGCCAAAATCCATTCCTTCGAGACGAATTGACATCCGCAGAGCCAGCTTCACGATAGACTAAGCATCACGAAAGACTAAGGGAGATCGACAGTTTGAGCATCACAGCCAGACGCACAGGAATCATTTTATCGCCCGACCCACGACGGGTGATCTTTCGCCCATTTCAAATGGAGCCTCATCGTGTCGTGAAAATCATTTCGCGAGTGATGTCGCTCGACAATGATCAGGTTGACGCGGAACTCGGGTTGGTGATGCGAGAATTTCGTGGGCGTCATCTTAACGCCCATCGATATTTTTTGAGACGTTTCGCTCAAGTTCGAGAGCATCTGCTTACTGATCGCGAACCGTCCGAGAGTCGTTGCCTTTTGATTGGAGCGTACTTCACCATGGAGTACTCTCTCGAAAGCGCAGCACTTTTCAACCCTTCGATGGTCTGGCATCCCCAACAGACAGGAATGCAACCTGGCGAGCGACGCTTCATAATTTCAATGCGAGCGACTGGCGAAGGACACCTTTCGAGCATTACGTTTCGCAGTGGCATTATCGACGCTGATTGCAACATCGGGATGGACCCTGTTTCGCAATACGTCGCTGCCCCTGAATTAGTTCCTGATGCGGAATATGATTCAGATTTGTTTCGGCGTAAATTGTGCGAACTCGGTGTACGGAGTGACTTTGTCGATTCGGTCCTTAGCGAGTGTCAATCGAGGTTTACGTCGACCGAACTAGAAAGAGCGATCGAATGGCACACTAGTCAGGCGAATTTCGATCGTCTTGAAATTGATGCGCATCTGCGCGCCATGCGGGCGTTGATCGCGTGCAACTATTCCATTCAGTTCGATAAAGAGCAAAAACTGAGCGAACGCGTCATGATGCCAACTTCACCGAGCGAACGCAACGGCATTGAAGACGCAAGATTTGTTGAATTTCATGATGGCGACAGTTCAAAGTACCTCGCTACCTACAGTGCCTATGATGGACAAATTGTTCTTCCACAAATCATTGAAACAAAAGATTTCGAATCCTTTAGTGTCAATACACTCAATGGCGCTGCCGTGCAGAATAAAGGATTTGCATTGTTTCCTAGGAAGATTAATGATCAGTTCGTCATGCTTGGACGCCAAGATGGCGAGAACATCTATATCATGTTCAGCAACTTTCTCCACTTCTGGCACGAAAAAACACGGATACTCCAACCAACATTTCCATGGGAGTTTGTCCAGTTGGGTAACTGCGGTTCACCGATTGAAACGGAAGCAGGATGGCTTGTATTGAGTCACGGCGTTGGGCCGATGAGACGATACTCGCTGGGGGCTTTCTTACTTGATCTGCACGACCCAACGAAAGTACTCGGAAGAACTCAAGAGCCGATTCTTACACCAGACCAAAACGAGCGAGAAGGTTACGTTCCTAATGTCGTCTATAGCTGTGGTGGACTCGTTAATGGAAGTCGCCTCGTGATCCCGTATGCAATGAGTGATTACGCGAGTTCGTTTGCGACGATTTCGATCGCTGATGTCTTGGCCGAGATGAAATAGAATGGTCTCCGCAGCCAACAACCATCGTTTTTCCAACGTCTCGTAGAGCACACGAAGAAATGGTCCTCGTTCGTTGTGACTCCGATGCAAACGGATGGTGTCACAGAACCCGAGCAAAAATGAGTTAGTGAACCCGAAGTCTTACGATTTGATTTGAGAAAATAGGCAGACTGGGGAAAACGGATTTCCTTGGAATGCCGCTGCGAATCTGATTCAGGCATTGAATTCAAAAGCTGCCTAGAAAGGAATCGCAGTGAAGTTAACCAAGAAGGAAGTCGTGACAATTGAAGTGCTCAGGCAAACCGGCGAGACCAATCAGGACATCGCCGCTCGACTCGGGATCACCGAAGGTGCCGTTCGTTATCACCTCAAACGGCAGGCTGATAAAGCGCGTGATGGACGTACCAAGCCGTCACTTATTGAGGAACGGCACTTAGTCGAAGTCGTCGATCAGTGGTATGCCGATCAGCTTGCTTCGCTGCCTCAAGGTCGACCACCGAATCTGCATGTGCTGTGGAGTTACTTAGTTGACAACGAACAAAGGGATCACGAGTTGGCCGGAGGTGTTAGCTGGCGACGAAGTGCTGGCGGGAGCGATTCTGGACCGTCTGTTGCACAATGCGACGGCGCTGAACATCCAAGGGCGTAGTTATCGGTTGCGAGATTTGGAGACGAACATCGGCAGTGTGTCATCGACAGCATCGACTGGGACGAAATAGGTCCGCGCGCGAGTTACTAGCTTGAATTCAATTCGCTGCGCTCATCGAATTCAAGCTAGTAACTCACATCCCCTTCCGGGGGAGGCAGTAAAGGACTGGAATCGTAACAGTTCGGGTTCGCTAACTTCGTAAGAGTTCGGGTTCAATGACAATAGAAAACAAAGGTTCCAGGAGTCGTTTCGCAAGAATATTACAGCTAAGACTCCTGACACCTTTGTTTGCCCACCTTTGTTTGCCCAAAACAATAATTACCCAAATAGCCAAAAAGGTACCTGACACCTTTTTGGCCTCATTAAACCGATATCGCGTTAACCGGAAAATCGTATACGCTTGAGTAGAGACTACTTCCAACTGAATTCTTTGCGAGCACCAAGAAGCGGTAATTGCCGTTGGCCAATGGTGTCGGGTGTGTATAAGAATTCGTCATCAATCCCGTTGCCCCCGATATCAACGTCGCAGGTCCCGTTGAATTTAGCTTAACGAACCAGATTGAATAACTAGTCGCACCGGCAACCGCATTCCATTGCAATGTTGGAAACGGGGTTGTTTTGTTGATCGCGGTTAAGCCGGTCGGTACGATTGGCGCAACGATCGCTGCACCAATCGTGAAATCAAATGGTGCACCGAATGCGCTGGAACCGACGATGTTAATGGCTCGAATAAAAATTCGATACCGACCATTGGCAAGAGAATTAATGGGCGTGAACGAATTCGTCGGGACGCCAACTTTCGACTCGACGAGTGTGTTCGTTCCCAAGTTGATTAAGTAAACCGCGTAGGAGGTAGCGGTTGGTGATGCTGGCCAGTTGATCGTTGGCTGATTCGCGGCACCGGATGCTCCCGTAGCGACGGGTGCTGTCGGTACTGAAGTGGGTGCGGATCCAATTGAGAAATTAAACGGCGCACCGAAAGCACTGGATCCAATACTATTAACGGCTCTTACAAAAATTCGATACACACCATCGGCGAGGGAATTAGCGGGCGTGAACGAATCCGTCGTGATACCATCTTTCGACTCCACGAGCGTGTTCGTTCCGAAGTTGATCAAGTAAACCGCGTAGGACGTAGCGGTTGGTGATGCTGGCCAATGGATCGTTGGCCTATTCGCAATACCGGTTGTTCCCGTACTAGTGGGTGCCGCTGGTGGTGCAGTGGGTGCAGTTCCTACCGTGAATTGTGTGAATTGATTTGCAGGTCCCGTGATGCCGCCGGAAAGGCTGTAGCTAGTGGCGGTCGTTGCAAACATGAATGCTCGGTAAGAGCGTCCGGCTTGCAGGTTTGCCGAGCCCGGAACTGTGTAAGTTGTCGAGTTGGCTGGAATCGCACCATTGCGGAATACTTCAACGGCTGGTATCGAATCAATGTCGATAATGACGATCGAATAATTAGATTCACCGACCACGTCCGAGAAATTGAACGTCGGTGTTGCCGTGGTGATGCCCGATACAGACGTGATTGTCGGTGTATTGGGCGTATCGATCACAGCGACCGAAACGATTTGATCGAGGACCGGATCGAATGCATCATCCGACATCAAATCGTCCACGGCAACCGTCACTAAACTATTTTGATTTCCATCCGCGATATTATCGAAAACGCCAGTCGCGGTAACGGTTCGCGGTACGTTCCAATTTGCAGGCGTGAACGTTAAAGATGCTGGTGAAACCGTCGCTTCCGTGGTATCGCCGCTGACTACCGTGAGGACAACATTGGTTGCTGGTTGGGATTTAAGTACGAGCGTGAAGCTGTCTGTCTTGTTCGCGGCAACGCCATTTTCAACCACCGAGGTACTGCCACCGCTTTCAACGATGGTGAAGCCAATGTCCACGTTGTTGACAATCAGTGCGAACGTGGTTGCTGTGACAGCCCCATCACTGTCGGTGGCTGAGATGGTCACGGTCTGAGACTGAGCAGGACCGTTGTTCGTGTTGAATGACCAACTCCATGTGCCATTGACATTCTTCGTGATCGCGCCGACCGACGCGGACAGTGTGACGACGTCCAGACCGGGATCACTCCACGTGCCCGTGTTGTTCGCTGTCTGGCCTTTGTCCACGGTGATCGATGCGTTGTTCACCGCAACATTTGGCGCTACATTGTTGACGACCAGTGCGAACGAGGTTGTCGTGACAGCCGCATTACTGTCGGTGGCTGTGATGGTCACCGTTTGAGACTGATCAGGACCGTCGTTCGTGTTGAATGACCAGCTCCATGTGCCATTGGCATTCTTCGTGATCGCGCCGACCGACGCGGTTAGCGTGACGACGTCCAATTCCAGATCGCTCCAGGTGCCAGTGTTCGTCGCGCTTGCGCCTTCGTTCACTGTCACGTTGCCGGCATTCGCCACACTCGGCGCGCGGTTGATGTGAACGGTCGTGGACGTGTCGGCCGTGGTGGGTACGGCTTCGATGTGGCCGACGTTGTCGGTGGCGGTGCTGTAGAAGGCGTAGCTGTGGCCATCCTGGCCAGTGAAGGTGGCGGCGGTTTGCACCGTGTTTGTCTGCCAGACGGCAAACGGGCCGGCGTTGTCGGAGACGTAGACGTTATAGCCGGCAATGCCGGAGGCGTCGTCGCTGCCGGACCAGTCGACCATGAAGCTGCCGGGGCGAATCGCAGGGAGCGGAGCGACGCTGCTGCTGGGGAGGCCGGCGTCGATGGTGTTGAGGGCTTCCTTCGCAGGGCTGGTGCCGGCTGCGGCGTTCTGCGGGTCGATCTGATTGGTGGCGATGAAGGATTGGCCGTCGAAGCGAATCAGGGCGACATTGCGTAGCTCGGTGCCGGAGGCGAGGTTGGCCTTGGGCATCACGCTGTAGGAAACGTGCGCTTGGCCGATTCCGGTGCCGTCCTCAGGAGGCAAAAAGCCAGTGAGGACTTCGGGTGGAAGCGCGGTCGCTGGATCGAGCGACTGGAAAACGGCGCGAACGATGCCGGTGCCGGTGTCGAAGCTCAGTTCGACTTCGACGTTAAAGAACTTGTTGTTGTAGGTCAGGCCCACGGTGATGAAAAACTGGGTGCGCCCCGTGGGAACCGGCACGATCGTGTCGCCGAAGCCGAACTCGGTGAATTCGAGCGAGTTCCAATCGAGGTTGGTGGGAAGCTGATTGGTGACCTCGACGCGCTGGGCGGGTGCGGTCGCTGGCGTGGTCGGTGTCGGCACGCTGCCAGGACCGAGGTTCTCGAAGTTGATGCGGTACGGGATCGCTGTGCCGGCGGCGATATACGCCTGCGGGCCAAAACCGGCGGCACCGAGTAGTTCGTTCGGATCTTTGGTAGGGCGAATCTCTTGAGTGTCTTTGATCTCGCATTTAAAGGTGCTTGAACCGGGAGCGATCGGTGTGCATTGTTTTACTTCCGGTGGCTTAGGTTTTGGCTTATCTTCTTCAGCACATTTTTCTGCAATTGCGCGTTCTAAATCCTCAATTTCATATTTTGCAGCCCTTGATTCATTAGCTAATCTAACACGCTAGTATCTAGAGGCGGACCAGAATTTTAGTCATCGTGTGACTAAATTAGCAACCGGAAACTGATGCTTCCAAACGTCTTGTAGATCGATTGCCCCTGGGTACTTGATACCGTGGGAGAGCGTGATCGCAAGATGTTCATTTCAAACCCGAACCGTCGCAG
>JAYVSE010000258.1:0-39000 GCA_043775635.1 Planctomycetaceae bacterium | reverse complement strand
GGCGACTACCCCCCCCCCACCCCCGACACTGGAGACAGAATTTGACTATACTTCGTATCGACATTTTTTAAACTCCCCTCCCCTACCCTGCTTTATTCTTCCTATGAGCGTTGACTGGAAAGCATTCGTCAATCAGATCGGCCACTACGAGTCGTTCATCCTTACAAGCCATATCCGGCCGGATTGTGATGCGCTGGGGAGCGAGCTTGGCATGGCCGAAGTACTTCGCGCTATCGGCAAGAAAGTGCGCATCATCAATGCGCATCGTACGCCGCCGTCACTGGAATTTCTGGACCCGGCAGGAAACATTGAAGTGCTTGGCGACAGCGTACAAGAGGAAGATATCAGCGCTGATTGCATCATGATTCTCGATACCAGCGCTTGGCAGCAGCTTGGTGACATGGGCGATGTGATCCGTCGGTCACGTGCTGACAAGATGGTTCTGGACCATCACGTTGGCGAGGACGAACTGGGTGCTCGGATGTACAAGGATTACTTAGCTGAAGCGACTGGGCATTTGGTTGTTCAAGCCGCTGACGCATTTGGCGTGTCGCTAACCCGGGCGTTGGCCGTGCCGATTTTTGCAGCCATCGCCACCGATACCGGGTGGTTCCGATTCGGCAGTGTCACGCCTGCGACTTATCGCGTGATCGCAAGGTTGCTTGAAGCAGGCGCTGTTCCTTCGGAAATCTACGGTGACTTGTACGAGCGAGATACGCTGGGAAGGGTTCGGCTGCGTGGTCTGATTTTGTCACGTACGGAAGCCGAGATCGAAGGCGCACTGGTTCACACCTATGTTCTGAAGGAGGATTTTGAAACTACAGGCGCTGCGCCTAGCGATACCGAAGATGCGATCAATTTGACGCTGTCGATCAACGGAACTAAAGCAGCGGTGATTTTTGTTGAGCAGCTTAAGGGCGGTTTTAAGTTGAGTTTCCGAAGTCGCTGCGCGATGGATTGCAACGAAGTGGCACGAATGTTTGGCGGTGGCGGACACAGAGCTGCGGCAGGTGCGTTCCAGGAAGGTTCACTGAAGGATGTCCAAAGTCGTGTGCTTAGCGTCGTTCGCGACCAGGTTGGCAAAGCTGTGGGGGCGAACCTGTAGAATTCGGCATGCTCGGCCGGTCGTGCACCGCCATGCCAGCTTGTCCGGCAACACGACGACCTAATTTCAAAACTCGTTCACCTAGTCGCTTGCGCAAAACTCACTGGCGAAGGGAATGAATAACGAGAGGCGGAGCCTCGCAGACAGTGCGTCCCCAGGCGGAGCCTGGGGACGAGAATGCGAGGTTACTTGAGCAGGAACCCGTCGAGCAACCAACCGTCTTTGATGGTGCGGAGAAACGTGCCTGCTGGCCTTAGATATTTCTCTATCTTTTCGATGGGAGGAAGATTCTTTCCACCGAACGGATCTTCACTCTGGTCTTTGACCTTTTCAAACGAACGCTTGATGATTGTGGCGAGCAACGAATCGCTTTCACGCAATTTGCCCTCGCGGAACTGGGTGTATTTTATTCGCAGGGAACGATCGGTGCGAACCATCCGCTGGACGGAGAACTCGTGACCGCCGATGGCAATCAGGTGTGCACCAACGTTCTTAAACTCCGCCGTCTCGGCTAGCCCGCCCTTGGCACCAGAGACAATTCGGTTTGCCGTTTCAACCAGTAGGTCGGGATGAGACGAGAACAGCAGGTAGCCACCCGGTTTACCGTCATTTTTGGCGACGGTAATTGCCCATTGATTTAACAGCGGTGGCGCAGCGTCAGGGTTCGGTTCGTCGCCTAACCCCAAGTCATCGAATAGTTCCGCGTTAAAGTCGGAAGGCTCGTCGGTGCGAAGCACTCGATAAACTTCAGTGCCGGGAGCACCGTCGATCAGGGTTGCATCGGGCTCGACGTCCATGGCCCGTTTCACTGCATCGCGAAGCGCGGCCACGTTGGTCACTTCAACCGCGACCAACAATCGTTCGCTTGCGCCACTCGCAGGCAGTTGGTTATCGGTCAGCACGATGACGTGTTGTCCGAGGTTTGAGATGACATTTTTTGCTACGTCGATCTTCGGGCCGTCCTCGTCGTCACGAATTCCATCCAGCATGTCGCGGAAAATTTCGTCCCCAACGGCATCATTCACAAGCGTTTCGACGGCCCAAAAAGCGTCAGGTATATTCCAATTCATTCGTGTGTAGCTTGCGATGTCCTTGCCTACCCAGTCCGGAATCGGTTCGGTTTTTGTGACCGGAAACTGTAGCATTTGAGCAGCGAGTTTGTATTTGCTTGGTTTGTTTGTAACCGGTGGTGCAAGGATGAACCCGTGATGCAAGAGATCGAAGTCACGATGTGCAATCGTTAATCGACCGCCTGCTGCAAGAATCGCATCAAACCCTTGGCGCTCGAGCAGGTTAACAACGTCGATTTGGCTGCCGCGATCGACGCCGAGCGCACTCTTGGCGATTTTTGCCATCGCTAACGGGCGAGCAAACCATTCTAAACCCGGAACGCCCGCTGCCGCTCCCTCAAGACCTTGTGCCGGTCGATCAGCGATTTGATCAACAATGCGTTTGTACTCAGCGGAGTCGAGCAACGATGGTCCCGCTGGCTTTCCTGCGATGGCATCTAAGACTCCAACGACGACTGAGTCGCGGTCCGCTGCAATGATCCGCTCGTCGCTGAGTGAGATCGCAACTTGCTCGATCTTGAGCTGCCCGGGCTTTGGTTTCAACGCATAGACCTGAATGGTTTGGTCTCCATGCGCGACATCCGTCCGCTTCGCCCCACCTGCCTTCAAATCACTGTCGACTTGAGCAATGGAAGCTTGAGCTTTGTTTTTGAGGCCACGAATATCTGCGATCACAGCAATGGCAGAGGGGTGCTTGGGATCTTTGAATGGAAGCCACGCGATGACCGCCTCGCCAGACGCGATTTCAAGCAGATCTCGCAATTTAACACCGACCTTAAGATCCGCAGCCAGCAGTTCTTGTTCGGCTCGCGCTCGTTGCGCATCAACGAACGCTTTCATTGACTCATCGTTTGCAAACGCGGACAGCGTCGTCGTTTTCCAGGCGGTACAGAAGTCTGGCATGCTGGGCACGCGAATCACGCCGGCGGTTGCTTCTGGAACTAGGCTTAGCGCTGAGGCAAAGTTATTCCCGAGAGCTGGCACGGTGGCGGTTAAAGCCATTGTGACAAAGCAACTGGCGATCCAGCATGCGAAACATCGTCGAGGATGTCGAAAAGATGTGGACTGAATCATTCCTGCCTGGGCCGTCAGTGTCGTGATGATGGTAAAAACGTCGCCTATTCCGTCGGCAAACGCAGCCGTATGTTACTAGATCGGTTTTGCCGCTGAAATGCCGCTCTGGCCATCCTGGCAAAATCATTCGCCTGAATGTGACAAAAGTAAGTATTTTCCATGTCCGACCCAGCAGCTAGCGTGTACCAAAACCCGTTGATTACCCGTTATGCGTCGCGAGAAATGGCGACATTATGGGGAGATGACCGTCGTTTTCGCATTTGGCGGGGGTTATGGGTCGCTTTGGCCGAAACGGAGCAAGCTCTCGGTTTGGCGATTACAAACGAGCAAATTTCACAGTTGCGCCAGTTCCAGGACATCCTGAATTTGGACGTGTCCCTGGCTTATGAGCGCAAATTGCGGCATGACGTGATGGCACATGTGCACGCTTACGGTGACCAGTGCCCGGCTGCGATGCCAATCATTCATCTCGGAGCGACGAGCTGCTACATCACGGACAACGCGGATTTGCTGCTGATGCGTGAAGCGTTAACCTTGGTTGCCGCACGAATCGCAGCGGTCATCGATCGGCTAGCAAACTTCGCCGCCCAGCACCGTGCCCTGCCCTGCCTCGCCTTCACCCACCTGCAGCCCGCGCAACCCACAACCGTCGGAAAGCGTTGCTGCCTTTGGATTTACGACCTCATCCTAGACCTGGAGGAGATCGAAAATCGCATCCGAGGCCTGAAAGCAAGGTCCACAAAAGGCACAACCGGGACCCAAGCTAGCTTTCTGCAACTATTTAATGGCGATCATGCCAAAGTCAGAGAACTGGAGCGGCGGGTCGCGGAGCGAATCGGCTTCAGCGATTCCTACGCGGTGACAGGCCAAACCTACCCCCGCAAAGTCGATAGCCAGATTGTTGACACGTTATCTGGTGTTGCCCAAGGACTGCACAAGACCGCGACGGATTTGCGATTGTTGGCAAGTCGCAAGGAGGTTGAAGAGCCGTTCGAGGAAAATCAAATCGGTAGCTCGGCGATGGCCTATAAGCGCAATCCGATGCGCAGCGAGCGAATTTGCGGTTTATCGCGGTTTGTGATGAGCATGCAATCCAGCACCGCAGCGACGGCGGCAACGCAATGGATGGAGCGAACCTTGGACGACAGCGCCAATCGCAGACTCGTGATTCCACAAGCGTTTCTGGCAATCGATGCGTGTTTGGTGTTGATGCAAAACATCGCCGAAGGATTGGTGGTCTACCCCAAGACGATCGCCAAGAACCTCAGCGCCGAACTCCCGTTCATGGCCACGGAAAGCATTTTGATGGCGGCAGTATCCGCTGGTGGCGATCGCCAAAAACTGCACGAGTCGATTCGGCTGCATAGCCAAGCGGCCGCATTGCGAGTGAAATCGGAGGGGTTAGAGAACGACTTGCTTGATCGCCTGAAAGCAGATTTAGACTATCAAGGCGTCGACATCGACAAGCTTTCTGATCCAACAAAATTTGTTGGCCGTGCCCCGGAGCAGGTTGACGATTTTATCGCTGAGCAAGTCGCACCGATCCGTGCGAGATATACCGAGTCGAACTTGACGGCCGAAGTGTTTGTTTGATCCGTGTGGATTACAATAGTCGGTGAACTGTGACGTTAATCTTGGGGATTGCCAGCGATGACTACGACCATCACTCCGACCGTTGAACTGTCAATCATGCCTTCGGTGGCGCAGGTGCCGCTCTCTCTCGGTCCAGCTAATAACGGGATCATGCTTGATGCTCGGCAATTTGACGCAGCGACGTACCAGTCTGGTTATCGATATGAACTAATCGGTGGAGTATTGATCGTCAATCCGGCACCACTGATTGAAGAACGCGATCCCAATGACGAACTTGGGTACTTGCTGCGTCTGTACCAGCGGTCGCATCCTGAGGGAAAATCGCTGGATGCGACAGCCGCCGAGCAGGATGTTGTTTTGGGTTCGAACCGTCGTCGAGTCGATCGGGCCATATGGTGTGGACTGGGACGTTTGCCTACACGCGTCGAGGTGCCGACAATTTGTGTCGAGTTCGTTTCCGCAGGCCGGCGTAGCCAAGAGCGTGACTACCGCGAGAAGCGGAGCGAGTACAAGCTTGCAGGTGTTTGTGAGTATTGGATCATTGATCGATTTTCTCGACAGATGACCGTTTTACTATTTGAACATGAATCGGAACAACAAGTCGTTGTCGCGGAGTCCGGTCGTTACGCAACTGCGCGGCTGCCTGGTTTTGAGCTTCCGTTGGGCGAGCTATTGAGGTTTGCTGATCGTTGGGAATCCACTTGATCCTGAGGTTTTCAAGCTACTCGGCTTGTCGCGGTTGATGAGTCTCGAATGTCGTGCGCCCCGTTTGTTCAGCTTTTCGTTTGGCGCTGACCGCGCGATTGTAGAGCACCGATTGAGCGCGAACAGGAGGCTTCTTTTCTGTTGGCATTAATCGTTCATAGTAGCCCGTTGGTAACAATCGCCATGAATTCGTATTGTCCTTGAAGTACGTCTGCAACGTTGCGATCAATCGCTTTCGCTGTTGCGGATGGAGCACTGGAATCAGCAATTCGACGCGACGGTCGAGGTTGCGAGGCATCCAATCGGCACTGCTTATGAACAGTTGCTCGTCACCGCCATGTTTGAAGTAAATGATGCGAGCGTGTTCTAGAAAACGATCGACAATGGAAACCACTTCGATCGTTTTGCTGAGCCCCTTCACGCCTGGCACCAAGCAACAAACACCACGAATATTCAGCCTCACGCGAACACCGGCGCGACTCGCTTCATACAGCGCATTGATAATGTCTGTATCAACGAGCGAATTCAGTTTGACGATGATCTCAGCTTCTTGGCCTTCTCGTCGTCGCTGTGTTTCCGCTTCGATCAATCCAAGCAGGCGAGAACGAAGCATCGTCGGTGCAGCGGCGAGATGCTGCATTTGATTTGGTTGGCTGGCTCCCGTTACAGAATTGAAGAACTTGGTCGCGTCTTCGCCAAGTGCTTCATTGCAAGTCAACAGTGAAACATCGCTGTAGATGCTAGCCGTGACTTCGTTGTAATTGCCAGTGCCGAAGTGCATGTACCTGACGATGCCATGCGGTTCTCGGCGCACGATGATGCAAACCTTGGCATGCGTTTTCAGTCCACGAACGCCGTAGATAACCTGTACACCAGCGCGTTCCATCTCGCGCGCCCATTCGATGTTTCTCGCCTCGTCGAATCGAGCTTTGAGTTCGACGATGGCCGTCACATACTTGCCCCGTTCGGCCGCGCGCTTCAGTGCATCCACAATCGGGCTGTCACGACTGGTGCGGTAAAGGATTTGCTTAATCGCCAACACGTCAGGGTCAATCGCCGCTTCTTCGATCAATCGTAAAACCGGATCGAATCGCTCGTAGGGATGAATCAACACGCAGTCTTCTCGCGAGATGCTGCTGAACATCGACTCGGCTGGTTCAATCGCAGGGCTTCCTTGAGGCGGCCATGGCTCACTCCGGAGCGAGCGAAAACCCTCGACCGAGACGAGTTGAAACAAGTAAGTCAAATCCAACGGACCGTCGACGCGGAACAAGTCTTGCGATGTTGTACCAAGTGTCTCCGTCAAGAACGCTACCGTTTCGTTGCTCGCATCGCTACTGATCTCCAGCCGCACGCAACGGGATTGCCGACGGCTCTCCAGTACCTCTTCCATCCCGATCATTAGATCCGGTGCCGAGTCTTCACGAAGCTGAATGTCAGCATTACGGGTGATTCGAAACGTCGTGCAATCGAGGACCTTACGACCAGGAAAGAATTCGTCAATGTGCTGCTTCACAAGGTCTTCCAGCAAAACAAAGCCATAGCCCTTGTCTGTCGGTATCGTCACTAAGCGGTTGATCACGCGGCCAAGGGGAATGACTGAAAACTGCCAATCGAATTGATCAGCCCCTGCCTCTTTCGTTTTCGCTTCTTGAGCTTGGCTACCCAGGTTGGGTTGGCCGCTCAAGTTGGGTTGGGTGCTTTGGTTGAGATGACTAATCGAGTTGGGATCTGGCACGTTCTCCATTCGTACGCAGAGATGTAACTGCAGCCCTTGCAGCATCGGGAATGGCAAGTCGTGGTAAAGCGTTTGCGGCGAGAGGACTGCCAGTACTTCGTTTTGAAACCACTGATCGGCCGCTTCCTTCGCGCGAAGTCCGGCGGTTTCTAACTTAATCCGCCGAATACCTGAATCGGCAAGCGTCGGCTCCAGCAGGTCTTTGAGGATCCGGTACTGGTCCCTTTGAAGTTGATGGCAGCGTTCGGAAACGGCGTGCAACTGTTCACCAATCGTCATCCCCGACGGATCACGAACCATCGGGTTCCGTTCGTACAACATCTTCAAGCTGCCGACGCGAACCATGAAAAATTCATCGAGGTTTGAGCCCGTGATGGCCAGGAATTTCGTTCGCTCCAGCAGCGGCTGCTCTGCCGACTCGGAATGCTCCAGGACACGCTGATTGAACTCCAGCCAACTGAGTTCGCGGTTGAAGAAACGGCTAGGAATCGGGTCGTTGGCGGGCACGAAGACAAATCCGAGGTCTTTGACAATGAGGTGCACGAAGCCAATGAAGCGAGACGCTCACGCTTTGCACGAAATCTATATTCACCAACATAAACGAGTCGAGGCGCGGCGGGTATCGCGGATGTTGCTGGCGGCGTGGGTGTTTTTGGCAAGATCCAGCAAGAACTGCCTGCGAATTTGGCAATCGGTGCGTAAGCCAACGGCAGCCATTCATCAGGAAAAACACCGATCAATCCGAAGGTCCCTTATCCTGCCCTAGCGAGAGCGGTTTCGGTGGGCAAGACGTCCAGCCGGACAAATCTTTTTTTTGCGGCACTAAGTTCGCATTTAATTCAAATTCAAGACGGCGGTTCACAGATGAACCGAGGCCGGTGGTTGCTTGGTTCATGCGAGGGAATTGCCCATGTACGCCTTTGTCTCTGCTGTATTTCTTGCATCAATGTCAATCGTTTCGACTTCGAATTCGTCCGTAATCAACGACCGGGTCGACCTGGTCGAGGTAAATCATTACCACGACGCGCGAGGCCAGCATGTTTTTGACCAGTTGATTTTCTACGACTGGAGTCGTCAAAAGCATCGCTTTCAGGTTCGCGCCTGGCGTTTGATCAAAACCGAAAGTCAGCTTCCGAGACGAGATTATCGCGAAGCGGCGTGGCTCGTTCGGTGGCACGACGACGGCGTGCTTCGCGAAGTCTCGGCAACCAGCCGCCGAGAGACTTGGACTCAGTACGATCCTGAATTGATCGAACGCGAAAATTTGCCCCAGGATCAACGGCTAGATTTGTCTCCCGCTGTGATGGTATTGGACTGAGGTTCACCATGCTGTACACGAACGCGTCTCCAGCGACTAAGATTGATCGCTATGGGACGACTCATCTAGTGTAACTTTGGTGACAATATGCGAAATATTGCTTGGGCGTTGTTGGGAATTCTAGTCAGTGGTTGCTCACCGCAACCTCAAAACGCGGGCACTGCGGCATCGCCAACGTCCACTGCCAAGTCAAAACCCGTGCCCCCGACCTTTGAAGTGACGGCCGCTGATCTTCTCGCTTCACGCTTGCCAATCGAAGATACAACACAGGGCTGGGTGAGGCTCTTTGATGGCCATACACTGTTCGGCTGGGAACTTGCTTCCGCAGCCAATTGGCATATCGAAGACAACGCGATCGTTGTCGATTCAGGCGACAAAGGTTTGCTTTGCACGTCTGTCGCTTGGGCAGATTTCGAGTTGCGACTCGAATACAAAGCGGCCGCAGATACCAACAGCGGTATTTTCTTGCGAACGCCTCTTGAACCAACCGATCCCAGCCTGGATTGCTACGAGGTCAACATCGCCCCGCCAGACAATCCGTTTCCGACTGGAAGCATCGTCAAGCGTGCCAAGGTTGAAGATGGGGCACCTGGTTCCGCAGCCAAACCGCTGGAAGCGAGTGACTGGCATGTTTACGAGATGACGATGCTTGGTGGCGATCTGACGCTACGAATCGATGGCCAGCAAACCTGCAATTACACCGACCCGATGCCACTTGCGGCGGGCCGCATCGGCCTTCAGCTCAACAGCGGTGCGGTTGCATTTCGCGACATTCGTATTCGGCCCTTGGGCATCAAGCCACTGCTCGACAACGATCTCTCGCAATGGAAACGGTATCGTGACAAGCCCGGCGAATTCGTGATCAACGACGAAGGGCAACTACGTGTTACCGGTGGTCGAGGACAACTCGAGTCAACCGCAAGCTATGGAAATTTTGTCGCGTTGATCGATGCAAAGACACAGTCCGAAAAATTGAATTCGGGTTTGTTTTTTCGCACCGACCCAGGCAGCGATATGAATGGTTATGAGTGCCAAATCAGTCATGGCATGGTCGATGACAATCCACTCGCTCCCCTTGACTGCGGTACCGGCGGCGTCTTTCGTCGTCAGAACGCGAGAATCATCGCTGCCAGCGATCAAGAGTGGTTTTCAATGTTGCTGGTCGCTGACGGGCTTCAAGTCGCAGCGTGGGTCAACGGCTTGCAGGTCACGGATTGGAAAGACACTCGGCCTGCAGATCCGAATCCACGCAATGGCAGCCGCATCGATGCCGGTACGATGATGATCCAAGCTCACGATCCAACAACAGATATTCTGATTCGCAAGCTGGACGTCACACCGCTGATACCTGCCTCCCCGTGAACCACAAGCCGCTAGGCGTGGGCCATTGCCCCCCTCGTTACTAGGCTCCGCCTGGTAACGCTCTGTCACCAAGGCTCCGCCTTCTGTGCTCGTCACCTGAGAAATGGTTCGCTGTGATCGTGCAATCGATCTTCTGCGAACTTATTCTTTCGTCACCCCACCTTTTCGTCACCCGCCAAAATCGACCGAGCCCGCACCGTTTCGCGACCACGATGTGATTCCATGTCACCGATGCCGCACTCTTCATGACTAGTTTGACCGACAAGATCGTCAGTTGCGTCAACGATGAGTGGCCTGACAATAATGCTGGCAATCACCCTTGCCGGGCCAGAAATGACTTTTTCAATAATCTGGCTTGTAGGGTTGACGCTGTTTTTGTACTTTCCGTTCGTCAGCGTTCCAGGCTGAGGAATGGATTGAGTAGATTTTGCTGTGAAGTGTCGAGAATGCCTCACGATCCCCGCGTTGGTGGTCGATGAACCGGATGTACTCGCACTCTGCGCTAGCGAAGTCTCATTCGGTTACGGATTGCATCCTGGGACAAGGATAGCGGCGCTCGGACCATGCGGAAATGGATTGATTGGTTGACCTTTTGGGGTTGGCTGGTCGGTCAGGTCCAATTTAAAAGCGTCGCCCCGCCGCTCGACCGTTTCGTCACATGACGTTCGGGAGACTGGTTCACTCGTATCCCCACAGGGAGCAATTCGAAGATGCAAATCTTTGGCCCATTTCGGGTTTCAACGGCCGCCCCAACCGGCGTTCCACAACGACTTCAGCCTCAAAAAGCGGCAGAGCCAACGGCTGCGCTACGTTCAACGGGTTCCATCGACAAGTTGGACATTTCCAATCACGTCAATCGCCTGGATACGTCCGTGCAGGTCAGCGGCGGGGATATTCGGGTCGACCGCGTGGCCGATTTGCGAAGGCAAATCGCGAGCGGAAACTACGACACGCCAGAAAAGTTGGACGTTGCGTTGGGCCGATTGTTGGATGACTTCGCGTAATCCGGTTATCACCACGCTATAATCTGGCTCTTAGACATTAAATTTTGTGGCTGGCGGTGTCGAAACCGCCAGCTTTCTTCGTTGTGATGAGATTTGCGGTGGCTACCGACCAACGACCGCTAGCGAGCGTCAACGTCGCTTTGACGCCGCAGCAGCGATTCGAAGAATACCTTCAAATTCGCGGGCTGCGGCAGACCGAGCAGCGTCGTTTCTTGATCGAGCAGGTATTCGCTCGTCACGAGCATTTTGATGCCGACGCGCTGATCGAAATTCTTCCCCGAAAAGGCCATGAGGATTACGTCAGCCAAGCGACGGTCTATCGAACATTAAAAGAGTTTGTTGACGCCGGGCTGCTGAATTGCTTTCAGCTCGATGGGCGAACGGTCTATGAGCACGACTATGGCTATCCACAACATGACCATCTGTACTGCACTCAATGTCGCAAATTGATTGAGTTTCAGAGCGATGCTTTGGCGGAGTTGATCGGTCGGGTGGGGGCTGAGCATGGGTTCCGTGTCAACGATCATCGATTGATCGTCAACGGAATTTGTGCCGAGTGCGTCAAGCTTCGGCGGCGAAAAAAACGGAAGCAGGACTTGGTTTGACCCTCGCCTCAGGGAAGCGTAGAGTAGAGCAATTGTCCCAATTGCTCGGAAAACAATTGGGACAATTGTTCTACTCTGAATGGCTAACCCTAATTTTTAATTTTTAAAGTAACTCCGCGTATCGCGATTGCAGTGATTGCACTTCAAGCGTTTCACCCCGAAGTGCAGCCATCGCACCTGCGGCGGCCTCGGCTGCCGCAAGCGTTGTGATGCAAGGAACTCCTGCTTGCACTGCGGCAGCACGGATTTTTCCCTCATCGGTGCGGGCTCCCTTTCCACTTGGCGTGTTGAGAATCAACTGGACCTCACCGTTCTTCAGATAATCAAGCAGGTTTGGGTTTCCTTCGACGATCTTCTTCACTCGCGTCACAGGAATCCCTGCTTCTTCGATACGAGACGCGGTTCCTGACGTCGCGAGAATATTGAAGCCGAGTTCACGGATCTGTCTCGCAAGTACAATCACACTATCTTTGTGTGTTGACGACATGCTGATGAACACGTTGCCGGTCTCTGGCAGCACGGTTCCCGCCGCGATTTGGCTCTTCGCAAAGGCTAACGCGAATCGATCGCTGATCCCCATCACTTCGCCGGTACTTCTCATCTCTGGGCCGAGAACGATATCGACTCCCGCAAATTTCCGGAATGGAAAAACACTTTCTTTGACCGACACATGCTTCGGAATCGGTTCGGTGAAAATGCCCAGTTCATCGAGCGTTTTGCCTGCCATCACCATCGTCGCCAGCTTGGCCACCGGCACACCGGTGGCTTTCGCAACAAACGGAACCGTTCGGCTGGCGCGTGGATTGACTTCAAGAATATAAAGGGTCGGCACACCATTCTCATCTTTCACCGCGAACTGAATATTCATCAGACCGATGACGGCAAGCCGCTTGGCTAGCTTCGCCGTTGTTTCTCGAATCTCAGCGAGGATCGCGGGACTCAGGTTAAAAGTCGGAATAGAACAAGCTGAATCACCGGAGTGAACACCCGCTTCCTCGATGTGTTCCATGATGCCCATCACGACGCAGCGAGTGCCATCGCTGATTGCATCGACATCGACTTCGGTTGCATCTTCCAAGAAACGATCGATCAGTACGGGCTGGCCATCTGCGGCAATGAACGCCTCGGCGACATACCGATCAAACTGAATATGGTCGTAACAAATTTCCATCGCGCGCCCGCCAAGGACAAAGCTCGGTCGTACTAGCGACGGGAAACCGATTCGTTTTACTTCACGCCGCGCTTCGGCCATGTTCCGGGCAATGCCGCTTGGCGGTTGCCGCAAACCAAGTTCATCGATCAGTTTTTGAAACAGTTCGCGATCTTCGGCGGCTTCAATCGTTTCGACGCTGGTGCCGATTATCGGAACGCCCGCTTCTTTTAATCCTCTGGCGAGATTCAGTGGTGTTTGGCCACCGAACTGGACAATCACACCATCCGGCTGGATCGCATCACAAACATTGAGCACATCTTCGATCGTCAGCGGTTCAAAGAACAGCACATCGCTAGTGTCATAGTCTGTGCTGACGGTTTCTGGATTGCTGTTGATCATCACACTTTCAATGCCCATTTCGCGTAGCGCGAAACTGGCATGGCAGCAGCAGTAGTCAAACTCGATCCCCTGGCCGATGCGGTTGGGTCCACCGCCAAGAATAATAATCCGCTTCTTCTCACCCTTGGGCGGAAGCTCGTTTTCTGTTTCGTAAGTGCTGTAGTAATAGGGCGTGTAAGCCTCGAATTCAGCCGCGCATGTGTCAACGCTTTTGAACACAGGTCGAACACCCAACTCAATCCGTTTGGCGCGAACTTGCGATTCGCTGCTGCCGATCAAACGAGCGATTTGACGATCGGAAAAACCATAGCGTTTGATATCCCAGAACATGTCTCGCGTCCAATTTTGCAGCGAGCCATATCCTGTGATCACGCTCTCTTGTTCGACGATTTGCGACATATGGTCAAGGAACCAACGATCGATATGGGTCAGTTCATATATTTCATTGATCGACATGCCCGCCTTCATCGCGTACCGCATGTAGAAAATCCGATCGGCGCGAGGAGTGCTCAAACGGGCACGAATTTCGTCATCGTTGGGTTGAGCTTCCGTGCCCCACAGATCGCGGTTATCGCTGCCCAGGCCGAATGCGCCAACTTCAAGTCCGCGAAGCGCCTTTTGTAACGATTCTTTGAACGTCCTTCCGATCGCCATCGTTTCGCCAACGCTTTTCATCTGCGTCGTTAAGGTTGAATCTGCTTCGGGAAATTTTTCGAACGCGAAACGCGGAATTTTCGTCACGACATAGTCGATCGCCGGCTCAAAGCAAGCTTTCGTCTTTTGCGTGATGTCGTTGGGCAATTCCCACAGGCGATAGCCAACCGCCAACTTCGCTGCGATCTTCGCGATCGGAAAACCCGTGGCTTTACTAGCCAGCGCGCTGCTGCGCGATACCCGCGGATTCATCTCGATTACGATCATCTCCCCGTTCGTCGGGTTAATCGCGAACTGAATATTGGAGCCACCCGTCTCAACGCCAATTTCACGAATCACAGCGATCGATGCGTCTCGCATCCTCTGATACTCTTTATCGGTCAGCGTTTGTGCCGGCGCAACCGTGATCGAGTCACCGGTATGCACGCCCATGGCATCAAAATTTTCGATGCTGCAAATGATGACGACGTTGTCATCCATGTCGCGCATCACCTCCATCTCATATTCTTTCCAACCGATGATCGATTGCTCGATCAATATTTCGCTGACCGGGCTTTGGTCGAGTCCGTTTTGGACCAAGGCATCAAAGTCGTTGCGGTTGTACGCGATCGCGGAACCGCTGCCACCCATGGTAAAGCTCGGACGCAAGACAGCCGGCAAGCCGACCATCTTGAGAACCTCTCGCGCTTCTTGCAGCGTGTGAACGGTCGCCCCAAGGCAGGTATTGAGCCCAATCTTTGCCATCGCTTGCTTGAACTGTTCTCGTTCCTCAGCCTTAGCGATTACCTTCGCGTTGGCACCAATTAGCTCGACGCCATGTTTCTTCAGTACTCCTTTGGCGTCCAGTTCCATCGCAAGGTTCAGACCGGTTTGGCCGCCCAAAGTCGGCAGAAGTGCGTCCGGACGCTCGGCAATGATGACCTTCTCCACCATCTGCCAAGTCAGCGGCTCGATGTAGGTCGCGTCAGCGGTGTTGGGGTCCGTCATGATGGTCGCTGGGTTGCTGTTGATCAGCACCACTTCGTAACCCTCTTCACGAAGCGCCTTGCAGGCCTGAGTTCCCGAATAATCGAACTCACAAGCTTGGCCAATGACGATCGGACCGCTTCCGATCAAAAGTATTTTTTTGATGTCCTGACGACGGGGCACGACAGAATTCCGGCAAAGTTGGGGGGGCGACGGCAATACGGCAGACCGCTCCTCGCAGCCCGCCAGCAAATTCTGCGAGAGCATACCAGAATCAGGCCAGTCCCTGAAGCCGCCCTCTTCATTGGGAACTCCTGGCTCCACCAGGAATGGCGTGGACTTAAGCAATCTGATTGAACCGTAGGCGATAGCCTCGGGCCTTAAAAGGCTCTAACGGACGCGATACACGCCGCTAGCGCCCAATGCAAGCTACTTTGCGACCGATAGTAGCAGGCACACTCCGTGTGCCGTCCGCAACTACTGGCGATAACTGATTTAGGCCGCTGATTTAGGCCGCTGATTTAGGCCGCTGATTTAGGCCGCTGGGTCTTCGTTGTCAAACTCGGCATCGCGTTCCCTATTCACCGTGTGCGTCTGGGCAAGAAGCTGGTATAGCGCTGGCACGACAAAGAGCGTAAAGAATGTGCCGATCAGCATCCCGGCAACCAGCACGATACCGATGCTATTACGGGCTTCCGCACCAGGGCCGCTAACAAGAACAAGTGGAAAGTGCCCCAGTACCGTCGCCGCGCTGGTCATCAGGACGGGGCGCAGGCGAGTTTGGGATGCTTCCATAATCGCCTCAAACTTTGCCAGACCTTGTTGCTGCAGGCCATTGGCAAATTCAACGATCAATATTCCGTTTTTGGCAACCAAACCAACCAAAGTGATCAAACCGACTTGCGAGTAGATGTTAATGGTTGTCAGGTTCAGAAACGTCAGCGCGAGCGCCCCCGAAATGGCAAGCGGAACGGAACCAGCGAGCACAATCAATGGATCTCGGAAACTATGAAACTGAGCGGATAACACCAGATAAATTAACACCAACGCAAAACCTAGTGTCACGGCAAGCGCAGATCCTTCTTGGCGAATCTGCCTCGATTCACCACCGTAATCAATCACCGCTGTGTCTCCCAGCACATCACGTGCGATGCCTTCCAGAACGGTAAGCCCTTGCTCCTTGGTAACACCGGGAAGCACACCGGCAAAGATTCGCAATGCAGCTTGCTGTTGGAACCGTTGCAGTGATCGTGGTGCCGTCGTCGGTTCAATCGAGGCGAACGTTGAAACAGGAATCAACTCACCACTGGCGCCGCGGATCTTGAGGTCCATGAGCGCTGATGCAGACTGTCTTTCTTCTTCCGCCAACTGTGGTATGACTTGGTAGCTGCGATTGAAATAGTTAAATCGATTCGCGTATCCGCCTCCTAGCAACACACCCAACTCTTGACCGATCATTGCAAGGTCGAGGCCCATGTCTGCGATCTGTTGACGGTCGATGACGACTCGGGCTTGAGGAAGATCAAGTTTCAGGTCTGTATCGACAAACATATACATTCCCTGCTTCTGTCCACGTTGAACGATCTCCGCTGCGAGGGTTGCTAATTGTTCAACGTCTTGATCACTTTTGATCACCAGTTCGACATCGTATTGCCCTGCGCCCGGCAATGGCGGAATCAGTACAGGAAGAGCGCGAACGCCCGCAATCTGCGAAACCAATCCATAGACTTCCGGCTGTAACTGCGTTGTCGTTTTGGTACGGTCCTTGAAATCCTTAGTGATCATGCCGCCAAAGCCACCGTTGGAGCTCACAAGCGCCCAGAGGTATCGTGTTTCGGGAAGCTGTTGGAGCGACTTTGCGAGTTCTCCCGCCCATCGCGATGTTGACTTCAAAGTTGCATCGGGGGCTGCCTGCAGGATCACTGCGATCGCGCTTTGATCCTCGACAGGCGCAAGCTCTTTACCGGACATCATGTACAGCGGTACGGCTGCGATCGCAATCAAGAACGTGCAGAACGCGATCGACCATCGCAAGGCAATCGCACCTCGCAACAAAACCGCATACCATCGCCTTAGCGTATCGAAACGACGATTAACCCAGCGCGTCAAGAAACCTTCTTCGCCCGCCGGGTCCAGTAATGTGGCGCTCATGATCGGCGACAAGGTCACCGCGACAACACCAGACACGATCACCGCGGCCGCAAGTGTAAAAGCGAATTCACGAAACAACATACCCGTCAGCCCGCCTTGGAATCCGATCGGTGCGTACACGGCAGCAAGGGTGATCGTCATGGCGATAATGGGGCCCACAAGCTCACGCGCACCGACCAAAGCCGCCCGGGTACGTGATTTTCCCAACTGAATATGCCGTTGCACATTTTCAACAACAACGATCGCATCGTCGACGACCAAACCAACGGCCAGTACGATCGCTAATAAGGTCAACAAGTTTAGGGAAAATCCCAACAATAGCATCACGACGACCGCACCGATCAGTGACACAGGCATCGCCACCAGCGGAACCAACGCGGTTCGCGCGGAGCCAAGAAACAAGAACACGACGATGCCCACGATACCGATCGTTTCCATCAATGTCTTTGAGATCTCACGGATGGCGTCTTCCATGAATTTTGTTGAATCCCAAGCAAGTTCCATATCAACATGCTTTGGTATCGTTGGCCGCAATTCATCCATCGCAGCGCGAAGGCGATAAGCGACGTCGATTTCATTGCTTCCCGCGAGTGGCCAAACCGACACATAAACCGCATCGTGACCTTCGTACATGGCAATCATTTGGGCCTCTTCGGCACCAAGTTCGACTCTGGCTACGTCACGCAATCGAATGGTAGCGCCATCTCGTTGAGAGACGATGAGATCCTCAAATTCCTCGATCGTTCGCAAATCTGTGTTGGTCAGCAGGTCAACTTGCACTGCATCGTTTTTGACGCGACCAATGGCAGCCAAAAAATTATTTCGGCGAAGTGCCGCAAAGACGTCGCCGGGTGTTAGGTTGAGCGACGAGAGTTGCTGCGGCGAAATCCAGATTCGCATCGCCGGCATTTGTCCCGCTTCAATTCCAACTCGCTGCACCCCAGCAAGCGTCGAAAGCTGTGGTTGAATATTGCGAGCCAACCAATCTGTTAGATCTGAAATGCTGAACTCGTCGGATGTAAAGCTCAAATAGAATGACGCATACGGTCGATCGGCTCTTTGCAGTTCAATCGCCGGCGGTTCAGCTTCCGCTGGCAATTCTCTTCGAACCTGTTGCAACCTAGCGGTAACCTCGGCGAGGGCTTGTGTACTGTTGTGATTCAACTTAAGTCGAACCGTGACAGTACTCAGACCGGACGTACTGCTGGATTCGATATAGTCAACACCAGCGATCGCTGAAACCGCTCGTTCGATAGGAGTCGTTAAGAAGCCACGGATGGTCTCGGCGCTGGCACCAATATAGAGCGTGTTAATCACGATCGAGGTGCTTTCTAGCTTGGGATACTGCTGGATCGGTAGCAATGAAATCGATCGCAATCCCATCAAGACGATCATCAGGTTAACGACAATCGCGAGCACCGGATGCTTGATGAATATATCCGTGATGGATTGCACGACGGTGTCACCTAGACAATAAAAAAGAACAAATCAGTGAAGTCGGGACTAAGGTTGTAGTTCAAGTTGTGCTGCTGCCTTCACCGGCTCGGAAATAGGTGCATCTGCGTGTTCCGCCGTGCTGTCCGCGACGAGCGATCCGTCGTGTAGCTTGAACGATCCATCCACAATGACACAGTCGCTGGTGTCGAGGCCCTTGTGAATGACAACGGAGCCGCCAATCGTTTGTCCAGGCATGACGGGGCGCTTCGTAGCTCGCAGTGCACCGGATTTATCGATGGCAGCCACGAACACGAACGCACCCGCAGGTGCTCGCCTCAGCGATTCCGCTGGGATCGCGATTTCGTTTCGCGGTTCGCCATAGGCAACTTCAACTTTGACAGAATCATTTGGTTGCATGTACGGCGGCGGATTGCTTAGTTTTGCGCGACCCATTAAGTTCCGAGTTGAGCGATCCGCTAATGCGTCAAAAGCAATCACTCGTGCAACCAACGGTGTTGGCTCGACAAGCAATCGCACGTCTTGGCCGATTTCGACCGTATCAGCGACAATTTGCGGCATCATGAAGTCGATATGGACATATTCATCGATTCCCTGAAGCGTAGTGATTTCAGTGCCTTCGCTGAGATACTGGCCAACATGTGTGTTGAGCAAGCCTGCTTTGGCGCGAAACGGGGCGACAAATGTTTTCTTATCGATGACCGCGCGAAGACGAGAGATTTCAGCATCGGCCTGCGCCATTTCGGCCTCTGCCTGATCGATTTCATTTCCGCTGGCAGCGTTGGCATTGGCGCTTAGTTTAGTACGCGCTCGCATCGATTTCGCCATTCGTTGGCGCGCCTCGGCAGACAGCAACATCGCTGCTTCAACCGTCTTGTCAAGCACAAGGAGAACATCCCCTTTTTCGACCGTTTGTCCGGCTTGCAAAGGAATTTCGACAACTTTCCCCGCAATTTCATTGCTCAGCATGATTGACCGCGGGGCACGGACGGTGCCGATGGCCGTGACAGTGTTTCGAAAGGTGATCGGCAAAGCGAGGGAAATCGATACCGCCTCAGGCATTTCTGGTGGCGGCCCTTGCTGGCTTGCGGCGACAATCGACTGGTATTTGTACCAGCCGAGCGCTGCCCCTAGCGCCAAAACGATAGTAATTAGCAGCAGCGAGCCCAGAAAAACCCGTATCTGATTGGTTTGACGATCACTCAATGTCTTTTTTTCCCATCACCATGCGGGTTTGAAACGATCTGCCGCGACAAAACTTAAGAGCCGCAAGCATTTAAGGACGCCCTATTGTAACTCGCCTGATATGATTGAGCGAACCGCAGGTTTGTCCTGGGCTCAACATGGTTGCCGAGAAACGTGGATTCTGCGATACTTGTCTACGCGACGGGTACGATTGCATGCCCGTTGTTTGCTTTGGGATCGAGTGGTCTCAGACCGATTGGTGAATGATTACGGGGTGTGGCGCAGCCTGGTAGCGCGTTTGACTGGGGGTCAAAAGGTCGTGGGTTCAAATCCCGCTACCCCGATTTGTAAGTGATTTGCTGGCAATGAGCGACTCAAACATGTCTCGTAATCAATGCTGTGCTGTCTCGCTCCCAGTCGGGCAATTGAGAATCATTTCCAAAGCTCGACTTCGGCAATTTTTGGAAAATCCTGGCTGTGTCGACTCAGATGGTCCGCATCGTGCGTGGTTCACCCACGTCAGCAACAAGTCCGTTGCGTGGCAAAATTGGGGTGAAGTTCGATTGTCGTTCGGCAACGCCGATTTGATTGGAAACTGCGTTTGCTCGCAGCGTATGGCGTCACGCAAGCCGAAGTTTGTTTAACAACGGGATTGCCCAAGTCATCCTTGTTCGAGGTTCTTTCGGGCAAAAAACCATTCAGCCGCCAAATGATTCGAAGTCTTTCAGGCTATTTCCAAATCGATGCCAGCATACTGACTGCGAATTTCTAGTAGTGTCGATGATGAGGTCACTTGTGGCTAAATGGCTGGGGAAAATTCGGACAGCAATTCGACCAGTCTGAAAGCTCAGTGTCTTCCTGCCAGCATGATGCTGACGAATCTGCCCTCGAAAGTAGTCCCGGTAGGGATTGCAGCGATTCGCCCACGGTGTAAACCGTGGGGTCACTGTTTGATTTCCAGCGCAGTACAATGAGGGACTTCAATGCATACCGTTCGCGAACAAGGTTGGTGAGATTGGCCATGAATCGCATCCATATCTTTTTGTTCACTGCCGGTTGCGTATTAGCGACCTCCGCTCACGCTCAGCTCATTACTAGCGGCGTGCCATTTCAATCGATTGGGTCGGGGTATTCAGAGAGTAACTCGATCAATTGGTCCGTTGGTGGTCCCCATTGGTTCGCGAACATCAACAATCAGGTTTTTCCACCGTTTGGTCCAAGCTTGGTCAACATGGGATCTAGCGGTGGTTTTGGCGTTGGCGGAAATGGATTTTCTGGTGGTCTCAATTTCAACTTCGCACAAGGCAGCAATCGAACCAATATCAGCACGACGCCATCGATAACAACAATGTCCGGTTATCCCGGTAGCTTCTTCAGTGGCGAGATCCGGCCATTTGTGACCGGGATAACACCGATCGTCGGCGCGTACCCGAATACTCAAAACCCGCTAGCCGAACTCGCACTAGCAGACCAACAAGAAAAATTGTCTGCTATCGCGCAACGCAACGCCAATCACCAAAGCGAAAAACTCCGCAGCTATTTGCGACGTGCTGAACGCGCGGAATCCGAGGGTGACATGAAAATGGCAAGGGCAAATTATCGGCTTGCCTTACCGTTAGCTGATTCGCAGACGCAAACGATGATCCAAAGCATTCTGAGGGATCGGTTTTCGGGAAAGAAACAGGCTTCCAACTTAACCAAGGAATGAACAGGCGAGTGGACTTCATACTTTAAATTTAAGGTAGAGAGATCGTGCAATTGTCACAATTGCGCCGGAAAACAATTGGGACAATTGTTCTACTCTACGGTTTTTTGGCCAACGACCAGTCACGACGTTGCCGACTGCTGGGGATGCCCATTTTTTTGCGGTACTTGGTAACGGTCCGACGGGCGACAGTCATGCCACTTTTCTTTAACTCGTCGACCAAGTGTTCGTCGCTGTACGGATCGCTTTTGTCTTCTTTGTCAATCACTTCTTGCAACTTGATCCGAATCGTATCCCACGCGACGTCATCACCGTCCTCCGTCAGCGTTCCGCCGACGAAGAATCTCTTGAGCGGCAAAATCCCACGGGGCGTCTGAATCCACTTGTCGTCCACAGCCCGGCTGACCGTGGTCACGTGGACGCCCACGCGATCTGCGATCTGTTGCATTTTCAGTGGCTCGATGGCTTCGGGGCCTTCGTCCAAAAACCTGGTTTGATGATTGACAATTTCTTGGGCAACCTTGGTCAATGTGCTGCGGCGTTGCTCAATCGAATCGATCAGCCACTGCGCGCTGAGCACCTTCTTTTTGATGAACTCGCGCTCCTCAGCCGTGCAACTGGGGTCTTGTAAGCGGTTGCGGTAATATTCGCTGATGTAAAGCGTAGGCACGCGATCGTCATCGAGCCTGACTTTGTACTGACCGGTTTCGTCCTGATCCAAAATCACATCGGGTGTAACGGTTGGTACATAGGTCTTCATGAAAGCACCGCCCGGCTTCGGGTTTAGCTTGTGAAGTTCTTCCCGCGTTGCTTGAATCGTATCGATTGAAAAACCAGTCTTTCGCTGGATGATCGGCAAACGATTTTCGGCGAGATCTTCGAGGTGAGATAAAATCAGTTTTTTCATTTCCTCGAAATAGGGCATCTTTGAGTTGAGCTGTATCAACAAGCATTCACGCAAGTTTCGAGCGGCGATACCGATCGGTTCGAGCGACTGCACCACCTTTAGTGCTTCTTCAGCCGCTGCGACATCGGCTGCCGTGTGATTGGCAGGCAAAAGATCGGACAGAGGCATCCGAAGGTAGCCACCGTCGCGAGCATCCAGGGTACTGATGATACGTTCTGCTAACTGTTCAACATTGTCATCGATGTCCATTTCAGCGAGTTGATGCAGCAAGTAATCATTCAGTGATTCCGGGCGCATTTCTGCGTTTGTCATCAAATCATGTTGGCGATCAGCATCGTCCTGCATGCGATTGGCAGAGCGACGAAAGGAGTCGTCAAAAGTGCTCGACATGTCGCTATCCATGTTGAGCAATCGCTCGAAATCGTCGGCGTTATCGTGGTCGTTGTCGACCACCAATTCCTTTTCGCCTTCTGAGACGGGTTCGGAGCTTGACCGATCATCCTCTTCGTTGCTGTCCGGTTCGTTTGGATCGACATCCAGTTGTTCAAGCAACGGATTTTCGTTCATTTCCTGTTCAATCCGCTCCTGCAAAGCCAACAGTGGCAACTGCAAAATCTCCATTGACTGGATCATCCGCGGCGCTAATTTCTGAGTTTGGAGCTGGCGGGCTTCAAGGCCCATCGACATCCGCATGGATCGTATCTCGTAAGTTTCGGTTACAATTTTTGCCTGCCGTGCAACGCATCGGCAAGGATTTCTTTGTTCGCATATTCCAGCACGCTGCCAGCGGTGATTCCACGTGCCAAACGTGTGATCGACACCGCATAATCCGCCAGCAAATTCGAAATATAAAGCGCCGTCCCGTCGCCTTCTACTGTCGGATTTGTGGCCATGATGACTTCCACAAATCCCCCGTGATGCACACGTTCGACGAGCGCGTCAATTGTCAGTTGGTCCGGGCCGATACCATCCAGTGGCGCGATCCGTCCCAACAGCACATGATACAGTCCACGGTAGGCTCCTGACTGATCTAAACTCATCAAATCCCTAGGTTGTTCCACAACGCACACCCTCGTCTGGTCGCGACGCGTGTCGGCACAGATTGCGCATAGCTCCGATTCTGCCAAATTGAAGCAGATTGCGCAGTAACGAATATTCTCTCTTACACGGCGAATTGCGTCTGATAACGCGATCGCTTCGGATTTTGGCACACGTAACAGATGGTACGCCAACCGTTCAGCACTTTTTTTTCCGATTCCTGGCAATCGGCTCAGTTGCTCCACCAAATCATTCACGCTTCCCGCGATCTCGGGCATTAGATTTAGGCTCCACCGGTCAAATTAGCGAGCAATCCGTCCAGGCCGGGAACGTTAATGTTCAAATCGGCGGCCATTTGCCTGACCGCCTTGGCATATCGCTGCTTGGCCTCGCTGCTCGCTGCATTGCACGCTTCAACGATCCATTCTTCAAGTTCAGCGTGTTCCCGCGAGGCTGGATCGATCACGATGGAGTGCATTTGACCGATGCCATTGAGCGTCACTTGAACGGCACCGCCGCCAGCCGTGGCATGGACGGTCTCGCGTTTAAGTTGCTCCGTCAATTGATGCATCTTTTCTGGAATCTTTTGGGCGCTGCCAAGCAACGCAGCCATGTTTCCAAGTCCACCGAAATTCTTAAACACGACTGACTCCTGATCGACCCAATGGCCTTTGGTTATTTTTTATTTTACTAGCGAGGTAAATCGATACGAACGATTTCGCCATCGAACTGCTCAAGGCAATTTTTCACGAACACGTGAGTTTCCATATCACGAATTCGCTGCACGCGACTCTTTGTGACCGCTGCTGATGAAACCGTTGGAGCGATGCTGGCTTGCGGTTCTATCGCTAACTTACCTACAGGTTTTGTCGCCGTCACCGCTGCCTGCGCACCCGTCGGAAGCGAAGTTGCAGAGGGCATTACTTTTGCCCCGGCAAACGCCAGTGCCGACGAGGTTGACGGGTGCTTGATACCAATCGGTGCCAAAGGTTGTGGTTGGTCAATTCGAACTTGAACCGCAGGCTCGCTCGACCGCGCTGTTGCTGTTGTTGGTGTTGCTTGCGTTAAGGAGGAGGATTCAATGTTTTTTTTTTCGTCCACCTGAGCCGGGCGAGGCGTTGACACCGGTGCCAATCGCGGTCGCGAGGTTGACCCTAATGAGACACCGCCACCTGCAGTCATCGCGGCAACAACATCAGCAATCGCTTGTAAATCCGGCAGATGGCAGATCTGAACGAGGGTCGCTTCCAACAACACGCGGCCATGTACAGTATGCCGAATTCGAACTAGTGTTTGGTCGATCATACCGACGATCGCGAGCAACCGATCGATCCCCCAAGACTCACCCAGCGTCCTCAATTCTGCATGCAAAGATTCGCCGGTATGTCGCTGCATTTCGGCTGGACAGCCGACCGTTACTGCGATCAGATCCCGAAAATAACCGAGCAATTGTTCAGTCAATTGCCCTGCCGCAATGCCTTCGCTGGCAGCGCGATCGACCAAGGCAAGGGTGCTTGCCGCATCGCCTCGCGTTAAAACATTCGCCAATTCATGCAGTCGTGTATCGTCAGCGGTGCCAAGCATCACATGAACGGTTGCTGCATTGATCGGCCCGTTACCGAAGCTGATTACCTGCTCAAGCAGCGATTGACTGTCGCGCATCGATCCGTCGGCGCGGCGTGCGATTAATCGCAGCGCCTCGTCATCCGCTTCGACATTTTCTGCGTTGACGATTTCACGCAGCCGACCCATGATCTCTTCAGACTTTACCGGCGAAAAATCAAACCGCTGACAACGACTGAGAACGGTAATTGGAATCTTTTCTGGATCGGTTGTGCAGAAGATAAACTTGACGTGTGGCGGCGGTTCTTCCAAAGTCTTGAGCAACGCATTAAACGCCGCTGCCGTTAGCATGTGGACCTCGTCGATGATGTAGATCTTGTAACGAGACCGACTTGGACGCACGCCGATATTGGACCGCAAACTGCGAATTTCATCGATCCCACGATTGCTGGCACCATCGATTTCGAGAACATCGATATCTTCGCCAGCATCGATAGCCTGCGCGGTATCAGACTCACCGTCAGGATTGCTGGTCGGGCCGCCTGGGTCGTTTAATGCCTTGGCAAAAATCCGTGCGGTGCTGGTCTTGCCTACTCCACGGGCTCCCGTAAAGAGATAAGCATGCCCGACCCTGCCCGTCTCGATCGCGTTGCAGAGTGCCTGACCAACATGTTGCTGACCAACCAGCTCGCCAAAGCTCTTGGGGCGATAACGTCTCGCAACGACAACGTAACGGCCATCATTTGTCGGAAGCGGATCTTCTGGTGCTGGCATGTTTTTTTGCGTGTTTTGGGACGAGCCGATTACGCGGTGGCGGCGGCCCTCACACAAAGGTACCCCGCTTATGGCTGCTCCAGTTAAGGCCTGACCAGGTTCACGGCTCCCCATCGCAAGAGCCGCCACCACCGAATAGTCGAACTCGTCACGCGAAAAACGATTTCGCGATATCAATCGACTGGCATTACATCCATTAAGGTACGCAAGCCAATCGAATCAGAACAGATGCCAGGAAATTTAACAATCCGCTTTAAACAATCGCCCGGCAACATTTTCCTTAATATCGCTCGATCAATTAGTGGGATAGGCTTCCAGCCTGTCGCATTGAAAATGACAGGCTGGAAGCCTATCCCCTTCAAAAACCGGACAGTTATTGATCGAACGGTCCTTAACGCCTACCGCCACGATTTTGCGGCGACCTTGGAGGGCCAGTTCGGCGATGGCGTTCAATGTTCGGTTCGACGAGTAAACTGACCGTGTCCAACCAAGTCGGCACGCGATTCTTGCTCACCGAGACGGCATCATCGGCTGCTGGCAACAATGAATCAACGTTACCTACCGGTTCGGAACGTTCGCGGGGCTCGCTACGCCCACGTCCGCGTCGACGGCTGCGGCGAATTTGTTCAGCTTCCTCGTCGTCCTCATGATCATCGTTGAGCTCAACAGAATCGATCGCGTCTGGACTAAGTTCTGCGGCAAAACCAGTGTCATCGAATCCAACTTCTTCAACGGTGCGCGAGCGACTAATCGGTTCTCGATCCGAAGTTGTCGAGTCATTCACACCAACCCCGCCCCGTCCTCGTCGTCCTCGTCGACGTCGGGGACGCGTGGGTTCATCGCCGGAGTCAGCAGCGGGTGCTGCCGATGGAGACGGCAATTCTTCGCTCATCAGATCGTCATAATCCAGTTCGACTTCCGGCAATCGAGTCTCTTCTCGACTAGCACGAGGGCTGACGGGCCCAGCCGCGCCCATTTGTTGACGCTGTCCACGACGTCCGGTTCGACCGCCGTCAGCAGGTGTAGCATCTTCAGGCCGGTCCTGACGTCGTGGCGTTTCGCAAGCTGGAACATCGCGTCGCACCTCATCTCGAACGGGTTCGCGCCGCTGACTGTCACGAGCCGGAGTTGGCTCACGGCGGATTTCATCCCGAGGTGCCGCATCACGTCTTGGCTCGCGACCTCGCCCACTTCGTGACTCATCACGTCCGTCATCTCTTCGTGGCTTACCTGAGTCGGCACGCCCCGCGTCGGCACGAGGTGCCTTGGGACGAATTGGTTCGGCAATACTATCATCATCACCACCATCGTCAGCGACGACATCATCGCCCCAGCCGATGATGTCATCGCTGACAGGCTCAACGGGTGCCTCATTGCGGCTATCATCGCGGCCACGATTCCTCGAGCCACCGCGTCGTCCACGGCCACGCGGACGGCCTTCTTCCTCTCGTCTCGAAGCGGGCACCACAGTACGACCAGCATCGGATGCAGGCTCATCAACATCAACGCCATCATCGATCAGATCGTCATCGCGCAAGTAGACGTCGTCCTGGTCGACATCCCAGTCCAAAATACCATCAGTGTTATCAAGGCCATCGCCGAAACCACGGGCTTTGGGTGGCAAATCCTGTTTCGGATCATTTCGGCGCGGCGCGGGCGATTCCTCAGAATGCGTGTCTCGCGGCCGAGAATCTCGTTTCCTCGAGTCGCTTTGTCGCGGTTCGTCTCGCCGTGGCGTGTTGCTTGGACGCGAATCTCGGGGCCGTGTTTCTCCCGAACGCGGCTCCGGTGAGCGTCCTTCCGACGAACGAGGACCTGCGGATCGGGGCTCTGCGGATCGGGGCTCTGAGGATTGAAATTCTGAGGAACGGGATTCGGACGCGCGAGCAATATTGGACCCGGAATTACGTCTCGGACGAGAATCGTTTGACTCCCTTGGTTCTCTCGGTTCCGGTTCACGAAAACTGGGGATGCGAGCGGGCGTGGAATCGGTTGGCCGATCCCGATCAATCGATGGCGCGCCAGCGTCGTCGCTGGGGTCAAAAGAATCGACCAAACCGGAACCAAAACCTCGTTTCGTAGGCCGTCCTTCATCGCGCACAGAAAGTGTTGGCACGTCACCGGCAAATGGACGGCTTGCGGGAGCGGATTGAGTCGGGCGAGGTTGCGTTAGAGCTGCTGACTCCGAAACGGCTGACGCGGACTCCACAGGTTCGGGCTCGCTGGCAGGCTTGATGCCCAGGGTTCCAATCAACGTATCCCACGCGGACCGTTTGGCTGGCTTTTCCGCGACTGGAGCAGGCGCTGGCACGTCAAAACCAGGAACCACCGGCTCAGGTTGCCGAATCACGATTTCCGCGAGTGGATCTCGCGGTATCGGGTTTCCGCTAGGCGAATCAACGGTAGATTTGTTTTCTCCTAAAGAAACATCGGGTTTCTTCTTCGGTTCCTTGGCTGCCGGTTCGGCAGGTCCTGGAGTACCGAGGAGATTGGCGAGCAGCTTCCAGTGGTCGGACATCATTTGTAATACAGTATTTTTTTTCTTGTCTCGTGACGCTTTGCGTCAAACGCAGACTATATGTATAGCCCTCGCAGCGGTTTCGCCAAAGCCCGAACGTATTTTTTTGTCTCAATACCTGCGTTTCCGTGCCATTTATCGATCCACAGTCTCTAGAATCACACGAAATGTCCACGAAGAAACCGGTTCGACCACTGATTATCCTTGGCACTCGTCCGGAAGCAATCAAACTAGCACCCGTAATCCTCGCTTGCCAGCAGAACGCAGGCATCTCCCCGATCGTCTGCAGCACCGGGCAGCACCGCGAAATGCTCGACCAAGTGCTTGGTTACTTCGAAATCAAGCCCGAAATTGACCTTGGATTGATGAAGCCCGGTCAAACGCTTGCCGGATTGACCGCCGCCTGCATCGAAGCGATTGACCGCGTCATCGTCGACCAATTGCCCGATGCGATCGTCGTCCAAGGTGATACGACGACCGTCATGGCTTCGGCGATCGTCGGTTTTTACAGGCGAATTCCAATCGTCCACGTCGAAGCCGGCTTGCGCACTGGCGACTTGCAAGCGCCTTGGCCAGAAGAATTCAACCGGCGTGTTACCGGCATCGTCACGACACTTCACTGCGCTCCAACCCAAGGGGCCGCCGAGGCGCTGATGCGAGAGCAGGTTCCCGCATCCAGCATCCGCGTCACCGGCAACACCGTCATTGACGCACTGCTGATGGCGGTGAAACGCGAACGTGGTCGCGGTGACCAGTGGCAACAGCGTTACCCGATGGTGCAAAAAGGACCTGTTCTCTTGGTCACCGGACATCGGCGCGAGAATTTTGGCGATGGCCTTGCCAATATGTGCGACGCACTGCGTGACTTGGCCACGATCCATACTGAGTTGCAAATTATCTATCCCGTTCATCTCAATCCCAACGTCAGCGGCCCTGTTCGAGAGCGCCTGGCTGGACTGAGTAATATCCATCTCATGCCACCGGCGGACTATCCGGAGTTCGTTTGGCTGATGGACCAAGCCACCATCATCCTCACCGACTCAGGTGGCGTACAAGAAGAAGCACCGTCGCTAGGCCACCCTGTGCTTGTCACTCGCGACAAAACAGAACGACCCGAAGCGATTGCTGTGGGACTTGCAGAGCTAGTCGGCACCAATCGCGAAAAAATTGTCTGTCGAGTTTCGGAACTACTCGTTGCTGCGAAGAAAAATGCCGTGGCCCGCGTATCCGTCATGTCCCCCGCACCCGTCAATCCCTACGGCGATGGCCACGCAGCAACGCGAATCGTCGATTGGATGCTGGAGACTTGGGGACAATAGTAGATCTTTGGATTCTCATTTCATTCGCGTCCGTGGCTGTCGCGTCCATAATCTAAAAAACCTCGACATCGACATTCAGCGTGGGCGATTGATTGTTGTTTGTGGCCTCTCCGGTAGTGGCAAAACCAGCTTGGCACTCGACACACTGTATGCCGAAGGCCAGCGTCGCTATATCGAAAGTTTTTCTGCCTACACACGGCAATTTCTACAACGGCTGGACAAGCCTGATTGCGATTCGATCGACGGCGTCCCACCTGCGATCGCTGTAACGCGGGCCGGCGAAAGTAGAACAAGCCGTAGCACCGTTGGTACAGCAACCGAAATTTCGGATCATCTGCGACTCATGATGTCCAAGATTGGCAAGCTGTTTTGCCATCGGTGCGCCCGCCCTGTCATTGCCTACGACCCTGCGTCAGCCGCCGCAAATTGCAAGCTCTTGCCGTTGGCCACTCGATTGATGATCGGCTTCGCCGTCCATCTGCCGGACCGACAACAAGCGAGCGAGATTTTGCTTGGATTACAACAAGAGGGTTACCTAAGAATCTTGGTCGGTGATAAAACCTTCCACTTGTCCGATTCCGATCGAAGCGAATTAGCGAAACGAGTTGGCAAGAAAGGGATCGACGCCACGGTAATTGTGGATCGGCTGACCGCGGATGATGACCTACCAAGAATCACTGAGTCATTCGAAACCGCGATGGCTCAAGGCAACGGCAAGGCAACGATCTTTACTAACTCGACGCCTGGTTCAGCTTCGACCGTCCAGTGGATGATAGGTACGGGTGCTGCCGATATTGACGGGAATTCTTGGACTCGATCGGTGCTAAGTCGCGAAGCTCGTTGCAATGCTTGTGACATTGATTTCCCACCACCGGTGGCGAGGTTGTTTAATTTCAATAACCCGCTCGGTGCGTGTCCACAGTGCGAAGGGTTCGGCGATGTCGTTGATGTCGATATGAACTTGGTGGTACCCGATCGCGAAAAATCCATTCGCGAAGGAGCGATCGCGCCATGGAACTCGCCGTCGTACAAGCATGAATTGGACGAACTGTTGGCGCTCGCTGACGATTACGAATTACCTGTCGATATTCCGTATCGCCACTTGAAGGCCGAGCATTTGAAACTGATCGAACGCGGTGTCAAAGAAAGGAAGTTTGGCGGATTGGACGGATTCTTTGCCTGGTTGGAGCGCAAGAAGTACAAGATGCACATTCGCGTCCTCTTGTCACGCTACCGCAGCTATCGACAGTGCCCACAGTGCGACGGCAAGCGGCTCAAACCAGAGTCGCTCGCATACCAAATCGAAGGCAAGAACATGTCTGAGATCGCCGCAATGCGCGGCGATGAGGCAATGCGATTCTTTCGCGATATCGTGCTGACCGAACGCGATGCAACGATCGCCAAAGAACCGCTCAGGCAAGTGGTCGATCGCCTTCGCTACTTGGAAAAAGTAGGCTTGTCATATTTGCAAATCAATCGCACGCTGCGAACGCTATCGGGCGGCGAAACGCAACGGGTTGCATTAACTTCAGCGCTGGGTAGTGCGTTGGTCAACATGCTTTATGTCCTGGATGAACCGACCGCTGGGCTGCATCCTCACGATGTCGCGCGGCTTCGCGAAGCAATCGATGGACTTCGTAACCGTGGCAATACGGTGATTGTCGTGGAGCATGAAGAATCAATGATTCGCAGCGCTGACGAAATCATTGAAATTGGACCCGGCGCTGGTGAAGCGGGTGGAAAGTTAGTGTTTCAAGGCCCAGCGAGTCAAATCACGGATTGTGCGCAAAGCCTCACCGGTGACTTTCTCGCTGGTCGGCGCGGGCATACATTGCTGGACCGTACACCAAGAAGCCCGCGAGGTTTCATCACGTTGGAAGGAGCCTCTGGAAATAATTTGCAAGATATCACGGTTGCCTTTCCGTTGGATGTGCTGTGCCTCGTGACCGGCATTTCGGGCAGCGGCAAAAGCTCGCTGGTTCAAGACACACTTTACGGTGCGATTCGGAAACAGTTGGGCGAGTCGTGCGAACCACCGCTCCCGCACCGAGGAATCGTCGGCGTTGGACAAATCAAAGAATGCGTCTTAATCGACCAGTCGCCGATCAGTCGCAGTCCGCGAAGCAGCCCAGTCTCCTACGTCAAAGCATTTGACTCGATTCGTCAAGCGTTCGCGGATACCGTCGACGCACGGACCAGAAATTTCAGCCCTGGGCATTTTAGTTTCAACAGTGAACTCGGACGGTGTGCCAACTGTGAAGGCAATGGGCAATTGCAAGTCGATATGCAGTTTCTTGCTGACGTTTCGATGCAGTGTCCCAGTTGCCAAGGAACGCGATATCGCGAAGAGATTTTGCAAGTCCATTATCGTGACCGATCGATCGCCGACGTGCTCGCCATGACCGTTCGGCAATCGTACGCATTCTTCCGTGGGCACGATCAAGTGCAGGCAAAGCTGAAGCGATTGATTGATGTTGGGCTGGAGTACGTCGCGATCGGCCAGCCTGCGACCACGCTGTCAAGCGGCGAGGCACAACGATTAAAATTAGCCGCATTCTTGGCATCAGCTAACCGTCGCAAGACGCTGTTCATCCTCGACGAACCAAGCACCGGATTGCACTTTGCTGACGTGGTGAGACTATTTGATTGCTTTGACGCATTGATTGCCGATGGCCATTCGTTGATTGTCGTTGAACACAACTTGCAACTCATCCGCGCCGCCGATTTTCTCATCGATCTCGGCCCCGGTGCGGCGGAGCATGGCGGGCGCGTTGTGGCAACCGGTACACCAACAGCCGTCGCTGCCGTTACGGAATCGATTACCGGCCAGGTACTTCGTGACGGCTAAGCACGCTACATTCAAGACGTAAGCATACCCGATCATTTTCTCCTTCAACACTCGATCCGCGATGCGAATTGTTCTTTGTTATCCCGTTACAAAAGATTGCCTGGACCAAATCCACAAAGCCGCCGGTACAGCAGAAGTTGTCGACGCGGGACAACCTCGTATCGACGAATTATTGCCTTCAGCCGACATTTTTATCGGTCACGCAAAAGTTCCTGTCGATTGGGATCGGGTGTTACGTGCTGGCAAGTTGCGTTGGATTCAATCATCGGCAGCGGGTTTGGACCATTGCCTGGTTCCGGGTGTGATCGATTCCGATATTGTTGTCACCAGTGCCTCGGGGCTTTTTGCACCGCAAGTCGCCGAACAAACGTTTGCCTTGATGATGGGACTGTTACGCCGGATTCGCTTGTTCACCGAAGCGACGCGTAAACGCGATTTCACACGACTACCCACCGACGACTTGCGCGGAAAGACTGTTGGGATCGTTGGCCTTGGTGGTAATGGACGTATGATCGCAAAGATGCTCGCACCTTGGGATGTCCGGATCATTGCGACCGATTATTATCCTGAAAACTGTCCCCCTGAAGTCAGCGAGCTATGGCCTGCGGATCGCCTGGATGACTTGTTGGAACAGAGCGATATCGTCGTATTATGCCTGCCGCTCAATGCGTCTACCGAAGGCCTATTCAACGCATCTCGAATCAGCAAGATGCGGCCAAGCAGTTATTTGGTGAATGTCGCGCGAGGCTCAATCGTTGTTGAATCGGCACTGATTGAAGCCCTGGAAAGCGGCCAATTGGCCGGTGCGGGACTGGATGTGACCGAAGTTGAGCCGCTCGCACCGGAGAGCAAGCTCTGGGACAACGCAGCGGTGCTGATCACGCCGCACGTGGGCGCCCAAGCATCGCGGCGTGTTCCCGATACGACGCGGTTGGTTTGCGAAAACCTGCGACGTTACTGGGCGGGCGAGCCGTTGTGGAACGTCGTGGATAAGAGGCTTGGTTTCCCTCATACATCAGTCGTATGGACGGGCGGAATGACGCGATGACAAGCAGCTCTAGTTCGATGCCACCGCCCTATGAAGCTATCGTTCGTCGCGGCGGCGAGGAGATCGGTCCCATTCGGCTACCGCTAGACGATCGCGAGCAATTCATCAAGGATTTCAATCAAATCTATCACGACCACAAGATGTCCGTTGTCGCCACTCGATGCTTGGCATCGTGCGGCAAACAAGTGTCGCCTTTCGCTCCGCGAAATTAGCGTTTCTCAGCTCTTTCGCGGAGCGAAAGGGCGACAAAAAAAGACCACTCGATCCTTAGCAGCGATGAATGGCGCGAAAACATTGCAAAAAATAGAAGATCGATGTAACCACGAGGTGGGCCAGTGACAAATACTTCTATAAGGTGCTAGCGAATCGTTTTGGTTTAGAGCATAATGAGTGCACAGGAGAACAAACGATGCCAACACAACCGGTTGCTCCGGGGATTACCCGGTTCGATATTGACGAGCGCCATGGATACATGGTGCGAATTCGCCGCGATGGAAATCAGATCAACGAATATTTTTCTGACAAGAAACTTGGTGGGAAAAAGAAGTCGCTCGCGGCTGCCAAAGAACGATACGCACAACTGTACGAGGAACTTGGTCCCGTCGAAAGCGCGACCAAGAACTTGCTTACCCGCCGAAATACTACGGGTAAGGTCGGTGTTCACATTGCTCATTCGTACGAAACGCGATGGGCAAATAACGAATATTTTGCCTACTGCGCGTCATGGAAAGAAGCTGGCGGTGCTCGCAAGAAGATCAATTTTTCCTGGAACCTGTATGGAAAAAAGCAAGCTTTTGAACTCGCTTGCATCGCACGTGAAAAGGAACTTACCGATCGCGGCAAAGTGGTTGCAATTTGGGAGAAGTTAAAACTGAAGGCCAAGACGGCGAAAAGTGCGGCACCCAAGGCAAAGGTGAAAGTGACAAAAGCGAAACCGGCAAAGGCGAAACCGGCAAAGGCGAAAGTGACAAAGGCGAAACCGGCAAAAGCGAAACCGGTCGCAGCCAAGTCAAGCAAAACTGCGGAAAGCAAGGTAAAGCCAGCCAAAGCGAAACCCCGCAAAGCCAAGGCGGCCGTCAAAGCAAAGGCTGTTCGCAAATCGCGTTAAAGCTGTTTTGACAGCCCGTTAAGAAATTCGAATCCACCGCTCGGTGGATTCGGGACTGGTGGACACTACTTCAGCGGTATGCCGGGCTCTGGCTTGCCGTTGGTGGTGAGGATTTGAAAATGATGCACGCCAGCGGCAAGCGGATGATCGCTTGTCCAGACGATCTGTTTCTGCGGTGTCACTTCGACCATCGAGACACCAGTGTTCGCAGCATGAATGCCAACGACTGTGTTGCCGTTTGCCAACCGCTGTGAGCCGCACGGATCTTTAAAAAGTCCTTTCACATCGTCGTTGACAACGCTCCAAACAATTTCGCCATGCTGATTTAGCTCCACCACTTTGTTACCATGCGTCAGCGATACAACCGTGTTTCCATTGTCTAAACGTATCGCTGTGAATGGCCAATTCTCAGCATCGCGTCCACCAATTTCAACGAGGTCGGTTTTCAATACGCGAACGACTTGACCGTCCGGTGAGTATTCCTTGATTGCAAATGCGAGCAGGTGCGGCACTAGGTAGTTGCCGTTCTTGAGCTGACGGGCCATCCGTGTTTGCATATGCGCGTTATCAGTTTCCGGCTGCAGGGGGACCTCCTTAACAATCGTGCCCTTTGCATCGATCTCCAAAAGTCGCGGATTTGCACCCAGTTCGGTGACCAGTGTGTTGCCATTGGAAAGTCGCTGCGCGGTTCCGATTTCACGGTTCTTCTCACTTAATCGATAGGTCAGCACTATTTCTTTGGCGCGAGTGACTTCTTCGACTCGGTCCGCGAATGCGAGTAACACATTGCCACTGGGCAAGACAAAGCCATCGCGTGAGCCTCCGTCGAATTCCCATTCGACGGCACCGTCTTCGCCGATGATCGCTGTTTTCTTCCCCAGGGTGAGATAGGAATGTTGAATCGGCGACGTTTCCGTAGCGTTATTGGCAATGGCACCATTCGTCAGAAATAGTCCAAGAAGAATGTGCAGTGCAAAAAACTTGATTGACATGAACGAGCTCTGAGGAGGGATTGTGCAAATGTGACAGGCGACGTTTCGTGTCGGATTCTACCAACTATGGTGCTGGTCTGCGTATGCGGTGCAGATACTCTTTTTACCCAAAGGCCAGCGTGAGGTCCACGCCAATGGACAAATTTGAACCCACCAAGGAGGCGGTTTCGTTGACCTGGGGTCGACTGTTAACTATCCTTAAAGCTGCAGTTTGGGGAAATTACAGCCAAAATTCAGAATTCACTAACTTCGGCCCATGGATTGATTCGCTGGCCAACTCGCCAATTGAGTCGTGATGCATGGAAAAACAGCCCTCGATTCACCGCCGTGACGACGAATTTCTCGATGGATCTACCGTCCATCGACCACCGGTTCGCGATGCACTCATACCTGAATCTACAACGGCGGCAGCTAGTTTGCCCGTTGGCTCTACTTTTTCAACCAACTTGCCAAGTTCCCCGTCGCTTGAGGACGACGACGCAAAAACGGTCATTCGCAGACCAGATAATGAATCAGGCTTTAAGGGGATCGCGGCAAGCGTACCGACTACACCGGCATCGGTAGCAAGCGTTTTGCTGGGAACGCGGCTGAATCATTTTTTGCTCGAAGAAATGATCGGTGGGGGAGGCATGGGCGCTGTTTTTCGCGCTCGCGATGATCGACTCGACCGCATCGTAGCCATCAAAGTCATTCCGTTTGTTGGTGAAGACCAAGACATGCAGCGTCGTTTTCGAAACGAGGCCCAGAACGCCGCGCGTTTAGATCATCCGTACATCGCAAGGGTTTTTGATGTAGGCCAGTTCGAGCAGTGGCATTACTTGGTTTTTGAATTTGTCGACGGCATTAATCTCCGCGATATGGTCGCCCGAGATGGAGTGCTTCCCATCGATGATGCTGTGTATTATACCCGGCAAATTGCCGAGGCGATCGAACATGCGAATGGACGTGGGATCGTCCATCGGGATATTAAACCATCCAACGTGCTTGTGGATACGGAGGGCAATGTCAAAGTCGTTGATATGGGATTGGCTCGCAGTCAACAAATCGAAGTCACCGGTGACATGACAGCGAGCGGTGTAACTCTTGGTACTTTTGATTACATCTCACCCGAACAGGCTCGCGATCCTCGAGACGCTGATGTGCGAAGCGATATCTATTCGCTTGGCTGCACGCTGTATTACATGCTGACCGCTAGCCCACCGTATCCTGGTGGGACTATGCTACAAAAATTGCTCAGTCACGGTAACGCACCACCACCGGACCCGCGAGGACTGCGACCTGAGGTTAGTGATAATTTGACTGCAATCATTCACAAGATGTTGGCGAAGGATCCAGCAGCACGGTACCCGCGCGCCATTGACGTCGTCGCCGATCTGCGAGAATTGGCGCTCCGTGAAGGGTTGGTTCGGGCACAATCTCGCGGGACACTCACGGTTACTCCGAGCGATCCGATTCCTCAGGTCTTGTCACGCCATCTGCCGTGGATAGTAGCTGCCGCACTACTCGTCGCAATTGCTGCTGGGCTAAAAGTATCATCGGCGATCGATCGTGGCAATTTCTTGATTTCCCAGCCGCCGTCAGCAGCCATTCTTCGCAGCGAGAAACCCAATCAGTCAACCAACCGGGAAAATCCATCGACGAAATCAGCATCAAGCGGTGACGTGGTAGCTGACGAAAGCGGTGCGAAGCCTGTCGAAGATACCACGTCGTTACCGTCTGCGAAGACGCCAAAAAAATTGCCTAGCGATGGTGACGCGTCGTTGCCTCCTCAATTCACTAACGTCGCGATGCCCTCGGAGTCAGGCCGCAAGATTGCCACCAGCGACGACACGGGCGCACCTTCTACGATACCGATTCAGCGCATCATTGTGGGTGACAGCTCATCGGATCCGTCCGCAAAAGTCGTTCAAGATTTGCGAGATGCGATTCGACTTGCGGATGAATTGCAGGTCAACTTGATTGAAATCTCGGCCAGCACCATCGTCAGCGAGCCGATAACAATCACTCGTGATCGCTTGGTCATTCGTTCTATGATTGGACGAAGCGAAATTCGATTCGTTACCAATCAGTCGATCTCCATGGAGCGTGTCAAAATGCTTGACATCGGCTCCCATCCAATCGACATGCAAGGCATTGACTTCTCTTGGAGTGTACGAAGTGAGGGCTTCGAGGGCGGCACGCTTTTTGGTATCGACAACGCGAACGGATTAGTGAAATTGGCCAATTGCACAATCACGATTGAGAATCTTGCCGAACGTGACGAAGTGTTTGCGTTTGAAATAGCCGAACCAGATGATGTGGTTGTCGAGAAATCAGCCCCTAGCCCATTTCCGCTTGTTGTAATCCAGCTTGAAAATGTTTCCGCGCGAGGCGAGATGACGTTCATCAACCTCGTCGATGCAGCTCCATTGCAATTTGAATGGGCAAATGGATTGCTGGCCATTTCGCGCCGAATGTTAGAAGCAAGCGGTGCGCGGGTACAGCCGGAATTGGGTCGCGATCAAATCCAAATCAAGCTCGATCAGGTGACAGCCTGGACACCGGATGGACTGGCACGGATGCGATTGGGACCGTCGGGTGCTTTTCCAATGATGATTGACCGCAACAGCACCCGATCTGTTTTCCACAACGCACCTACGTCAAGTCACATCGAATTCGCTAAACTGGACGGTTTAGAAGTCGATCCGAGCCGGTTGGTTCAATTGCGAGGTGAAGACAACGCATACGACGGTGACCATGCTCGCGATTTAAGATTGTTAGTGCTGGGCCAGGGGAGCAACGTAACGTCCATATTTCGTCGCGAGGACGTTGCGTTAGAGTCATTGGCTTGGTTTACGGAGCGATCGCCCCATTGGTCGGTGCGCTGGAAAACACCACCTGAAAGCACCACGAGTCCAAGCCGCTTGACGACGATAGATTTTTTCCAAGAAGGCACTTTGTCTTCTGGTTTTGACGTAAATTTCCTACCTGATTTCCCCTCTCGCATTCTTCGAGAACCAGAGATTTGACTTTTGCCCCTATTCGATGGTTTAATATCGGATCGGATTCCCGCCCACCTCAGCCTTTCCCGTTGGAGCAGTTTGCATGAAACGTCTCGCTACCCTCGTTGCGATTCTTGGTTTATACGCCTCACCCGTCTTCGCGACGGCTGAATTCGCGAAAGAATGGAAGAGCCACTATATTACCGAAGACATCAGTCCAGAATTCAAAAGTGCTGCCGGCAAGGCCGGATGCAACGTTTGCCATGTTGATAAAGCAAAGAAAACAGAACGCAACGAATATGGCAAAGCTGTAAAAGAGTTTCTCAAAAAAGAAAAATTCACGAAAGATTGGGTCAAGGCAAATCCTGAAGAAGCCAAGAAGCTGATCGTTGAAGGGTTGGAAAAAGCCGGAGAAAAAAAGAGCTCCGACGGCAAGTCCTTCAGCGAAAAGATCAAGGCGGGCACGCTGCCAGCTACTGACTCAGGCTTATAGCCACTGCTTTTTGCGGCAATCGTGTTTGCCGCTCGAACCAGAGATGCCGGGTGCAACGCTTGCGCCCGGCGTTTTTTTTCAATGCCCCGCTTCGTTGCTGGGGCAGAACGTTTTGTGTAGTGGGATTCGCCAGAATTCCCAACGTTTAAGTGTGCTGAGGAATTCTGGC
>JAYVSE010000257.1:0-15510 GCA_043775635.1 Planctomycetaceae bacterium | reverse complement strand
ATTCTGGACTCGCCGCCAGCAGCGATGCGACGGATTCCGACATCGCCGCCGCAAGACCAATTCCAAAGTTTCCTAGCAAACCATGTCATGCACCCCCGACAGCAAGAATCTGAAACCGAGTCTATCTTCATCGTGTGGTTCCACATGCGTATCAATCCACCATTTTCCGTTGTATTGATTTCGCGAGCCTTATCATCGACGCTGACAATATTAAAAGTGTGCGCAGTGCCTGGTAGAAAACCCAGCAGGTAGACCACGGTGGAAATCTCGACGCCAGGAGACATTAATTGTTCCGGCCATGATTCCGATCTGCGGTAGGACATGACACCGCGAGTAACGAAAAGGAAAGTGTCGCGCAGCTTTAGGGCCTGCCAAGCTTGCTCGGCTGAGACGTTAAGAGTCGACGTTCTAAAGACGATCATCTCATTGCACCGGAATGGAGTCACCATAGGTTGCATTCGTTACTTTGCGTGAGATTGAAACGATCCAGGTCCTGAGAGCTGCGTAAACTACGAAACCGTTCAGGAGGTGCCAGAGGAAGTGAGTGCCCCATGGCCACGGCACAACCCAGTCGATTGACCGAGCCGTGATGGCTATGGCAAAACAGCAGGCAGCGCCCAAAAGTATAAAAGGCTCAGCGCGTCTGCGTTTGGCCCACAAGGCTCCGAATGCAAACATCGCCACAAGCGAGGGCATGTAAAACAAAGAACCGTTCAGTGGCTGAAGAATGGGCCTCAATGCCAGCGAAGAACCGACAACGACAACGATGATTCCCGCTGAAATCCAGCGTTTCGTTGAGAGCAAATCGCGTGAAATCAGCCATAAGAAAAGAGCTTGGAACAATGTGATTGGAAGAATATCGAGCCACTTGGTAAGCGGCAACGGAATCGTGTGAAACAAGAAGCTGCCACAGCCGATGACGCCCGCTGTTGAAATCAGCGCGACCGCACTTGGAGTTAACGCTCGTCGGCGGATCGCGAGATCCAGCCCGAACGCCGCTGCAATTACAAACGATGCGTTACTGAGCGCATTCAACGGTTCTGCCCAGAATGTCGGATCACCACTGCGCTCGCGGTACATTTGAAGAAGTTCCTGACTAGCTTGTAAGATATTGGACACTTGATAACCTTTGCGGAGAATTGGAAGAGAGTTCAGCAGTTGTGTGCAGGAGCTGGATGTGGACGTATGTGCTGGCCCTTACCAGAATTACATGTATCCCGAGCGATTGTCGTTGGCAGCAGCAGTAACCAGCGGCAAATCACCGTGGTTCTGTCGCCGGCTGTCAGCGAGCAACGCAGCGCACGAGTCGGAGTAAAACATGCCTCGCGGCGTCATGGCGTAGTCTTGCTCGCCCTCCAGCAATAGCCCCTCCGCCACGAGCAGGTGGAACCGTTCGGCATAGCGGTCCCATGCAGACGGCCCATGTATCTGTGAGAGCGTTCCCTTGTCGATTCGCAGAGCGGCCAACCGGCGCGTAAGATGCAGCAATTGCACGTCGTGAGGCGTGTACTGGAAGTGTCGATTCCAAGTCGGACCGACCGAACGCACTGCTTGAAGATACTCCGCTGAACTCTCTGGGTTCATCGTCTTCAATGCATACGTACCATCGTCCGGTGAAGAATAGGAAATACCTGCAGGACCAAAACCCAGAACTTGGCAGTGATCGGATTCGTAGCTAATTTGCTCATAGCGATAACGCCGCGGGTCAGTCGCCAATTCAGCGCGTTCGAAGTTCGTCAACGAAGTCTGACGGAAGCCGCGGTCGATTAGATACTCGCGAAGAACTAACCAGTTACCAGCCGCCTCGTCGTTGGCTGGAAGGGTCGAGAGTAACTCGGCATCGCGAGACCAGACGGTACCCAGGCCACGAAACATGACGAGATGATAGAGGCATATTTGATCGAGCCCAATATCAATCGCTTGTTGAATGTCAAATAGCATCTCCGCCAGCGACTGGGCGGGAAGATTAAATAGCAGATCGCCACTTGCCGTCATTCCGCGCCCATGGGCAGCTTCAACGGCAGCAGCAAAAGTCGATGATCCCCCAAAGGCTAAGCGTCCCATCTGCTCAAGCCGTTGCTCCGAAAATGTTTGTATCCCCATGCTGATGCGAAAGTGACGCGCAGGTAACTCCTCCCGCATCACATCGAGAAGCAGTGGCGCGCCTTGTCTCAAGTTACCCGGTACAAAGTTGCGTGGGACACCTTCCAACGATACCTCCGCTTCGGAGACATTAAACGCTTCACCTAGCTTACGAACCAAAAGTCGAAACGGCTCAGCGGGCGTCAGATTGGCTGTGCCTCCACCAATATAGATCCCCGTCACTGGTGCCTGCCGAAATTCGGGTTGTTGCGTCAGTCGTTGATCGATTTCTTGCGTAACGGCAGCCACAACGGTTGTGCTTTTTGTGGCACTGAAATTCTCATGGGGGAAGGTGCAGAATCCACAACCGTTAATCTTGGGATTGCAAAATGGATGAGGCAGAACTCCGACCAGTAACGTGTCTTGCGGGTTATACGGAAGCACAAATGCGGGATCGCAATTGGCGGCGCGATGTCTCACTTGCGGGTCGCTGTAAGGCATGGCGGCGGCAAGTGGATAGCCATGCAGCAAGCGATGACGCTGTGGTCTGGCCATGAATTTGGACAATCGCGTTGTTAGTTGGCAAGCTGTGTTAGCAACTTCAATCGACATGGAAATCTCTGGGTGAGGAGGGAGCGAATGGGGAAAAGTGCAACTTCGAACTCCCCTTTCGCTACCTATAGCTATCCGCGTGCCAACGGCGAAGTGGCGTTGTAAGTTGTTTTCATGGAACACTTTACGTCGAAACGCCAGTCGGCAGGATGGAGCGGATCGAAAAAAGATGGTACAATCCGTGCACTAACATGCGACAAAATATGTACCAGTGGGAGGATAGCGACGATGACGTTATTGACGGCAGGTGACTGGCGTGTGGCAGAAACGATCGCGGGAATCGGCTACGCGAATCCGTTCCTGCCCGAGCGGATCGAATTGGAGCAGAGAGCACTCGGTAAGGACTTCGTGCATTTCCAACCTGTTCTGCAGTTTCGCCCCGGTTGCTCCGTGAGCGACATGTTCCCCAACGTGCCCGCGTTGCGCAAGCTTACCGAGAAATTGGTGTTGAAAATGCGCGCGAAACTCGTCGCGCAAGAACCCGCCACCAAGACTGAGTTGGAGGTCTACGAAAATCTGGTGCTTTACCAGCTCTACACGCACTATATGAGCAGCTTACTGGAGTTGCCTGTATCGAGTTTCCGTACCCGACCCGAAGACGACATTCTGGAGTGCTACCTGTCATTCGAGAAAGAGTTCCAGCATTTCCTTGTTTTACCCGAGAGAAGCTTGCCATCGAAGCTGAACCAAGACATCATTTTTGCCGGGCTGTTCCAGATCGAGCGTGCGTTCTTTCACATCTTCAGGCATATCATTGGTCCTTCCATGGCTGCCGCCCAATTGCGGGCTGCGATTTGGCAATCGATATTCACGCACGATATGCGCAGCTACCAGCGTTCGCTCTATCGATACATGGGAGACGTGACAACGCTCATTACAGGGCCCTCGGGTACCGGCAAGGAATTGGTGGCCCAGTCGATCGCCTATTCTCGCTTTGTCGAGTTCAATTCTAAAACACGAAAGTTTGTTGCGCACTATGCAGATAGTTTTGTCGGTCTTAACTTAAGTGCCATAGCGCCAACGTTGATCGAATCCGAACTGTTTGGGAATGTCAAAGGCGCGTTCACCGATGCCAAAACGGATCGATACGGCTTTCTTGATGAATCCAAATGCCCGCGTTGGGGTACATTACTTTTAGATGAGATCGGAGAGCTTGATGCACACATCCAAGTCAAGCTATTGCGAGTGCTGCAGAGTCGCGAGTACCAACGCATCGGCGATTCTAAGACGCGAAAATTTGTGGGTAAGGTAATCGCGGCCACCAATCGAGATCTCGCTGCGGAGATGGAAGCCGGTAGGTTTCGAGAAGATTTTTACTACCGCTTATGTGCCGATCGCATTGAAACGCCTTCGCTGCGCGCCCAGTTGGAGGAGTCCCCCGGTGACATCGTCAATTTTGTAAGATTCATTGCGACACGCCTGCTCCCCGATACGCCCGAGGAAGCCAGTCGTCTTACCGATCAAGTTGACTCCTGGATCGCTGCTAATCTCGGACCCCATTATGCGTGGCCAGGTAATATTCGCGAACTCGAACAATGTGTTAGAAGTATCATGATTCGCGGCAGCTATATTCCTGCCCGCCGACAATCCACGCGTGACAAGTCACAGGTGTCAAAGTTCGTCGCGGATGTTGAAGGTGGAGAACTCGATCGCGATGCGCTGTTGAGAGGATATTTCTCGCTAGTGTTCGCGAAGTCGGGAAGCTATCGAGCAACCGGAAGACAGCTTGGGGTCGACTGGAGAACCGTGAAAGAAATCGTGGATGCTGATCTTGCTCAACAGTTTGCCAATAGCGATTCAAAGTGAAGGGGATCCGTCATAACAGGCGACGAGCAATACCCTAATACAACGCAATGTTCACCGTCATCTGTAAGAGCGGATGTCCGCCTACTGAACTCAATTCCTATAGAGCAATCGCGATCGATCTACGAACCAACCCACAATAGGAACTTGGCTTTGACTACGTTCGTGGGTCTTGCACTCACCTTTCTCTGACGGGTACGAAACTAAGGTGCCATAGACGAAACTAAGGGACGAAACTAAGGTGCCAGGACGAAACTAAGGTGCCAAGGACGAAACTAAGGTGCCAGGAATCTTTGATGCCAAATTCAGTCGAAACGATTCCTGGAACCTTAGTTCTTTCGCAGTCGAAACGACTCCTTGAACCTTAGTTCTTTCGGTCCGGCCGTCATGCCAATATTCTTGCTCGTCGCCGTCATCTCCGTTTTCGGCACGACGATTCTCGGTGCGATCGCGATCGGGCACATCAAGCGTTCGAGCGGAAAGATCATCGGCCTGCCGCTCGCGGTGGCGGATGCGATTTTCTTCCCTCTGCTGCTGGTCTTTGCCGGAATCGCCTTGCCCGGTTCGTTGTTACTTCACGCGCTGCTGCCGTTGCAGATGATCGCCGTCGCGATACCCAGCTCGATACTCGCCCTGATTGTCTGCCTTTGCATCGGCTGCGCCGTGTGGTGCAAAGTGATTCCGGATTCGTATCTGATGGCGATCCCATTGCGTGAGAAACTTCGACTCGCGGGGATCGGCCTCCTCATCGCGGGGATTATGGACGCATTTAGCGGTCTGCTGTGGATCGGCCAAAGCGCAAGCGTTCTCGTGGAGTTGTTGAAACAAGGTGCACCGTTCGGCTGGCAGCTTGCTCTGACCTGTCTCAGCTTGGGCAGTTTGATGGTCGTGTACTATATCATCGGCGTAGCCCTGCACTTGATGACACTCGAAGACGACGGCGACTTCACGTTTTGTCTGCTGACGGCCGCGATTGTGCCGCCGGGTTGTCTCATCGGTTTACCTATCGCGATTTACGCGCTGGTCCAGTTGAGCAAGCCTGAGGTGAACGCGCTGTTTCCGGCCAAACCACCTGAATCGGCCACGACGCGACCGGTGACCATCGTCGAGACGCCTCCACCGAAATGGGAAGCCGCGTTGCAGACATGTTGGCTCGCGCAGTCCAACGTCACGCGCCAAGTTTTGTGGATCGCGTTGAACTGCCTGTGTGCTTTCAGTCTGTTCGCTTTTTTCAGCGTCAAGGGGACGTCCGACACGGATGGCAATCACCTTTACCAAATCGGCTTCCTTGATCCATGGTTTGTGTTCGAACGGCGAATCGGTCCTGGACTGCGATCAACCTCCGGCATCTTTTTAGCTTGGTCGTGGTTGTTCGGAGTCGGTGCGTACGCATCGGGTTGGTTGCTGTTCAAGCTCAAACGAGAGCTGTCCAGTTGCCACCCGACATGAAGATGCAGCAGACCTCGCAATGGTTTTGCTTCCTTGGGGAAAGCAAAGAATGTCACCATCCGAGCCAGTTTGTCTTTAAACGTGCCGACGAGATAGGTTATGGATATTTGTATCCTATTTTAGCCACCAAGAGATTGACCTAAACCGCTGTCTCCATAAACTCTGAGGATCATTTCTGGGTTACCAAGAGGCGAATGGGTATGAATTTGAACAAACGATTCGGCGTCATGTTTTTGGTGGTATGCTGTGCGGCTTCCTACTCACCGGCGGAAGACGCACAATCACCAGCGCCATTGCACGACTTAGCGGCGGTGATGAAAGCGTCTAAATGGGGTCAGAAACCGGTTGCTGAACGACGTGATGCATTGCTACTGAAGACCTATGAAGATTCATTCAACATGGACGATGAACATGAGTGTTCAGCATTGCTTCGTGAGTTGGTACGACAGGCATTCCTAATATCGGGACGCGAAATGCTTGGGTTAACGACCAGGGACCAGACTCTGCGAGAGCCAATCTTTGATGTCGCCTCGGATGAAGCAAGCGTCCCTGTCGATGAGCGTGGTTCAATGCAAATCGTGTCCACGGTGTGTGCTATGCTGCCCAATATCAAGGACTTGCGAATCACCGTCTTCCGTGAAACGAAGGATGGTCCGGTTTTGGCTTGGGAACGGAAACTTGCCATGTCTTGCCCACCTTCTTCGATCGTCCAGGAGTTCGCCGCGCAACTTGAAGTACTGTCGCGGAATGATTTTACGGATGTCCTGAAAGCGGCTGGCTACTCCGGACCTAGCAATCAGTTTGTCGAATCGGGACCGGTACCAGCGGAGGCCGCTGACGTCGCCAACGATTGGAATATGCTGCCGCAATACTTTGCGATTCGCGCGTTGCACAACTCAATTCGCGAACTCGGTGAATCGCCAGAACGCCTGGCCGCATTGGCTGAGTCGTATGCACGATTGGGGAGCTTAACCAATTTTCACTTGAGCCCGGCCCCAGATGCCTTTAACGCCCGAGCTTTGATGTATGCACAGCGATTGATTGCTCTCACCGATGACTCGGTCTTGGCACGTCAAACTCGCGCCTATGTCTTTGCGATCATTGGACTTCATCAAGCAGCCAAAGAGGACTTGCACGAGATCATGCGTCGAGACGTCAAGCTCACTGACGAACAGCGCGTGTTAATCTCATTCTGTGAATTTGATAATGAACGTCTTGAGGAATTTGCAAACGACGACAAGCTGCGTGCACTGGTGCGATACCTTCAGTTTCTCGCGATTGAACCGATTCTCAAGCAATTGATTTCCGTCTCCGTTGCTGAAGCATTGATTGAGGAACAGCAAGATTGTTTTAACGCGCTAGACCGTTTGGCCGAATTAGGGTCACTCGCAACTTGTGCACAAGCTGCCAGCCAAGCCCATCTAAGCCTGTTTGAGTCCGTTACTCGCCGCCTGCGCGATCGAGAAGAACTTCCTGATAATGTGAAGGAGTTAATCAAACGCCGCACGACGCCACTAATTGATTCTCCCTTGACGCCCAATCAACAACGACAACACGTTGAACTGATCGCTGCATTGCGTTCCGCGAGCACGATTGATAAAGACCGATCCGAACCTTCGCTTGCGTGTTTGGCTCAATTGATTTTTGAGTGCGGATTCGCTCAGGCTGTGCGGTCGGTTCATATCTCAGCAGCTCACTACGGATTGCCATTGCCATACATTGCCAAGGAAGTCAATGAGTTCCGTCCGATGTTCGAGGGACATCCTCTCGCCGATGGTCTACTCAGCTATGGTCGGTCCGTTAGCGACAATGAAAAGAAGGTTCCGGAATTCGTCAATTCCCTCGATTCAACCGATTTGGTGTATGCAATGATTCGCATGGCAGCGCATCTTGGAACCGACTTTCCGCCGGTGTGGAAATCGATGATGATCCCAGTGATCAGACACCAAAACCCGGTTTATCGCGACCTGTCGCTACGGGTGTCAAAAGGTACAGGCTGGTCCGGCGATCGCGCCGCTTCGATGTTGCCGAAAATCAGTCCTGAATCTTCCATGGCCGCGTTGGGAACGCTTCGTTTCTTTTGGAAGTCGCCGGATACTCAAGCCGAAGTCAAGCGAATCGAAACCCAGTTTGCCGGTAACGCGTATGTAACGAACGAACTTGCCCAGCGTTATTTGGAGGACAAAGATTGGCCTGCCGCTGAAAGATTGTTAAAACAGGTTGTGGAATTGGAGCACTCCTCTAACGCCTATCAAGAATTAGCAATGCTCTACAAGGCACAAGAAAACTGGGACCAATGGGTCAAAAATATGACTGCCTGTTTGGACATGCCTGAGGTCAGTGGACTGGGTCATGCGAGAATTCGCAATCTCCTGGCAAAGCATTACATGGACCTCGGTGATTACGCCAAAGCATTGCCCTACGCCGAAGCTGCTGCAGAATCGGGAGCCCAATGGGCGATGGCGACCGCGTTTCGCTGTTATGAAGAGTTGGGAGACCTGGACCAATCTCATCTTATGGTGAAATATATGTCGCAACGTTATGACGGCGCCGCGTTCGAATGGTATTACTGGTGTCGGCGGAATGCGGCTGGTGATCTTGACGGCGCTCGTAAACGGGGATTGCAACGAATTGCCTCGCTGGGCGAAGCACCGTTACAAAGCGAATACATGGATCAAATAGCAATCTTTAGAATATTGGAAAGCGAATACAAAGATGCGCTCAAGGTAACGACAGATTCATATGATCGCGAAAAGCATCCCTTTATGGGCCTGCAGGCAGCACTCATTGCGGGTGAGTTAAGTGATCGAGAGTTGCAGGGCCGAATGTTATTGGAAATTGTCCAGCAGGGAAACGCACCAGAAGCGGCGAAAGAGCGGCCAGGACTCGTTAAACTCGCTTCGCTTTTCAATGCAGGAATGCTGGAGCCAGACCATTACTCGCCCCTCGATTTAGAACAAGCGGATAAAATCGTTCTCGAAGCGTCGCCAAAAGAGTTAACTAACCTGAACTATTTCATCGGTACGTGGCTGCGGCTACAAGGGCAAAGCGAAGATGCAATTAGGTTTCTCAAGGTAGCAGCCCAATCTTCTGAATTGAAATATAATCGAACTCTCGCAGCCGCCTTTTTACACGACAAAGGTATTGACTTTTAGTCTCGAAAGAGATCCCCTTGTTTGCAATCTGCCTACCAGCGTTGGACACCGAAGATTTCTATGAGTTGTTCTGATAGCAGTTCCAGTATTGTGAGCCGTCACAATCAAATTAATCGGCATACTACATTACTTTCGGCAGAGTCTATTGCCATGTTGCTTTGCTAGCCGATGCTCTGTGTTGTCGGGCTAAATGCCCCATCGCATCCTAAGCAAGCACCTCCCTGCTGTACCGCGCCAACTCGTCTGCGAAACCTTCTCTCAAAGCCACCTCCCATGGCTATAGGCTTCGCAGACTCATGGTTCGAGACGCGTGCAGCATTGCTCTTGGCATGCATTGTCCCCCTCCCCATCGCAAGCCGAGAACCATTCATGTCGAACACTGACTTCGCAGTCATGGACGAGTCACTGTTGATGACCGTACCTAACAATGATCCCGACGGGGATGCATTTGTTGAGCGACGAAAATCCCCACGCGTCAAATCCAGCGCCGCGCAATCGCCGCTTGAGACCTACCTGCGGGAAATCAACGAAACGGCGTTATTGAGCGCTGCCGATGAATCCCATCTAGCGGGCCTGATCGCCCAAGGTGACGTGCATGCTCGCGACCGAATGGTCCGTGCAAACCTTCGTTTAGTCGTTAACATTGCACGCGGCTACACTGGCAAAGGTCTCGGACTCCAAGACCTGATTGAAGAAGGCAATTTAGGATTATTGCGTGCCGTTGAAGGGTTCGACCCAAAGGTTGGTACACGATTCAGTACCTATGCGAGCTACTGGATCAAACAATCGATCAAACGCGCTCTGATCAACAGCGCCAAGACGATTCGTATACCCGCGTATATGGTTGAGCTTTTAAGCAAATGGCGTCGTGCGACAGCGCGGCTGAATGATGAACTTGGTCGCACTCCGACTCAAGAAGAAGTGGCGCGAGTACTTGGACTACCGAAGAAAAAGCTGCCCATCATTCGTAAAGCCATTCGCATCAACAATAGCACGCCGCAAAGCGATCAAACAGATTCCGGCTGGTCGCTTGGAGAGATGATAACTGACGAGCGTCTCAAGGCACCCGATGAGGCGATGCTTGATCACGACATCCTACGGCATGCGATGAGCTTGCTAACGGGACTCGAAGAACGAGATTCCACCGTTCTTAAAATGCGTTTCGGCCTAGACGGTTGCGAGCCTCATACGTTGAAGGAAATTGGCGCCGCACTCGGGTTGACTCGCGAACGTGTTCGCCAAATCGAAACCGAAGCGCTTCGCCGACTTGCCGATGGCCTGACCGATCCGCGCGATCGATAACCACTGATTCAATGAGTGGGATAGGCTTCCAGCCTGTCGCATTGAAAATGACAGGCTGGAAGCCTATCCCACGTCACAAACCGGACAGTTATTGATCGAACGGTTCTAAAACCAAAGGCTCGTCACCAATTACCAATGATCAATTTTCACTAACGATTGTAACGATTATGCGGATTGACTGAAGTTTGCTGGCGTAGCGTACCGATGACAAGGGCGGAACGAATTTTGAGTTTTGTCTCGCCAAGGATGGACGCCACATGACCACGGTTAAATGCTATCGCAACTCGTCGTTTTTCTTCGCCACTGCGCTGTTTACCGCAGCGCTGGCGACTGGATGCTGCGGTCCGATGGCCTGCGGGCCAATGGGTCGCAATGGCTGTGGCCTAAACGCAGCCAGTTGTGGCGGTTGCAGTAGCGGTTGCGATAGCTGTAGCAATGGTTGCGGAGAACGCTACATCGACGAATGGATCAACCATCCACCAAAATGCGACTCGTGTGATTCCTGTGGAAATCACAATGGTCAAACCTGCGGCGGATGCCGTCCGATTTTCGACGGATTCGCAAGTCTTTGGGGATATCGTCGCGGTTGCGGCAGCGCACAGGAATCTTGTGGTTGTGCCGATTCAAGTTGTGATGGCGGCTGCTCAAGCTGCAGTGGTGGTGACGGCGGCTGTTCATCCTGCGGTGGCAGCGACGGCGGCTGTTCATCTTGCGGTGGCAGCGACCATGCAAGCTATCCTAGTATGGGCCACCAGATGGATCATGATTACGTCGACTCTACTGAGGCGATTCCGATGCCACATCGCTCGACGCATTCGCCCCAAATTGTGCAAGCGAAGCCAGCCATCAAACCATATCAGCCGCAGCGAACGAAACAAATCTTCCGTCCAAAACCGACCGTTGCTACGAGTTCAATGCGAACGCACAGTCGCTAGACACAGTCGACACGCTGGACTCTAACCCACAGACTAAGCGGCTCGTACGAGTTCGTTCTGAACGGACTCGATAAAATCAACGCCGACCGATTTAGCACGATTATTTGCGGCGGCAAGCAAGGCTAATTCTGCCATTGCCGCAATCATGGCGATGCGGCCGTCACTAAGCTCGTGAAGCCTGACGATTGCGGAATCATCAAACAATGGCTTGCTCGCACCGGCGGCAGCGACCGCATGCCGCACGTAGCTGATGGTATCGTCCAACCTGAATGCGTCCAAGTCGATCCGCAATGGGCAAAAGTCAAGGGTTTCCTGTAACAGCGACGCACTTTCCAAAGTAGTTCCCATGACGATTGCTAGCGAAGCACTACTGGTTGCAAGTGTCGCTGCAGCTTCCGCCGTGGCGATATCACAGCGATCAATTAACCATAGCGTTTTCACTTGGCTTCGCCCTGCCGCGCGAATGGTTTCTTCGATTCGCTGCGTCAATCGATCAGAAAAAGGGTCCAGGCAGAGCGCAACGGCCAAACGTCCCAGCGCGGCGCGACGCGAGCTTACTCCGCCGCAAGTCATGACGGGTTGGACGGCGGCACTGCCAAACCCCGATGTGCTTGCCAATCGCTTCAGCAGGGTAGATGCACCGCAGCCGCGATGGCTCAACATGACGGCACTTCGGCTAGCCGATCGAACCATGTAGTCCATTCTTGCGATCGCTTCTCGCTGGGGATTCCCGGAGAAAAAAGCGTCAGCGGTCGTTACCGCTGAGAAAGGGCTTCGGTGAAGAGACCAATGTTGATGAAAATTCATTTTCTAGCCGCATCGATGGTTGCCGTGTCGATCATGGTGGTTCATTCTCGCCACGACATGATCGAATCATTCGGTAAAATCGGCTAACTGGGAAGCTTGCTTGAGCCTTTCGAAATCGCCGTCAAACTCAACGCAACCAGGCACTTTACAAGCACGACGCGCTAGCGAGTGTCACCCACGATTCACTAGCTGGCGCGTCGTGCTTATATCGACTGGCTCAGCCCATTTTGAAAAAGTGATTTACCCTGGATCCTAAGTCGGCGGCGCTGTGGCGTCCGTCGGCTCCGTCGCCTCAGTCGTTCCCGTCGACTCTTCGGGTGGGACGCGGACGACAGCAATCAAGCTATCTCCGTCGTCGACATTCATGATGCGAACGCCCTGGGTATTGCGTCCGATGATGTTGATGTCCGAGGCGCTGATCCGTTGGATCTTACCTTTGGCAGTCATCATGAAAATTTCATCTTCATCGGTGACTCGTGCGATGGAAATGACTTTGCCATTGCGGGCGCTGGTACGGATATCGCGAACGCCTTTGCCACCGCGGCGCTGAGTTCGATATCGAGCCGAGCTAGACGTCGACTCTTCCACCGTCTCTGGTGCATCGGCAGGTTCTGAGGCTTCAGGAATCGATTCCGATGGAGTATCTGGCGTGGAATCGTCAGCAGGTAACTCGGCTTCTTCGACGACCGCGTTGCGTCCGAAGTAAGTGCGTTTGCCGTAACCATTTTCGCAGACCGTTAGCAACGTTGCGTCGGGATCGGCGACAACCATTCCGACGACGCTGTCGCCTTTAGAAAGCCGAATGCCTTTTACGCCAGAGGTGTTGCGGCCCATGGGTCGAGCGTCAGATTCGTTGAAGCGAATAGCCATGCCGCTACTGGTTACTAGCACGACTTCGTTGTCAGGGCCAACGACAGCAGCATCGATCAGTGCATCGCCTTCGCGCAGCTTGATGGCGATGATACCGCCTTTTTTCGGTCGGCTGTATTGTTCCAGCGGAGTCTTTTTAACGAGTCCATCGACGGTTGCCATCACCACGAAGTGGCCTGGTTGGTTAAAGTCGCGAACCGCGAGACACTGCGCGATTTTTTCGCCTTCTTCGAGGTTCAACAAATTGACGATCGCACGGCCACGGCTTTCGCGCCCCAGTTGCGGCAGGTCATAGACTTTCTGCCAACGGACTTTTCCCGATGTGGTCAAAAACAACAGGTAAGCATGGGTGCTGGCGACGAACAGGTGCTGAATGGGATCTTCGTCGTCAGTCTTGGCTCCTTTTAGCCCTTTACCACCGCGACGCTGAGTGTTGTAGACACTTGAAGGGGTGCGTTTGATGTAACCGCGATGGCTGATCGAAACGACCATTGTTTCTTCGGTGATCAGGTCTTCCAAGTCGATATTGCCGACTTCTTCCATGCTGATTTCGGTACGGCGAGCGTCACCGAATCGGCGTTTGATCTCTTCTAAATCTTCTCGAATGATCCCGTAAATTCTTAGCTGATCGCTCAGGATGTCCAGATAGTCGATGATCTCAAGCAGCAACTGAGCATGTTCGTCAGAGAGTTTTTCTTGCTCAAGATTGACCAATTGTCCAAGCGTCATCCGCAAGATTGCGTCGGCTTGGACGCTTGTCAGCGTGTAGCCTTCGGACTTGCCGCGTTCAGAGACGAATTGTTCGAAGCCTTTTTCGCCTAGGGCACGTTGCATGAGTGACGACGGGCATTCGATCGCCATGATGCCTTGCTTGGCTTCGGCCTGCGTGCGACTGGCACGAATGACGCGAATGACTTCGTCGATGTTGGCAAGCGACAGCAACAAGCCTTCAACGGTATGCTTTCGGCGACGGGCGCGTGCGAGTAGGAACGTGGTCCGGCGGCGGATCACGGTCACACGGTGGCGAATGAATTCCTGGAGCATCTCCTTGATGGTCAGCTCGCGGGGCTTGCCATCGACCAGAGCGAGCAGGATGACGGAAAAAGTGTCTTGAAGCGGCGAGAACTGGTAGAGTTGATTGAGCACAACATCAGGGTCGGCGTCACGTTTCAATTCGATGACCAACCGTACCGGATCATTCAAATCGCTTTCATCGCGAATTCCCGAAATGCCTTTGATTCGATCTTCATTAACCAACGCCGCGATGCGTTCGATGACGCGATCGCGATATTGTTGGTAAGGGATTTCCGACACGATGATCCGTGTTCGGTTGCCCTTCATTTCTTCGATCTTGCATTTAGCGCGAACGACGATGGTGCTACGTCCGGTTCGGTAGCCTCGCCGGATACCGCCGCGGCCACAAATGATACCGCCTGTCGGGAAGTCGGGCCCTGGAATGATATTCATCAATTCTTCGATCGAGACGTCAGGGTCATCGACCAATCGAATCAGCGCGTTACAAACTTCCGTTGGATTATGAGGAGGAATGCTGGTTGCCATCCCGACGGCGATACCGCTGGTTCCATTGATCAGCAGATTGGGGAATCGGCTCGGAAGAACCGTAGGCTCGGTTCGAACTTCGTCATACGTGGGAATAAAATCAACCGTGTCAAGCTTCAGATCGTCGAGCATCATGGACGCGACGGGGCTGAGCCGAGCTTCGGTATATCGCATCGCAGCAGGCGGTAGTCCGGCGACACTGCCGAAATTCCCCTGTTTATCGATCAGCAAGCTGCGCATGTTCCATTCTTGGGCCATGCGAACGAGCGTCGGGTAGATCACGCTTTCACCGTGAGGGTGATAATTTCCGGAAGTATCGCCAGAAATCTTTGCGCACTTAACCCGCTTTGCGCCTGGGCCGAGGTTCAAGTCGTTCATCGCGACGAGAATACGACGCTGACTAGGTTTAAGACCATCGCGAACATCCGGCAGCGCACGGCTGACGATCACGCTCATTGCATAGGTCAAGTAGCTTTCGCGAAGTTCGTCTTCGATCGGCAATTCGATCATCCGCAACGCACCAGCGCCGCGGTTGCCACTGCGATAATCACCACCGGAATCGCCATCGCTCCGTGGCATGTCACCAGGGGGCATGTCACCAGGGGGCATGTCATCCGAAGGTGGGAGGTCGCCAGCGCCAGAATTGCCGTTGTTATTGCCGTCGGATGACAAGGATCTTTAGCCTGAACAAGTGTGCCGCAAGGGGGGATACAAACGCGCAGTCGCGAGCAATAGATTCTATCGATTCAACCTGTTTTTCACAACGGGCCAGAGGCTCCCTAGCATCGCTCGATCAATTAGTGGGATAGGCTGCCAGCCTTTTTATACCCCACAAATTCAAAAGGACCTTCGACCACCACCCAGCTTGCCTGGGAACGAAAATGCGAAGCATTTTGTTAGCGGTGAGGCGCGAGCCGCCCGGTGTTTCGCTGGGT
>JAYVSE010000256.1:0-16287 GCA_043775635.1 Planctomycetaceae bacterium | reverse complement strand
CGACTGGGCTCACGCACCCTCCACTCGAAAAAGGAATTCAAAAAATATTTTGAATCAGGACTTGCCAATATTTAAGACCGTCGCTCTCCCCGAGTACGGAGCGAGGGGAGCCAGAACAACGATCGATATTCGGCCATAATAAAAGGACGTATACATTTCATGCTGAAACTTCGCCACTTCGTGGCTGCAATGTTTCGCCATGTCACTTACGATCTTGAAAGAATACGCTCGCCAGAAAATAAAGTTTGACATGTACCTATCGGTTCAGATTTTGCCATGTGAATTGGACAACAAAACCGACGAAGTTGCTGTTGTCGTGGATGTGCTTCGCGCCACTTCAGTTATGGCAACGGCATTGCACAACGGTGCGGTTGAGATTGTCACATGTTTGGAGATTGATGAGGCGAGGCAAGTAGCGGCGGGACTAAAGTCTCGGCCACTGCTTTGCGGTGAACGCCTTTGCAGGCCGATCCCCGGGTTTGATCTCGGCAATTCTCCAAGTGACTATTCAGCATCGATGGTTTCAGGGAAAACACTGGTGATGACAACCACCAATGGGACGCGGGCGCTGAATGCGGTGCGTAACGCGAAATTGGTTTACACCGGCGCATTTGTGAACTTGTCGGCCGTGGCACAGAAGGTGATAAGTGAAGATCGGGTGGTCATTGCTTGTGCAGGAACGGACGGTAAGGAAACGGAGGAGGATGTTTTGTTCGCAGGCGCATTGTCAGCGAAATTGGTCTCATTGCTTGGCGAGGAGATCACTTTGGATATGACGGCTCGCGATACGATCGATGCATGGCATGAGTTTGCAAGCGGCAGCGAGGCACTTGGCGAAAAACTAGCTCGCTCACGCGGCGGACGAAACCTCGTGGACGAGGGCTACCGCGCTGATATCGATTATTGCTCCGCCATTGATTCCGTTATCGCAGTCCCAATAATGGTTTCGCGACAACCGCTTACTCTCCGGCGATCGCCGTGATGATTTCTTTCGCAAATGCGGTCACGTCAGCGACAGCGCCGGCGCGATCGACTGCAGCACCGACACGTCTTACGATCGCTGAACCAACGATCACTCCATCCGCGACGGGCGCTAGCGAGGCTGCCGTTTGGGCGTTGCTGACGCCGAACCCGATACAGATTGGAAGTTTCGTTCGCTCCCGTAGCCAACCGACGTTTTCGAGCAAACCTTCTGCTACCGCGCTGCGTTCGCCCGTGATCCCAGTGATGGATACGAAGTACAAGAAGCCTGATGACAATTCGGCGATTTGCAGTTGACGGCTTCGCGGCGTCGTTGGAGTGACGAGCTGTATCAAGCTGAAGTCAGCCTTGCGGCAGATCTCTGCCATAGGCTTGGCCTCCTCGACCAGCAGATCGGGAACGATCGCGCCACAATACCCGGCTTGAATCGCCGAGTCGACGTAGCGCTGGATACCCGTTCGATGGATGATCGCGTAGCTGACCATTGTGATCAGCGGCATCGAAATGGTGGGCGTTATTTTCTTACCCAAATCGAATAGATGGGAGAGGCGAAAACCACCGTCCAAAGCGCGTTGATACGACGCTTGGATCACGGGACCATCGGCGATCGGATCGCTGTAAGGAACACCGATTTCGCATGCACTGGCACCGCATTGCGCTAACGCTTGAACAATCCCGGCGGTGGTATCAATATCAGGGTCACCCGCAGTCACGAACGGCAGGAACGCTTTTTTACCACGGGCACGAAGGTCGACAAATAGAGCATCGAGAGAGGACATGAGGCGTTACTTTTTTCCTAAATAAGTGTTCATGTTGGACTTTGTATTGTACAACGCTAGGTTGATCCTAGTCGGCATTCAAGTACGGTTGCAATCATCAGCATCTGAAAGAGTTGGCCTAGTACGAAGGTATCGATGTTTGGCAGGATGATGTTGGTTGTCGGTATGCCATCGGTATAAAATGCTGCATTGGTTTCGTGAATGGCGGCAACCAACAGATCATTCATGCACTTGTCGGCAATGTCATTGAGACCATCTTGATTGAGCTCACTGATGCCAATATCCAGTGGATCGGTACGGTGGGATTCTACCACCAAGTTGTTGAATACCTTATCGCTTCGACTTGGCTGATGCTGCTGATGGCGGCCGTGCAAGTCACGCGTATTGACCGTCGTCAGCGGTGTAGCACCGAGCCCATCTTTGCCAACTGACTCCGCAAGTAACTGATCATACCAACGGCCAACGGACTCGAGTGACTTGCTCCATACGCTCAGCACACGGATCGATAGATCACGATGTTTTTCAAGCAGATGGTTGACGGCAACGAACTGGAGCACAACGTTCTTTGCCGGCGGCGTTGTTTCGAAATGCTCGTTCATCGCGACCGCGCCTTCGAGCAGTTTCATGCAGTCAAGGCCGATCATTGCGGCTGGCAATAACCCTACGGGTGATAGGATACTAAACCGGCTGCTCACACCGTCTGGAACGGTAAATATCTCCTGGCATCCGATCGCTGTCGCGAGCTCGCGTAACTTGCCGGTCATGCCCGTCACGGGGACCACCAATTTCGTAAGTAGCTCAGAATCGTCTTTCAAATTTGATTTTAAAGCTGCGAAGAAATGACGAAACGCGGTGGCCGTTTCAAGCGTATTGCCACTTTTGCTGATGACGATAATCATCCAGCGTTTCTCAATATCCGAATCACCGTAGCCGCCAGCTTCGATTCGCGATAAAAGTGCTTGGGTCGTATCGGTGTCGAAGTTGTTGCCTTCAAAATAGATGCGGGGTTTGCTGCCTCGCGGTCCGCGTCGAAGTTCGTTGTGATAGGGGTCACAACACGCGTCGATCAGTGCCTGAGGTCCCACGTAGGATCCGCCGATGCCCAGAACGACAACGGCATCGACGACGTCTTTGAGCGCGGTGGCGACTTTAAAAATTCGCCCCAGTTCGGATGCCTCGCGACGCTTCACGTAGTCGTCTAACTGCTCTTTCGGCAATGCATAAAACCGAGCATCCAGTGGTTGCATGCCGTCCTGAAATTCGCAACCTGTCACAACCGTCGGGTCAAAATCGACCAATTCCCGCCGTAATTCCAGGAGGCGAGGATACAGCAAATCGAGCTGAACTTGAGTCAAACCGTACGCGGGGTTCATCGCGCCCGACGGATCAAAGCGAAGCATTTTCATTGTCGATTGCTAGAACTGGGGTTTAGTGGCTTGGGCAGAAAGCGTAACGGATCGTCGCGGCCCTTCGTAGACGCCGTCAGATATACTTGCCGTCTCGTTGGAATCTGCTACACAACGACGATCCTCACTTAATTTTAAAAAACCGCTGACCGTACTGGAACCTGATCGATGGACATGCACGACTTGACCCGCAGCTTGGCTGCAAAAAACGACTCGAAAATCGTGATGTTCGTCGCCGATGGGCTAGGTGGCTTGCCGATGAAGCCGGGTGGCAAGACGGAGCTCGAAACAGCAAAAACACCGAATTTGGACCGCATTGCGATCGGTGGTGTCCAAGGAGCCAGCATCCCAGTCAAGCCCGGAATCGCGCCGGGCAGCGGTCCAGGCCACCTTGGCTTGTTCGGCTACGACCCGCTGCAGTACCAAATCGGACGTGGGGCCTTGGAAGCGACGGGGATCGGGTTTTCGTTGCAAGCAGGTGATGTGGCGATTCGATGTAATTTTTGCACGATTGGCGCGGATGGAAAAATCACTGACCGCCGCGCAGGACGGATCTCCAGCGAAGACAGCGCTCCGATTGCGATTAGCCTCCGCGCGATCAAGATCCCTGGCGTCGAGATTTTTGTTGAGCCTGTGAAGGAGCATCGTTTCGTCGTTGTATTTCGCGGCACAGGTTTAGGCGGTGAAGTCAATGACACCGACCCGCAAGCGACCGGCGTCCCGCCCTTGCAACCGGTCGCGCGCGATGCAGCCAGCAAGAAAACAGCAGAAGTCGCTACCGAATTTTTGCGTCAGGCCCGCGAGCTTTTGAAGGGGCAACCCAAGGCCAACTTCCATACGATGCGAGGCTTCGCCGCGAAACCGAACATGCCAAGTTTTGAGGACGTATACGGACTTCGCGCGGCGGCGATTGCTGTGTACCCGATGTACAAGGGCTTAGCGCATCTTGTCGGTATGAAAATCGTCGGCAGCGCGACAACGCTCGGTGAACAAGTTGATGTGCTGGAGAAAGTATGGAACGACTACGACTTTTTCTTTTTGCATTTCAAGTACACCGACAGCACCGGCGAAGACGGCAATTTTGAAGAAAAAGTAAAACGCATTGAACAAGTCGATGCAATCATGCCGCGAATCGAAAAATTATCGCCAACGGTCCTGATCGTCACCGGTGATCACAGCACACCTAGCTACTTGAAAGGTCATTCGTGGCATCCCGTACCGACACTGCTCGCCAGTGATTGCTGTCGACCGGACCCACACACCACGTTCAATGAAACGACCTGCATCAGCGGTGGCTTGGGGCAATTCGAAGCCAAGTATCTGATGCTGCTGGCGTTAAGCAACGCCGGACGACTGGGCAAGTTCGGGGCTTGATACGCATTTTCGCGACATGAAAATTGTTGGCGAAATGAAGGCCAGATTCGCAACAATCATGATCACGCCAAACGTGATCATGCCGAGGAACAATGCGATGCCACCATGCACAGCCACGGCCATCGCCAGCACCATTGGACGGGTTAATTTCGGCCAAATGAGCGCGCAATAAAAGATTTCCCAAAACACCGTCACGTGCGCAAGGGCCGAGAAAAAGCGAGGGAATCGACCAACCCAAGTGACGTCAATCGACTGGTACTGCGCGTTCGAAATCGCAAACCAAATTGATGTGCCATCCCACCAAGAAGTCCCTCTCGCTTTCCAAAGTCCGCCAAAAAGATAGACGATGCAAAGGTGGACTTGAATCAGTCGCGTGGCAATGTTTGCCGCCACGCTCGGAACAGCCTCTGGAAACAACCAAGTTAGCCGCTTATCTTTGTTGATGGCAGCAGCAAGGTTGCGACGCAAGATCGCATCCACCGAGAACACGGCACCGCAGGGTGCCAACATCAGATACATCACCAGCATCGTTGTCATTTGGTCCAAGCCAAATAGCGTGCCGGTCATGCGGTGAACTAGCATCAGTTGAAGCCACCACGCGAGCGGTGCGGTGAAGCGAGTGAATAGCCCAACCGCAAAACAGCCAGTGACAGCAACCGTCAGGAAATGATGCAGTACCAGCAACAACGGATTGCTCAAGTTCCACAAGTAACTTCTTGCCGCATCGGAAGGTGCGTATTCACCACCATGCAAGGCTGCGATCGTTTTGTTGTTGATCCAGGCGTCATCACCAACGAACGAAAAAAGCTGCGTCGCAATGACGAGATGTGAATACAGCAACATCAAGCCAGTCGCGATTCGAATCACGGCTAACGTATGGGGCGCTCGAGGCGTAAACCAAAAATGATCCCACGCATCGATCCAATTTTTGGCAAATGAAATCGGACTAAGCGTCGATTCTTTGGTAGGTGTTGCGTCGTGCGTCATTGCCCAGACTCCCCTGCGGGAGCTTCTAAGGCCTCCGTTGGCACTTCCAGCGTTGCCGTTTCTTGTGGTGGCATTCCGTCGATGGTGTCGAACAAAATCGTCATCAATCGCGGGTCTCGCGTTCCCATACCGCCGTCAAAGAACTCAGGCAGCCCAGGTTGGCGATGCTCCACTCGGCGAATTGCGATTTCACAGCGTGGATGGCAAGCATGCAAATGGTGCAAGATGGAATCTCTCACGTCGTCAAACCGCTTGCGACCGCGAACCCACTCTGCCGTCGCGGCGGCGTTCGCTGCGATCTCTGGCGGTGGACTTCCCGGTGGATGATAAACATCGTTAAAAAACTCAGCGAGCATGAAATGGCGGTGATAGAGGAGTCGCGGCCACTGGTCAGCAAGATCGGGAAATTTTGATTCGATCCGCACCCCATCGCTGTGCGTAATTGCCGCCTGAATGAAATGGCTTGGTCCAGGATCGGGTGCGAAAAACGCATATCCATGGTCCATGTACGCGAACTGGCTGTAACCACGTACCGGAGCATAAAACGTCGATACTGACGGGCTGGTGCCAAACGAACCTTGTGTCGCAAACTCGAACGGACGGCCAATCACAGCCCATAAATGACCAATCAATAGCACACTTAAGCAAAGTCGCCGGCGACGACTCAGGAACGGAGCGTGGTGTGAATCATTGGGATTGAGCAACATAGGGAAATCTTAGTGACCTTCGCGAAACGCAACGCAGGCTCGATAGTAAGCAGAAGCCGGTCGGATGTCGAGAAAATGCCTGCGCAACCCATGATTTTTTCGAAATTGAGCCACCAGTTTGACTGGCGGAAAGCGATTTCCACCACCAATGGGTGGCGGAACGTCGGCTGCCGCGTTTTTTAACGATTGTCTTGGGGGCGGGTGACTGGGCTGATGAAAATCATTTGCTTTCGGTGTTTTGTGCTATCCAGGGTATTCGCCTTTCATACGTCAATTTCATAGTCCGCGATAATTTCAAATTTCAAATTTCAAATTTCAAATTGCGAAATGCGAAATGCGAAATGCGAAATGCAAATTGTAAAATGATGAGGAAACAAGTCCATTTCAATGACAAATTTGCAATGTTCATTTTGCAATTTGCAATCCGCCCCTCGGTTAGCTGAAGCGAGAACAACCAACACATTTTCATCAGGCCAGCGAGCGACGGTAGTTGGAACGGAAAAACCTCGTATCATGGCAATGCAGCCTGTTGACGCCTTCCTCCCACGATTGAAGTGATGATGATGTTCCGCTTTCAAGCACAAAGTCCCGTTGCCATTGCTGTGGTCATGTCATTGTGGCTTGCCACTGGCCAGGCAATCTCACAAGATACGCCGCCTTCCGCCAGCCCTTTAATAAAGAACGCTTCGATCACGATGAACGATAATCCACTGCTGAAACCAAGCTCCCTTCCCTACACAACGCCTGACTTTGCTGCGGTTCAGCCAGATTTGTTCGAGCCGGCGTTTGAGGCTGGGATGGCGGAACAATTAAAAGAGATTCAAGTGATTGCCGAACAGTCGAAACCAGCGACGTTCGACAATACATTGGTTGAGATGGAGCGATCGGGGACGACTCTGCGACGCGTGCAAGCCGTATTCTTTCATTTGGCCGGTGCGCATACCAATCCAAAGATCCAAGCGATCGAAGAAATCGTTGCACCGCGATTGGCTGCTCACTCCGACGACATCTACCTCAATCCAAAGCTGTTCAGTCGAATCGATCAACTTTGGCAAGATCGCAATTCCCTTGGACTCGACGAAGAACAATCGCGACTCCTAAAAGAAACCTACGAAAGTTTTGTCAGAGCTGGCGCGAGACTTTCGCCAGAGCAACAAGCTCGCGTTCGCGAAATCAACGAACGACTTTCTTCGCTGGCGACGGATTTTCAAATCAAGCTTCTGGCACTCACCAAAGAACGCATTATCGTTGTCGATAATGAAGCGGAACTGGCTGGACTTGGTGCGGCCGAAAAGGCTGCTGCAAAAGAAGCCGCAGCGACCAAGCAGATGAATGGCAAGTATGTGCTGACAATCACCAACACCACTCGCCAACCCGTCTTAAGCTCGCTGTCCAATCGCGCACTTCGTCAACGGATTTGGGAAGCGTCGGCCTATCGCGGCCAGGGGCAAAATGCAGGCATCGATAATCGGCCAGTTATCCTCGAGCTCGCCAAACTCCGCGCCGAGCGCGCTGGCCTGCTTGGCTACAGCAGTCACGCTGCGTTTGCGCTGGAAAACCAAATGGCGCTAACTGCCACCGCCGCCTTCGACATGCTTCGACAACTTGTCCCGCAAGTGGTCACCAAAGCGAAGCAAGAGTCGGAAGCAATCGAGGCCTTGATGCGAAAAGACGGAATCGCTGGAGCGGTTGAACCTTGGGATTGGGAATACTACTCGGAAAAAGTGCGTCAAGAAAAATTCCAAATCGACGAAAGTCTAGTCAAGCCATATTTCGAACTGGAGAGCGTGTTACACAACGGAGTCTTTTTCACGATGAAGCAGCTTTACGGCATTGAATTTCGCGAACGCAAAGACTTACCGATCTACCACCCAACGGTTCGTGTTTTTGATGTACTCGATGAATCCGGCAAAGCGTTCGGCCTGTTTTATGCCGACTATTACGAACGTGAATCCAAACGTGGTGGTGCGTGGATGGATGCCATTGTCAGCCAATCGACGCTGCTCCATCAATCGCCGGTGGTCGTCAATGTGATGAACATACCGCGTCCGGCTGAGGGCCAACCGACGCTGATCAGTCTCGATAATGTCGTCACGATGTTTCATGAACTGGGGCATGGAGTCCACGGCCTGTTTTCAGCGGTGCGATATCCAAGCTTGTCCGGCACGAGCGTCCCTCGTGACTTCGTCGAGTTCCCGTCAACATTTCATGAAGACTGGGCAATCGACCCCAAGGTCCTTAAAAATTACGCCAAGCACTATCAGACGGGCGAAGTTATTCCCGATGAACTACTTACCAAAAGTATCAAAGCGAGTAAGTTCAACCAGGGCTTTGATACTCTCGAGTATCTGAAGGCGGCGCTGTTGGATTTGTCATGGCATTCGATGTCGCCGACTGAAGCCGCCAAGCTTGCCGGTGGACTGCCTGCCGGTGCTCTGGCTTTTGAAGAACAGGCACTGGCTGACAATGGTGTCGACTTTTCCCCTGTTCCCCCACGATACAAGTCCCCCTTCTTTGCACACATTTGGTCCGGCGGCTATTCCGCTGGCTACTACGCCTACTTGTGGAGCGAGATCTTGGCGGCCGATGCTTTCCTCCACATGAAGGAGTCCGGTGGATTGACGCGGGCCAATGGCGAGATGTTTAAGAAAACGATCCTTTCGCGTGGAGGAACCCGCGAAGTCATGCAGCAATACATCGACTTCCGAGGCAAAAAGCCAGTGGTCGATGGATTGCTACAGCGACGTGGGCTGAAATAGTGCTTGAGAGAGTAGACTGTTTTGCCTTGAGCGTTCTTAAACTCGATTTGAAGAATCTAAGTATCGCCACTGGGTAGATTCAAAATCAATCGATTTGGGACAATCGTTCGCGATATTGGATTGGAATCGCACCAAAGGCTGCGGTATAGCTCGGTTCGAGTGGCAGATTGATATATCGCTTGCTATCGAGAAATAGTGGCATGATGGGTAACGACAATCCGATGGCTAGCGGTTCCACATAAGCAACGGCCGGGCGTACGGAGTGATACGAAACCGCCGTAAGTCGTCGGCTGTCAGGAAATTGGAAGGGTGCAGACGCATCGATCTCATTCCAGATCGATGCATGGATGCCGTGTGGATCGAGTTTGCCTGGAGGGTAAGGATCAACAATAAGTAAGTGTACACCTTGCGCAATCACGCTACATGCTTTGTCAAGAAAGCGATCTAACGCACGTTGATTTAATTTATTTCCCGACGAAAGCAACTCAATATAAGCAACCAACCGATCGCCCGAAGTATGACGAATCGCCAGCCGGTTACGCCGTTCGCTGTAAATCTCTGCCTCCGACGCGGTTTGCATGATCGTGACATTGGGTAGAGCCTCGGGTTCTGCGTAATAGGGTTTTGGCAACAGACCTGTATTCAATACGCGGGTTAGCTCGCCTATCCAGAGAGTGTGAAATCCGTGGTAGGTTCCCGGAGAGACGAGTGTCCAGTCATGCATCGGCATCAGAGACTTCTCGATCGTTTGTCGCGAGGAAAGAGTTCGGTGAGATAGTTTAACAGCAGACCTTCATGCTTGAGGTACGTTTAAATCTGCCGCTGGCCTTAACGGATTTCCGATTCTGGAAAACGCAGGTACTCGGGCGATTCGCTTGTGCCGATGAAGCTGCTCCTGCCGTTCGGGGCAATGCGATACTCGAACGGACCAGCGGAAAGCGTCATTCTGTCACTCCTGGGTAGCGTTGCATCACTAAGCTCCGCGAGCGTTGCCGGCCAGCGTTTGTTTTGAAGCTGGCATTGCTTGATCGCCACTGCGGTTCTTGTCAGCCGTCGCGAATTTTCACATAGTTCGCATAGCATGGCATAGTTCTCGTCAGATCCAGAACTTCCAGACCACTCTTGCAGTCCCTCTTCTCCCAAAAAAAACGAGAGAAACTTGGAGGGACGGACATTGAATTGCAAGCTGGATGCTCGAACCCGGTCCGCCAAGCCTTGATAACCACCATTGCCGGCATCCAAGTTGCGAGTCGCTTGATTCAACAGCGCAAGCTGCCTACTCGCTAGTATCGTTCCTCGCTTTTCGTTCCACGAATACGTGCTGAGCATCGTGCCGCTGTTAGCACCCATCGACGTCAACAACATCGCTCGATCGGTTGCTGACGTCCGATACCACCGACCGGCCAAGTCTGGCTCTGGCCCAACGATTTCGCTGATCGAGTCTAGCTGTTCCTGCGCCCAAATGTCGTGTGCCAGTGACGCGCGGATTTGTTTAAATAGCGAGAGCTTTCGCGAGCAGGTAATGGAGTCAGTCGTAGAAATGACTTGCCAGTCGTAAGCCACCATCGAAGCCGCATCCAGACGTAAAGCACGAAGTGCTCGATTACTGTTTTTGATGTAGACCGCATGGCAAAACTCGACTGCCAACATTCGACTGATCGTTGGGCTTTTCTGAGCATCGTGAAGCCATGTGTTAAAACCTTGGAAATCCAGAGGTTGCCAAGACGGTTTCGGATCGAGAGTGAGTTCTTCGATGCGGTTGATGATCGGCTGGACGGCAAGGGAATACTCCTCAAACGAAGCTGCGTCTGGCCAATCCACTTTCCCATCAACTCCTGGTGCCGGAAGCAGTTCAATGTCATAGGAATTGTTCAATTTGTAAGTTTTAGACGCGTCCCGCGCCCATTGATCAACAGGGTCCAGTGCACCAAGCACGTCTCGCCAAGCGGTCGATTGTTCCTGCGAAGTGGTGTTAAAGAAGTATTGCGAAAATGAAAGACTATCAAACGGAAGCATCGAATCACGGATGGCGGCAACATCTTTTTGCAACTGCAACGAGGCAAGATACTCATTGCTGACAAAGAGACAGACGGTCGATAGCAGTAAGATGAAGAAAAGCACCAACGCGATCGGCAGGATCGCCAAGTGTCGATTCCAGCGGAATTGACGAAGTTTACTGAGCTTCGATAGCGTTCTGGTCGTGTCAATCATTTTTGTGCAACCCCTTTAAGCAGCTTTTTCCTGTCACTTCCCAACCCGCTCCCCATTGGCTTGCCAGTGCCATCGTATAATCCTGAACGGACGATTTACTGAATTCATCGATTCGAAAGTACGGACCAGCAGGGCCAATTCCATAAACTTCGGGATTGAAATCCGACCAATCGATCAGAGATTGAATAGGCAATTCCCCTCTACCGCTCCGAGCCTCATCGATGTAATTGACGAGCGATACGACGAGTAAATCGGTTTGCCTTTGTCTAGTGTCGGTCTGATAGATTGTCGGGCTATTCATATCCCAATACCAACCCAGAGATGGTCCATCAGATTTCCAACTGAGGAGCAACGCCCGACGGCGCGCTTCCCATCGTGCATCGGCGTCCCCGACTTGATTTGCGATCGCGGCCAATGTGTCGCGCCCGAGGCGCTCAGCAGTTTTAAACCGCTCAAGTTCAGCAAGCAAAAAAATCTCAATCCTGTCCGCTTGCTCTTGCGATATCAACTTCGGGCTCCGTCTCAGTCCCGCAGCGACCTTCTGAGCAAGCAACATCCAATCTTGGTACACCGTCAAACCTTGATCGCTTGGCTGCGCGCGATCGACGTCCTCGTTATCAAGACCAAATCGCAACTTAACAATGATGCCGAGCAACCGATAGATTTCGTTATATTCGATAGCATGGCGAGAATCGCATTGGACGGAGAGATGCTCATATTGAGCTTCCAACCACGCGTTCTCGTCAAGTAACAAGGCGGCATGCAGATCCTGTTGCCCGCCGCCGAAAGGGAGTTTGTTAGTGAGAAAACCAACCTGCTTTGTCGGCATTTGAGACGATTGATACCGCTTGACATCGGCCATGAGAATTTCACGCTTCTCAGTGCTGATGCTAGGTGCCATGAGAAAACCAGCTTGCCAGACAACGTTGGAAAGTATAAATGCGATCACGGCAATCGCGGCATGTTGATACCAAAATCCACTCCCGGTTCTACCGTCCATCCAGCGTTGGGTCATCCAAAAAGTTGCGGCAAGCGGCAGCACAATCAAACTAACCACCATCAAGGACATTGGGATTTCAAGCTCGTCAAGTGAAAACGATGCCGATGAGATTGCTGCACAGGAAATGGCGATAGACGAGGCGAATGCAATGGGTAGACGTTTGATGACCTGACCAATCCATTGCGAAATCGAATAGGTGATACCGAGGCAAATGATCACTGTGGATCGCGGCAGTCTGGTTTCCGGCCGCTGCCACGCTTTGAACGAGCCTGAGGAGATTAGAATGAGAGTTAAGCCCACGACGAGGCAGAAAAAACACAAGGGAAAGACTTGCCGGCTGAGCCAAACACGATTGGGCGACACGCCACGTTCGGCAAGAAAACGAATCTGACCCCGCGCGCTATCGCCTTGAAACGCGAACAATGCCATCCCGCACACGGAACAAGGAAGAATCCAAATCGCAGGCAAGCGAGACATGTCGCGGAAACTTTGAAACGCACCATGCTGGTCTATGTCATTTATTGCTACAGCAAAGCCGACCAGTAACACAGCGTAACACGACCAGACAACGGCACGGTTCTGAGTGCGAAATTGCCACAGCAAAGAACCATTGGTTGTCGCTGGGTGATCTTTGGTGAATGAGCGTCCGGTGCGAATGTTTGTACTTCTCGAAAGAACTTGCGACAACGATTGTTTCCAGCTCAATGGTCCAGGCCGCAGCGGCTGAGGGCCATCGAGGTTGGATTTTGCGGCGCGATAGGCGGTCCATACGCTCGCAAAAACACCCATCGAAACGGTGGCGAACGTCAGCCATGGCGGTAGATCGATGAACCGATACGTAAGTTCTGGGAATGCCCATAAATAGACATCATTCATCAGCATATCAGCCAGCGTTGGCAGGAACGCCAATGGAACGATAGCGACTAGGCTCACCATCGCCGATCGAAAAAACCAAGTAGTCGCAAAACCGCAAAACAACAAATAGAACGAATGTAGAAACATGTACGAAATTATCGCCAACTCGCCATCGCCGAGGGGCTCGCTCCAACGCAGACCCAACCACATGTCAATCGTGTAGGTGGCGACTGATCCGATAGCGGGAAGCAGCCACAGCATTACCAGCCCGACATTCGCAATGACGAGCTTACTGACGATCAATCGTTGGGGCGAAATCGGCAGCGCCGACAGCCAGTTCAGCGAACGTGTTTCCTTTTCTTGGCCGACCAGCATCGCTCCTGCGGCGACCGCGAAAAACATTGGAGGCCAAATCAACACAACGACGAAAGCACCTGGGTGGAAACGGTTTTCGACTAACATTGCCACGATTACGATGGTGATCGCGAGGCATGGCAAGGAGATCAGCAGCGGCAATATCTGACGCGATTCTTTCCACCATAACCGAGTCGTGGCCATTGAGAGATTCATGGTGCGGGCTCCCGAGCAACGACGTTTTCGGACATGATTCCACGAGTGCAGGCAATAAACATTTCTTCGAGGCTAGCCGGGCGATGAGTAATCTCGATCACTCCGAACGAATCCGCGATTTGCGTTTCGTAAGCTGGGTCGTAGTTGCGCACAATCAAACGTCGCTGCCGGCCCTTGGTCTGTTCACTGAGTACTTCTGCGGGCGGCTCCATCGTCGGCAAGGAGACGAGCGGATCGTTCACCTTGACTGTTACTTCGCTAATCGAGTTCTTTAACTGTTCCAAATTTCCGGTCAAGCGAACGCGGCCTTGATGAATGATCGCAATCGTATCGGCCACTAACTCGATCTCTGAAATCTGATGACTCGAAAGAAAGACGGTCTGGCCAGTTGCAGCGCGGTCGACCATGCTTTCTAGGAACTCGCGGCGAACAAGGGGGTCGAGTCCTGACGTCGGTTCGTCCAGTATTAGCAACTCAGGGTCATGGGCCAGCGCGAGGCTGAGTGCCACTTTGGCGCGTTGCCCTTTACTAAGCTCGCGAATCCGACGCAGCGGAGGCAGCTCAAACTTACTGATCAGGCTGCGAAACGAATCCAGAAAGCCGGCAGGATAGAACCCAGCGGTGAACCAGCCGATTTCATCGACTTTCATCCAGTCGTACATTGTCGGTGAGTCCGAAACATAGCCGATTCGGCGCCGGACCTCGTTGGCGTTTTGTTTGGGATCAAGCCCCAGAACTCGGCAACTGCCTGCCGACGGTTGTTGGAATCCGGTGAGGATGCGGATCAATGTGGTCTTGCCAGCACCGTTCTCGCCAAGCAGCGCAAAGACCGATCCCGGTTTGACGACAAGGTTAAGTCCCCGCAGCGCGTCGCAGCCAGGAAAACGTACTTCAATCCCATCGGCAACGATCACATCGTCGGCGGATGTCGTCGGTGTGCGACCAGCATTGGATTCAATCATGGCTTGCCAGCTTGGTTAGGCCTGTCGGCACTGGGTTTGTCGGCAGTGGGTGTGATAGGAGTTTCGGCTGTGGAGCTAATCGTTTGGATCACGCCGTCGAGCGCTCGAAGTTCGTGGTCCAGCATGTCGCGGATTTCGCCAGCAGTCAGTCCACCGTGCAGCGCTCCAGAAAGGGCTGAACGTAGGGAGGCCGCGATCAACGTCCGGCGAGCTGCTAGGCATTTTTCGGTCGCATTCGCACTGACCGCCATGCCGCGACCGCGAAGCAATTCAACGACGCCTTGGGTTTGCAATTCCTGGTACGCCCTAGCGACCGTGTTGGGGTTAACCGCTAGTTCCCCACTCAGTTGCCGAGCGCTGGGAAGCAGTTGGTGCGGTTGCAGGCTGCCTTCGGCAATGGCGAATTTGACCTGCCGAACAATTTGCTCGTAGATCGCGATGCCGTTGTTCGCATCAATCGTAAAAAACATATCACATTGCCTGGGTACCTGGTGTACTGTGTGTATGGTACGAAATTCCCACGATCAGTCAAGCGGTAAAATTCAAAGATATTTGTCCGGGCGTGTTTCTGCCTACCCATGTCAAATCAATGAGTGGGGTAGGCTTCCAGCCTTTCGCATTGAAAATGACAGGCTGGAAGCCTATCCCACGTTATTGATCGAACGGTCCTTTTCTTACAGGAGGCGTGCACACCGTTCCGCCGGAAATTTTTTTAGAACGCCATCACGATGGATCGTCATCCAGGATGGTGGTTATCAATTGCTGAATTCCTAATTCGATGCCGTTGGTGACACCGGCAATATCAACGATCACGGTTTCGTTCGGTTCGTCGAGAGCATCTTGGACGGCCGTGACAGTGATCGAAGCGCTAAGCTGACCCGCTGGGATGATGATCTGCGTGCCACTCAGTGTGTAATCACTGTTCAGGGTTGCGGTGCCACTGAAGCCTAAAGCCACCGTGATCGGTAAGCTTGATCGAGCGGAGAGCACTGCCGTGAATGTGGCAATGCCAGCGGCTTCGTTGATCGAGGCAGGATTGCGAGACAAGGTGACCGTCGGTGTGGCGTCATCATCCGTGATCGTCGTCGTTTTCTGCTGAATGCCAGACTCCGTGGCATTGATGACACCCGTGACATCAACGATCACGGTTTCGTTCAGTTCGTCGAGTGCATCTTGGACGGCAGTGACGGTGATCGTTCCGTTCAGTTGACCCGCTGGAATCACGATCTGGGTATTGCTGCGAGTGTAATCGCTGGTCAAGGTGGCGGTGCCACTGTAACCGAGCGCCACCGTGACTGCTTGGGCGGAGACGGCGGACAAGGTGGCCGTGAACGTAGCGATGCCAGCGGCTTCGGCAATCGTGGCGTTGTTGACCGCCAGCGTGACGGTTGGTGCCGCGTCATCATCCAGGATCAATGTTGACAGTTGCTGGACTCCTGACTCGATGCCGTTGGTGACACCAGTAATATCGACGATCACGGTTTCGTTCAGTTCGTCGCGTGCATCTTGGACGGCCGTGACCGTGATCGAAGCGCCAAGCCGACCCGCTGGGATAACGATTTGCGTGGCGCTCAGCGTGTAGTCACTGGTAAGTGTGGCGGTGCCACTGAAGCCTAACGCAACGGTGATCGGTAAGCCCGATCGGGCGGAGAGCACGGCCGTGAACGTGGCAATTCCAGCGGCTTCAATGATGCTC
>JAYVSE010000255.1:0-28747 GCA_043775635.1 Planctomycetaceae bacterium | reverse complement strand
GTCGAGACTCCTCCGCGCGGATCTTATCCAATGCTTCATGGAGAGTACTTGCCATGGTACAGCGATAGAAGAAACGGTATTAATTTCGCAGGATACAGCGGAACAGGTACAAGTCGACGGTCACAATTCAGTTGAGTGATTAGAAAGGTTCAAAATGTGTGCTTTGTTTACCATGAAGGCATTTTTGATGACGGCTTGGATTGCGTATTTTCGCTCTTGTTTGGGCGTTAGGAATCAAGCGACCATGCCCATATCCAGCGGAAAGTCTGAAGTATCTACTTTGACGGCACAGCCTTTGCTTGATCGCGAGTTGAATGTTCCTTGCTCGATATTGCTTCGTTAACACCGCATCCCATAGTTATTGCGATCGGAGATAACAAAAGCCGAAAGCGCATTGTGGAGGAGTTTGAAAAATTGCTCGTTCGCGTCAAGTGGTTCACCGTTGTGCATCCTCGAGCTAGCCTGACTTGCACGACCAAAATTGGCGAACGCGCATTTGTGGCGGCGGGAGCAACGGTTACGGAAGACGTTGTGATCGGTCGTCATTGCATTGTTAATACGAATGCAACCGGTGTTTGCCGATTGTCGAGCCGTGATTAATGGCGCGTCGGAGCAGTTATTTCGAGACGGACTCTGCTTGCCTAGCGGTTCGTCGTTAACGATCGAAGATCAATAACGCACGATTGAAATTGTGTTGGTGGAATCGAATCAACGATCCATCAGTCCAGTCGCTTGATCGCCGACGACGATCCAGCATAGTCATTCTGAGAAACTGTCAGGGTGAGAAGAATTCGTTGGTTGCCCTAAACGGTATATCACGAATACTGCGACGAGGACGTATACGACGAGGCCAACGACGAGTACGTAGAGCAAGTTGGGGAAGGTTTCCAAGAGACTTGCCGCTAACCATGCTTGAGCAAAGCAGAGCGGTACCATGCCACCGCAAGTCGCCAACATGACGGTTGTGATCGGGATGCGTGTGAAGCCAGCCGCGTAGGAAACAATGTCCGATGATGTTACCGGCCAGCGATAGAGTGCCACCAAGTGCCGGTCCAAAGATGGCACCCCCGGGGGCGTAGAGCATGAGCCCAGGAATCGGTGCGATGATCACTTCGATGGTTTCCATTGCAAAATAGACAACGGGCGCAAAATGACCACACTCCGCAAAGAAATGTCGAAGTTTTTGAAGCTTGGCTGGCGCATCCAGGTCGAGGCGGACAATGTCAAAGGCAATACCGGAGGTCGACCACGACCATGAAAATAAAACGGCGAATGTCAACAACGCCAGCCATGCACCAGCAGTGATGATTCGAATCATGAATTGGTGTAAACTTACCTTTTGAATCATCAATGAACCGTGCCGCCGATCCGATCGACGAATGCTAAATCGAATAGCGCCGTTTCTCTTGCCATCAGCCTGCCACTTTGGAAACAAATTATGAAAACGCGATGGATTACCTTCGCCTGTTTGACGCTGTCCGGTATTTTGAACTTCGGTCTGCCTAAAATGGTTTTTGCCGACGAATCGACCATCGTATTTGAAGAGCAGTTTGAGACGGGAATCGATCGCTGGCAACTGCTCGATCCGAAAACTTGGAGTCTTAGCAAGAAACAGGATAATACGACCTTTGAAATCTCAAAACGCGAAACCGAGTATCAACCGCCGGTGCGAAGCCCAGGACATGTGGCGCTGATCAAAGACTTGGAGCTTTCTAGCTTTGAAATCTCGTTTCGTGTTCGCAGCACGAAGGACACCGGCAGCCACCGCGATTGTTGCGTTTTCTTTGCCTATCAAGATGACCAGCATTTTTATTACGTCCACTTGGGAGCGAAACCGGATCCGGCGAGCGGCCAAATCATGATTGTGCGCGAAGCACCACGGCTAGCTTTGACCAAGAACGAGAATCTGACGCCTTGGGATGATCGGTGGCACAACGTTCGATTGGTTCGCCGAATGCCTGAGGGGACGATCGAAGTTTATTTTGACTCGATGGATAAGCCGTTGATGTCCGTCGTCGATAAGACCTTTGACCGTGGACGCATCGGGATCGGATCATTTGACGACATGAATGAATTTGATGACGTTGTGGTCAAGAGCCTTGGAAAGTAAAACTCGATGAGGAAGCTAAGTCGTTCCCTTTGGTACGCACTCAACGAGTTCGTGATTCGATCTGTCAACGCCAAAACGAATTAACCCAACCTTTTCTGGTCGATGGGAGGCCACGACGACACCTAACCGCGGATCGACCACTGCAATCCGCCCGCTGCTGATCCATGCAACCTGTGAAACGCAATTCCATAGCGTGCCCGTCATTCAATCACTACCAACGTCGCACGCGGAATGTCGAGCAACGGTGGCAATGGCGTAACTAAATCAGAAAGTTGAACCACAACGGTCGCACGGCATTGAGACGCCATAGACGCAACGATTGCAGCTATCGCAATGCCATTCACGCCAGTCTCGACATTGGCGGCAAACGCGACAATGCCAGGTGCAACTTTCCTGAACAGCAGCCTCGAAACAGAACGAGTATGAATACACCTCATCCTCGCAAGCTATGCAGGTATATTCGCCAATCAGTTTTCCGAGCGGCACGGGTTCATGACCACAAGGCAACTCGACAAGTCGTTCGCGGTCCTGCGGACTGAGACCACGAAACTGATCGGCGTGATCAATCGCGCAGTCCGACATCCCAGAAACATCCAGTCCATTGAGCGGATTTTTGCAATCCACGCATTTGCAGCCTTCACCATTCTTCAGGCATTTGCAACGTCGCGATTCACACCGCCCCTTGCACTGACACGTTTCTGTTTTCGTCATCCCCTCTGTCCCCAATGAGGCTCCCCTGTTTCAGCTTTCAGCTTCAACTCCGAACATGGGTGTGAGAACCTGAATCCTCAAATCCAGCGTTTCGATTTTGATTTGACGAATAGTTGAAACCATCCAGGTTGGCATGACAAGTCAGGTGGCCCGAGCGGTACCCTTTTCACGTTGTCAATGAGACGCATAATGTGAGGCGTAAGAACGATCAAAGAAAGGGTCCTCGTGAATCAATCGGATATGCTCCAGAAGATGTGCCATCAGGTGCTGGCCAAGGTTGATTTGAAAGCGATTGCCAAGTCGCGAGGGTTTCCAACTTCCGCGTGCAATCCCGGGAGCATGGCCGGGTTGTTTCTCACCGATCAAGGTCTGGTCGACGCCTTGAAATCGCTCGACAAAGAGGAAATTGGCTTGCTGCACTTGCTTAAAGCGGTGGGGAAGCCGGTCACCATTTCATTTTTCGAAAGAATCTATCCAGCTCGACGGGGTTATGGAACGGCCACTCAGAAATACCAAGGAGTACTGACCAAAGTCAAAGATCGGTTGGTACGGACTGGTATGTTGCTGATGTACGAACAGCGCTCCTTCGACAAGGCGGCCAAAATGGAGCTTTGGCGATTCGTCTTACCGTCGCAGTTCCACCCGCATTTGCCCCCGCTGCTGCAGTCGTTGCTGGCGTACGATGGCCCCGCCGATCGCCAGCCGAATGCCGTTCGCGAAAAACTGTTGGAAGATCTCGGCATCGCGAATCGAGCCACAAATTCAACGTCGAAGGCGAACGACATTCCGTGTTTTCAGCTCGTCGAAGGAGAATTGCGGTTGGGTGAGTCCCAGTACCAGACAGCTCAGTTGGCAAAACTGAAATCGGACTTATGGAAAAAACAACTTGGAGGCAAAAAGAAAACCGCCGACGTGGAAACCGGTGAGCTCGATCCGACCGAAGCGGTGTACCAGCTGCTCGCTGGGTTAGGACCAAACCAGTGGACTGAGGCGGAACCGCTTGACGAATTCGCCAAAGTATTTGCTTCGCAGCCGGTCGTATGTCAGGCCGTTTGCCATGCAGGTTGGGAGTGCGGCGTCCTCGCCAGACATCAGGCCGACGGGCGGACTTGGTATCAGCTTGCGAGTGATGAGGTATCCCTGCTCCCATCCAAGTACCTCAACGAAGACGGGCGGGAAAAGTGCGTAGCCATCGATCTATCTCGCGTACCGTTCGCGGCATTGGATTTGGTGTTGGGATTAGGTAACGCGCGACAACATCCATCGAGAACCGCGACGCTGCTGTTAACACCAAACTTGGTCCGCATGGGTCGCGCCAACAGTGACACATTCGATTGCGACGATGTCCAATGGCTTGTTCAAAACTCACCCGTGTTCGCTCAAGCTCATGAGATTATGGTCAACCGGCGAGGCAAGACTCTGTTGCACGATAACCTCTTGATCGCGCGGGTGACGGACCTGTCGCTGAAAGTTGCTCTGGAAAAAGGCTTAGGCGAAAAATGGGTCGCGCTCAAGAACGACTATGTCGCGTTCCCTCACGGCGCATGGAGCGACGTACAACGGATCGTCAAGAAATCGGGGCATGTCATCAAAGAGGTCGTCGGCGATGAAAGTTGAACCCTACCAAGACTCCAAGAAACTTAAAGTCGACCAGATACAACTCAATCTGCGGCGCGATCTACACATCTTCGTTGCCTATGTTAGCGAGCATGAGTTGAAAAGATCGCATCGCGGCAATGGCCTTCAGAAAACCGACGCTCGACGGTTGGCGAAGTTGATGTCCGATCCGCAAGCCGACGAGGAGATTGCAGAGGACGGCTATTCCAGGTGGTTAGACTTTGTCGATGGCGTCGCGCACGAACTCGGTTTTATCAGCTACGACACCACGGGGACCTACGCGGGCTACTCCAGTCAGGAACCGAGCTTTCCGGACAACTTCATTCGCTTCAACGCGAAGGAGTACAACGGTTTCCTGGCGCTGTCGCTGGCGGGGCAGGAAATGCACCTGCTGGGAATGCTGTTGGCTCGGGGCGAGGGAAGCGGCAGCGAGTTTTTCGCAAGGGCGATGCTTAGTCAATTGGATCGTTTCGACTCTTTTGGTTCGGGCACAGGCGTCATTCCAACGCTCGAATTTGCCAAATCGCGCCGGTTTCTGCTGGAGTTGCTCGCGGAATTACCAACTGACCAATGGCTCAGCACCGCGTCGCTTGTCGAGCATCTCAAGAGTCAACACCCCTACTTCCTGTTTCCCGAAAAACCCAAATTCAAATACGAGCAAGATAAACTGAAAGGTCGGTATGCAAATCTGCGTGAAGGGGATCGGTATAAACGTGGGCACGACGATGTGATCAAGAGTTCCGACAAGAATTCCTTCGAGCGCGTGGAGGGACGGTTTGTCGAGCGATTCTTGGAGGCGATTCCGAAACTCCTTGGCTATGTCGAAGTCGGATACGCAAAGCCGACCGTTGTACAAACGCCGACTCTGGGCGGATTGCCGGCCTTTCGCGTCAGTCAGCGGCTCAAACGGGTGTTGGACGGCAGCCTTGCTCAGCCCACGGTGCGAGTGACTCCATCCTTTGAAGTTTACGTGCAATCCGAACTGCATCCGGCATTCGTGCTTACTCAGCTCGCTCGTCTAAGTGAATTGGTCAGCGAAGACACGGCGACCGTCTTTCGGCTGAAGAAACAACAAGTCGCAGCGGTCTGCGCAGCCGACTCGAAACTCAATCCGATCCGCTTGCTGGAGTCGCTGGCCACCACACCGCTCCCGGAAAACGTACGACGCGAACTGGTGGATTGGACGCAGCACGGAGAAAAGTTCGTGCTTTATCGGGGCTTCTCGTTGCTAGAAACTGAACGCGATGTGCCGGCACCCGACAAACAACTGGTCGAGACCATCGAACCCGGAACCTACATCGTCCGTTCATCGAAGAAAGTGTTCGCGGACTTAGAGCAACGCGAACGAATGCCGCTCAAAGTCAACCATGCGGAAACGTCATTCGCCAGTTTGCCCGACGGGGCTTGCAGCGCGTTGGGAACCAAACGGTCTCCCAAGAAAAACAAAACGCCTGTTGCCAAGCCCCAAGTCTCCTTGATGAAAGTGACGCGCGTCCAACTGCTTTGTCCTGATCGCGAGTTCTTGCAACGATTGCAAAGCGTCCTGCTCGGGGCCGGGTGTCCTGTGGAAGCGGACCCAAAGAACCTGTCGCTGGTCTACGCTCTCCGCCACGATGCGGAAGTGGGGAAGGCGATTCGAGGGTTAAGGAACGAATACCAAGTTTCGATCGAAGAAAAGGGCTGAGGTTAGGATGACTGCTTTTCGACCCGAGAACCCTCTCATTGTTCAAAGCGACCACTCGGTACTAGTGGAAGTCGATGGACCGCGTTACCCGGCCGCCCGCGATCAGTTGTGTCGTTTCGCGGAATTGATCAAGTCGCCCGAGCACATCCATACTTATCGCATTACGCCGCTGTCGATTTGGAACGCCTGCGCTGCGGGAGTCAATCCGAAGGAAATTTTCGCGACGCTGCTCGAATTCTCCAAGTACGACGTCCCGCAACATGTCATCGTCGAAATTGGTGACTATGCGTCGCGGTATGGGCGGTTGCGCATTCTGCGAGCCAACGGTCACTTGGTGTTGACGGCTTTGGACGAGCCGCTGGCGGAGGAAATTTGCCGGCACAAACACGTTGCACCGTTGATCGCCGAACGCTTGTCGGCGGTCGAATTTCGCGTCGATGACGTGTCGCGAGGGAAGCTCAAACAAGCCCTGTTGAAGGTTGGCTATCCGGCAGAGGATTTGGCGGGCTATCGCGAAGGGGAAGCCCTGGCGATGTCGCTGCGCGATCGATCCCTGTCTGGCCAGCCGTTTTCCCTGCGAGCGTATCAGCGCGAAGCGGCCGAGATTTTTCACGCCGGGGGTGCGGCTCGCGGAGGTTCGGGAGTGATCGTGCTCCCTTGCGGTGCCGGAAAAACGATCGTGGGATTGGCGTGCCTGAGCCTGCTGCAAACTTCGACGCTGATCCTGACCACGAACGTCACCGCCACGCGCCAGTGGGTCGGCGAGATCCTCGATAAATCGACGCTCAGTGAGAGCGAAGTGGGTGAATACAATGGCGCGAGGAAAGACATCCTCCCCGTGACCGTCGCTACCTACAACATTCTTACGTGGCGGCAAGATAAGAACAGCGAGTTCAAACATCTGCAATTGTTCGACCAACGGGACTGGGGACTGATCATCTACGATGAAGTGCATCTGTTACCTGCCCCGGTTTTTCAAATCACTGCCGGATTGCAGGCACGCCGCCGGCTGGGACTGACGGCGACGCTGGTTCGCGAAGACGGTCGCGAGGACGATGTGTTCGCCTTGATCGGTCCGAAAAAAGTCGATGTTCCGTGGAAAGTGCTGGAGCGTCAGGGTTGGATCGCGACCGCTGTCTGCACCGAAATCCGTTTGCCGTTGCCACCGGAATTGCGGATGCCGTATGCCGTAGCCGATAACCGCAGTAAGTTCCGTGTGGCTTCGGAGAATCCACTTAAAGTTGACGTCGTTCGCCAGTTGCTCCAGCAGTATCCCGATGAGCCAACGCTGATTATCGGAATGTATGTCGAGCAAATTGTGGCCGTCGCTGCCGATTTGGGAGTGCCGGTGATTACGGGCACGACCTCGCAAAAGAAGCGCGACCTGCTGTTCGCAGATTTCAAAGCAGGACGAATTCGCGTGTTAGCGGTGTCGAAAGTCGCCAACTTCGCCGTCGACCTCCCGGACGCCTCGGTGGCCATTCAGATTTCCGGGACCTTTGGTTCGCGACAGGAAGAGGCTCAACGGCTCGGTCGCATTCTTCGTCCCAAGTCGGGAAGCAATCAAGCGCACTTCTATTCCTTGGTCAGCCGCGATACGGTCGAGCAAGAATTCGCGTTGAAACGCCAGCTCTTTCTCTGCGAGCAAGGCTACGCCTACGAAATCCGCGACGGTGCTCCGACACCTCCCGCCTAACTCACATGAGCAGATTCACTTGAAGTCAGAGGCTCAAAGTCATTCAAGGTACTGCGATCGAACATTCTTGAGCCGTTCCAGGACGCTCAATTTGACTGCCCAAGCTTGATCATGAGTCGGGCGGGGAATTCCGTGTGCTCCCACGGCAATCCCACCCATCAAGGCGTAAGGAATGTCAAGTCGCTCGAAGCACATGACGAAGTCCCGCAACGGTTGAACGAGATATTCATCCATTTTCGTTCCGTGACCGGGCAATGCCGGTTAGCATCCGCCGGTTGCGATCTTCATTCTGGATTCGAATTATTTGCAGTCGGCGCTCGACAACTTCCGGCGTACCACGGAACAGATTTCGGGCATTGGCGCTTGTCATGTCCAAAGTCAATTGCAATCGCTGACTTGTCGTCATCCGGCGATAGCCTTCGAGTGTTTCGGGGTGAAGCATATCTGTTTGTCCAGGCGGCGGGAATCGACGCTCAGGCTGAATGTTGAATTGACAGGTTCCCGCATTCGGTTACCCATTCCTTTGGCATTCTATCCGCATTTCAATTCAAAGCCAATTGTAGGGTCGTACCGAACAGTTGGCGAGCGTTGACCCAGCGAGGCAGTTTTTCTACCAATGTCTGGACCGACGCATACTTGGCTTAGCAAGCGTAGAATTAACGACTGTCACCGGCGATCAAACAAATACAGTAACGCCGCCCAGCCGCTAGGGAGCGATTGGTCTTTTTCAGGCGTCGGTGTGTAGCGACAGGCCATGTCCAGGAAGTACCGCGCATGAAAGAAGGCTTCGACGATAGGTCGGGTCGTTTCGAGCCACCGGGCGTTGTCGTCCATGTGAAACTCTTTGCCGGTTCCATCGGAAACGATCCGCGAAAACCATGCGTTGAGCGGCCTGCCGGGCACCAGTCGCTCAAGCGCCGCCACCATCTGCGTTGTCGATTGTTGCAACCAGAGGACTTTAAGACTCTGATGCTAGAACCGATACACCGGATCCTCGTACCCCCAATGATCACCGACGGTCTCGAAGCGTCCATTCTATGGTGGCCAGCCGCACGGAAATCCGCCGTAAACGCTCTCGTAGGCGACCACAGTCCGAGGCGGCGGGCCAGTGCGAGCTTGCTCGATCGTGCGAGCATGATCGTCCTCCATCTGCCCTCGCACTTCCGCCAACCGCTGCTCGCGATCCTGGTCGCCTCGTTGTTTGGCTATATCAGTTTCAGGCGAGTAGTCTTCCCACTCGGGTTTGTCCTTGACATCGAGCACTTCGCGCAACGGTCGGAGATCGATCAGATTCAGTTTGGGGAATTGATAGACCCAATCCAGCCGACGACTTTGAAACCGCTTGAAAATCAGCTCATAGACAATGGTGACGTCGGCTCGGCAGGTGATCCAGGCTGTTCCCATGTAGAAGTCCATATAGTCGTATTGTCCGGAGCCGTACTGCCGATTCAGTTCGTCGGCGATGAAACCTCCAGCTCCACGGAACGAGCCGATATCGATCCGCCGGCCGTCCGGCCCCAATACGTCGTGGTTATCGGAGAAGACATCCCACAAGCACCGCCCGACCAATTCCGCCACTTCGCGCTGGGGCTCAATGCTCGTTTCCCTGAAAAGTTCTCGCACCTGTTCAATTGTGGGAGGCGGCTCGCCGACCGAGTCATTGCGACTGCCTCGAAGACCACGAAGTCGTTGCAGGTTCTGATGTGATTCGACCGATTCCTGAAACACCTGCTCCAACGAAGGATGAAAGATCGCAAGAAGCGGCGATCGTTCCCAACCTTGAGGAGCAACCTCGGCAATCACGTCGTCGCCGCCAAAGCCGTGCGGAAACAGGACAAGGAATTCGTCGATGCACTCCTGTTCCGCGTACCGATTTGTTTCAAAGTCGTCCATTGGGATAGGTATTGGTTGAGCCTTCAATGGAAAAAGCAACGGGCGAAATCTGATATCCGACAATCCGACTCAGTTTGGCAGACAACTTCGAAATGAAATCGGTTCGCGCCTCATCGACCGTCAAAGGAGCAATGGACGACACATTTACATTGCACGCAAGCTGGCCTTCCAGTTAGCTACACATATTTCTTCCAGGCCAGATACGCGGCGAGAATCAAGTGCCCTTCGGGGAACGGTTTCAGCAATTCGACCGAACGGGCTTCGAACCGATGACGCTGGCCGTTGCGTTCCACCACTAGGTCCAGCCCGAAGCCGTCGTTCTCCGGCCACTCCATATCGACGATGGTTACCGTCTCGCCCTATACCTTGGCCGAAAACGGAAATTGCAACTCGTCGCCAATCACCGTTAGCAACCCACTATGTTGTTCATCCTCGCCGTTGGTGTCGACCATTGCTTCCTCCATAGCCGCCTCCACTGCCTCTGGATCTAATGCGGCTGTCCAATCGGTAGAAACGGGTTTCTTTGAATTGCGTTGGGGCATGATTGAGTTCCTGAAGTAGAGGACTTGGTTTTGTTTGAGACAGTAGTTTTGAGTTTTGATTCTCACAGTATTCGAGATTCGCTAGGTATTGGATGTCCATCGTGCGGCATGACATGCTGGGCCGTTCGCCTAACAAATTCCGGAAGTTGAACCGCACCGGTCGCACGGCATTGAGACTCCGTAGACGCAACGATTGCAGGTATCGCAATGCCACTCACGCCAGTCTCGACATTGGCGGCAAACGCGACAATGCCAGGTGCAACTTTCCTGAACAGCGGCCTCGAAACAGAACGAGTATGAATACTCCTCACCGTTGCAACCGATGCATGAGTACTCGCCAATCAGTTTTCCGAGCGGCACGAGTTCATGACCACAAGGCAACTCGATAAGTTGTTCAAGATCCTGCGGACTGAGACCACGAAACTGTTCGGCGTGATCTATCGCGCAGTCCGACATCCCGGAAACATCCAAACCATTGAGCGGATTTTTGCAATCCACGCATTTGCAGCCTTCACCGCAGCCTTCTCCATTCTTCAGGCATTTGCAACGTCGCGATTCACACCGCCCCTTGCACTGACACGTTTCTGCTTTCGTCATTTCCTCTGTCGCTCCTCCCAGCCACCCAATGCCTAAGCCAACGCAGTGTTAATCGAATGAAACTGTACATGTTACGATCTCTACAATCTATCCTCCGAATCCACGCGGCAGAAGCAGCCTGCTGCTCAAGCAGATTGATGATTTGTCGCTGGATAGGTTCTACAAGTCGTCGCAGGGTATGCAAATCACCGCTGCCAAATTGCCAACTAAGGGAAGTAAGTGCTCAAACTGATATTCACTCATGGACCGTTCCTGACTGTGGTTTTTCTATTGAGTTGCCCGTCAGCAAAATCGCACGCTAGTCATCGATTACCATGAGTCCAAACCCGCGATATCGTCCCGCACCGATCGCCAACGGACCCTGCATCGGATGCGTGAACCACAGGCGAACATGGACCATCGTGCCGTGAAGTTTTTCGGGGCGGACGAACGCCCGGACCGGTTCGACTCCCGAACGGAAACCAAACGGTTGCCACTCAAATTCGACTTCACTGCTGATCCCGGCGTTCGCCAGAGCCTTGCGAATCAGCTTCTGAGTCTTCGCGGCATTGCGGTCGTCGAAGCCGTCGAGGATCACCGGTGTCACGCTGCTCCAGGTCGTCGCAGAGCCGATGTATTGATCACGCACCCAGTCTTTACCGGGCTGCAGATTGAGCAGACCGATGACATCGTTTCCCCAGTGAAGTTCATGTCCAAGCAGCCGCTTGCGAATGAAGTCGATCCGATCACCGCAACCTGCCGGAGCCACCACCATCACTCGTCGAATCGATTCAACTCGTTTCAGATGCGAGTTGATCGTCGGCAGCGGCAGGTATTGAAATCGATGGCTGGAGTTCTCGCTGGTGTTGGGCTTCCCATCGGAACCATGACCGTGGACGAACGACGCCAGGTCGGGCCAATCTTTGCAGACTTCCGCAACGGCATGGCGAATCCATGCCGCCACATCACGAGTCCGTCGAGCGGTGTTGAAGGGGTGAGTGCGTGATGCATCGGGCTTGAGGATCGTGAAGACGCAGTGCGGTCGCGGCTCGATGTCGGTCGATCGTCGATATTGGCGAACAGCGAATTCTCGAAGCGGAGGCACCGGCTTGAAACCATCGTCCGTGAGCCGATTCAGAAAGTCCTGATGCTTTCGCATGAGGTCTTCGAGTGTCCCCGACTTTGGCACTCGCAACGAAACGCCGCCGGACTGAGCAACTCGCCATCGTTCGCCAGGAAGTTTGACCGCATCTGCTTCTGAGATCACATCTGCGTCCGCCGCCACCATGTCGATTCCCCAGCCAACATGCGTGATGCTGCGGGCAGCCGACTTGAGAACGTCCAGATGACGCTGTTCGTCGGCGTGCATCGGAAACAGATAATGGACGGCCTCGCCATCGAGATGCGTTGGGAGCACGACCTTGTCGGTGCGCTTTGGAACCTTGTCGGTTTCTCCGCGCTTCCACGACGCGACCAGCAGATCGGCGGTGTTGTCAGGAACATAAAACTGAGTTGGCACCGTCGATGCGACCCCCGAACACGCCACGATTTGCGGATCGTGTTGATCCTGAAGCCAGCGAAGCGCAGGCACGGCGTGTTCCAGTAACGATCGTTCGTTCCAACGCGCGGCGGCTGCAGCAACCAATGCCTGGAAAACACGAAGCGGCGACGGCGGCCATTCCGGTTTATCGCCATCGCTGCGACCGTGTGCCAAGGGCTGAAGAAAACGGACGGTGAGTCGAAGGTAATCAGGCATTGCCGCCACCTTCTGCCGGAGCCTTCTTGCCCTTCTTGCCTTTCGTTTTGGTGTCGCCTTCGCCCTTCACATCTGCTTTGGCTTTCTCTTTGTCGAACGGCACGGTCTTGCTTTCGCCCACGCCAAATGCCTTGGCAGCTTCGGTTGCAAACTCCAGCGCCATCGCGTGAGTAATCCTGCACGGCTTGCGTTCGCCCGTCGGAAGAACCTCGACAAACTCCACCGGCTTGTCTGGGTTCAGCACGAGAATGCAGCCCTGTCGCAGATAGCCGGACGGATTGTGAGTGAATGCAACGAGACTCAGGCCAAGGATATAGCGCCGCAGTGCGAGCGTCTTCTCCTTGTCACTTCCGGCGTGAAGCAGTCGAACTGCTGCGAGGCCGAGCGTTGCTGTTCGGACGATTCCGCCGTCAGCGATGACGCCACCGTGAGTCTTCGATGCCAAGGCATTGACAAAGCCTCGCTTGGAGAGCGGGTTCTTCGAGTCGCCTTCAGCTTTCTGTCTGTCTTCATCGCTGAAGACGTCAAAACTCGAGTAGTCCACAGGAGAGTTGTAGACGGCTGACCGGGAAAGTCGGCGAACATTGAAAGCCCGGATCGTTGAAGCAATCAGCCGAGGGCGACGTTCTTGAGATCCCTTCTCTCCGCGAGAGTTCCACACACCAAAAACAAGGGACGTCGGAGCAATCTTTGCCAGTGGTTCGGCGTCTCCCTTAATCGATGCCAGGAATGCAGAGTCGATTGTCTCCTTCAATGATGAGCAACGAATGATCGCATCACCAGCGCGATGACCTGCCTCCAGAATACTGACTTGCTTTTCCCCGGCAGTCACAATGATCTGCGGAACAAGGTGCTGGTAGTTCGGGTCGCTGAAGATCGGCTCGATGCGATTGGCCTGTGAACCGACGCTGTCAATGAGAGCGACGTTGGTACCACTGGCGTCCGTGTCGATGTTGTAGCCACCGGCGAAGCCATCGCCCGAAGCATAGGTCGCCGGAAAGAGGACACCGTCTTCGCCTTCGACCGGCATCAAAGGTTGTTTTAGAACGATGGCGGCGGGGCCATCATGGTTCAGGTAAGAATCGAATTGCGTCAACTTGGTCATCATTGGTCTCCAATAGAAAGAACAGGTGCTGAAGGAAGAAACGCTTTCATGTATTCCGTGCGATACAACATACGGAACCCAAACTTGCGGACGTCAGGAAGTTCAACGCAGCCCGATGCAATCGCGGCTGCTGTGCTTGGTACATGTGGCGATTTCCAAATCGCATATTGGATGAGATCTGACTGACTCTGACGTGACGGGCGATATCGCTGCAATGCAATAAATGTCAGGAGTTCAACGAGTGGGCGATCGCTCGGGGCCATTTTCACGTCGGCGGTCGAAACGCCAAAGTCTCGCGGCGTATTCTGTGTGTTGTTGGCAGCGTCAAAATAGAAGGGCAGCCCGGAGATCTTCGCGGTCGTGGTAAGGCAATTATCCAGCCCACGCTCAGTCCATGCTGTGGTTCGGATGGCAGAAAGCAGTGGACGAGCAATCGAAAGAACAAATTGCTTGGCCGCCCATGTCTTTAGCAATGTCACCCCCGAAGAAACATCCCACCACCAGTCGATCGTGATGTTGAATGGCGCGGTCAATGTCACACGTTCAACTCGCCACTGCTGCCGCAATCGTTCCTTGTCCGCCCGATCCTGAGCGGTGAGGGAATCCTTCGCGGCGCTCAGTAGCGTTCCGAGTCGCTTCAATCCGTCGTCGCCGAGCGAGCTTTGAATCGTTGTTTGCGCAAGCATGGCCAACAACTCTGCTAAGTCATGTTCTCCGCACGCCACATAAAACCTGCGACCATCCTCGGCGAACCAGCCTTCAGCGTTGGGCCAGAGTCGGTCGGCCAGTTCCAGCAGGCCGCAGCAGGCGAAGAATTGGCCGGGGTTTGTCGGATCGACGTTGACGGAAAAACTTGAGTTCGGAGTGTTCATTGATTGTCCTCAACTTCCTGCGACGGATTGGCGCTGGCGGACCAGTCGGCCGCTCGCAGCAGTGATTCGAGATAGGCCAGTCCCCAGCGGCCGAACTTGCGTTGCAATCGTCCGAATCTTTGTGGCACGGTGCTGGCCAATGCAGCGTCGGATTCTGAGGTCGCGCTCGGATCGAAGACTTCGTCCGCCGGAAAATGCGGACGAGCGCGGCCGTGGTGCGTGGCGATCAGATGTAATACGAGTTCGCGTTCGTCGCCGGTCAGTCCGAGTTCCGCAGCGCTGGGAAGTTCATGAAGCGATCCAAATTCATGCCGGTACTTTTCGTCGAGCCGCATTCCTGATTTTCTTCCAGACTTGGCCCACCAAACCCTGGGCGTATTTCGATTTCCGAGCATCGTCTGAAAAATGAGCCGCTTCTTGCCGTGGTCGTGGTATCGAGCCGCAATCGTCAGGCAGTTGTCGATCGCAGTGCCGAGCGACAGGCCGCTGAGAATCTCGTTCATGCGTCGCTCGACATCGGAAACGTGAACTTCGAGAAGCACCGGCTTCTTCGAGCGGACTTCGCCCGTGTTCCGGCGAACGAACCATTGCAGAACCTCTGGCTCCTCGTCTTCATCGGATGCAGGAATGGTAAGGCTGTAAACTTCGTGGAACTCCGGCGGTGCAGATTCGGTGTCACTTGAACGGCAACGGTCAGTGGTTTCAGAAACGTCGTCCGCTGCGTCCGATGTCCCATCGAGCATTCCAGAGTTCAGCCCGCCGCTGCGTGGATCAAGCACGACCGTCAGGCCATTGATGCGTTCCTTGTTGTCCTTGTCGGCGAAGAAGCCGAGTGTGACGGTTTTCACTTCTCCGTCGTCATTCACCAACCAAGCGTGATGATCGGGGTTTCGTTTCCCACGAGCTTCGAGATGCTTGATGGCCCGATAGCTTGGTTCGCGGAGCAGTTCGTTTGGCAGCAGTGGGTAGGCCAGCAGCAACTCCGCACGATCCTGGTTATCGACTTCGTCGCGGCTCAGCAAATGGACATCTTTTCGCCAAGCCATGTGCGTTTCCGGCGGTTCGTATTCCGTCAATCCGTGCAGATAGACTTCGACAGCCGGGCGTCCCGGCAGCTTGCCAGGGATCGTCGTCAGTGCCCAGGCATCAAACAGCATGTCGGTTGCTGGAAGTATCGTTGGAGGTGGCGCAAAGGCGGCGTTTCGTGCTTCGGCAGGGAGATTTCCAAGCGCCTTTGGACTCGCGCTGCCATTCAATTCCTTCAGCAAGGCCAGCGTTCGTTGCCGAGGAACCGTCAGCGGGTTTGTGTCATCCCAGGCAGCGGCCGTGGGAACGTAGACGTGAACTTCGCAGTCATCGATTTTCTTGCCTGACCGGTCCACTCCGAAACGGTTCACGCGCCCAAGTCGCTGCGCCATGCTCTCGAAAGTCGTGAGATCGCAGATCAGATGATCGGCCGAGATGTTGACTCCGACTTCGCCAGCGCTGGTGCAGACGAGGTAAACCGTTCCGGATGTCGCATCCTCCGGCGTCGTCGGCAAGAATCGTGCAAACGTCTTGTCGAGAACAAGAGCATCACGTTCCTTGCCACGCATCGTGCCAGTCAATGTTTGAACCGGCAGCTTCGCCTTTTCAATCGCTCCCTGGATTTCCAGAACCGTCTCAACGCTCTGAGCAAAGACCAGGACCGCTCGACCGCTGGTTTTGAATGACAGCGCCTTCTCAATCAACTCTTTCGCTGGCTTTTTGGCATCCGCCAGTTCGTGCAACAAAAGCTGCTTCGTCGCGTTCATTCGCTGGTCGACGACATCGTTTGCGTAGTCCTGGTCGTCGAGCCTGAACGGGTTTGACGCCTTGGTTGTTGCCGTCAGTTCCATGACCGTGAGCTTCGGCCACGAAACCGCCGGCTCATGATCTCTTTGCTGCTTCTGAATCGTCTCAATCAATTGCTGAAACGCTGGTTCGAGATGAGCTTCGTCGTGAATCAACAAAGAGTCCTGCCCGAGAAATCCCGCATGCAACGGACGTTTGGCTCGACCGATGCCGTAGCCGCTGAAGAGCAACCGGCTGCCGATCATGTCGACCGTTCCGCAGATCACGGCCGGTCGCGACGGGTCTTCGCACCAATCGCCTTTGTCAGCGTGCTGGCCGCGAAGAGTGCTGATCCGCAGAGACTCAAAATGTGCCTTGAATGCCGAGAGCTTCGGATCCGAATCAATGGCTGACTTGTATCGCTCGACCTCGACCGTCGTTTGATCGACAACCGTTCGTCGATTGACAACATAGATCAGCCGACGCGGCACTGGCGCTCCGTTCGCCAACGCGATCAGCCAGACAGCGACAACGCTTGTCTTCCCGAGTCCCGTCGGCAAGCTGCAAGCCGATGGAACGTCTCCTTCCACGATGTGTTCGCAATAAAGCCGCTCCTGCCACGGAAGTGGCGCGTGGCCAGTCAGTTGCTTGAAGGCTACAGTGAATTCCATCGTTCAATTCCTCTTGCCAAACGGTGCCGTGAGCAAGTTGTAGCATTCTTTCTGCAACGAACCCGGCGTGGTGGAATCAGTTTCTTCAGCGACCAGTCGAAGGATGCCCCACGTTTTCGACATTATGTTTCCGTGCGCGGTGAGAGCCAAACAGTGTTGTGTCATTCGTCGTTTTCCGGGAGCGGCGGGAGTTGTTCCAGGCGATGTCGCAGCAGCGCTTCGTCGGGCAGCGCGGTTTGATAGGTGGCGATGCCGATTCGCTCGGCGGCGGCGGTGAGGGCGAGGCGGACTTGAGTGGCGTCGGCCGTTCGGCAGAGAACGAGGCCCAGCGACGGGTTCTCGTGCGGCAGGCGGAGTTGTTCGTCCAATGCCGCGCAGTAGAAGCGCGACTTGCCCGCGTGTTCCGGCTTGAACTTGCCCTTCTTCAAATCGACTGCGATCAGACATTGCAGGCGACGATGGAAGAACAGCAAGTCGATATAGAACGTGTCGTTGCCAACCGTCAGCGGGTATTCCTCGCCGACGAACGTCAGGTCTTTGCCGAACTCCAGAAAGAAGTTCCGCATGTTTGCGAGGATGGCCTTGCGCAGCTCTTTCTCGGAGTGTTCGTCTTCAAGGCCGAGGAATTCGAGAATGTAATGATCTTTGAACGGCATGAGGTCGCCCGATTCCGCATCGTCGGGCAGGCACTTCTCGGGATCGCGTTTGACGGACGTGTAGCGTTCAAAAAGAGCGGCGTCGATCTGGCGGCGGAGTTCACGTTCAGACCAATGCTCGCGGACGGACATGGCCAGATAGAAATAACGCTTCTCTGGGCAGTCCAGTGAGCCCACGATCAGCCGATGATGCGACCACGATACGGCAACAATCAGAGGGGGAAGCTTGGGTGACACCAATTCTCGCCACAGTGTGGCGACAATTGGGTCGTCGAGGGTGCCCCTCACACTTTCTCGCCGCACCGTGGCGACTTTTGTCTTTGTTCCTGTCGGGGACAATAGTCGGCTCACTGTGCCGACTTTTCCTTCATTTGGGGTGTCGATCGGTAAATGTGGGGGCGCTGACCCCACAATGGCAGCCGTTGCCCCTGCACACAACCACTGATCGATGTCACGGCAAGCCATGAAAAACTGACGCATGCGCCAGAGATTCGCGGTCATCAATCCCTTCATGTCCGGAAACTCGGTTCGCAGGTCGGCCGACAACTGTTCGACGACGGCGTCGCCCCATTTCGCGGACTCCTGTTGTTCGACGATGACTTGACCGATCTGCCAGTAAAGGCAGACAAGTTCGCGATTCACGGTGGCTGCGGCGCGACGACGCGAGTCGGCGATCAGTTGCGTCAGGTTGGTCAAGACCGAGGTGTAGTCCGACTTGGCCGGAATCAACGCCTGGGGCTGCTTCGCGGGCGATTTCACAGGCTGTGACTTACGTGACGAGCTTTTGTTCGCCACGGCTTTAGATGGAACCACTTTCTTCTTCATCGCAAGTCCAACCGACGCGGCGTGTTCGCTTTGACTGCGTCGTTTGCACAGCGTCGTCGATACAGCCAACCCAGAATCACCGTCGCCGTCTTGCCAACGCCGGTCGGGACGTTCAACAATTCGGGCAACGCTGCACCTTCCGCGAACGCTTCCTGATATGGATAGGGCGAGGGGTTGCCGGTGGCTTTCACGAAGAAGTCTTTGAACATCCTGGCTTCTATAGGTCCGGAAAAAAGGTGTGTGATTGAAAACGGATTGTCGTTGATCTGAGATGAAAACGGAAGTTAGCTAAGGCTCGTGACACGTTTGGTCACTGGCGCAAAAAAATTAAACTTTCTTGCAGACCCTACAGACGCAGTTTGGGCTGGTAAAGTGGCGGATGCCGACGACCTCGTGGTTTCTGCGATCAAAACGACTGTGAATTCGGTCGAAAAGGTCCGTCTCGCCGTTCTCAAAGTAGCGGCGGATCGCATACCCGCAGAGGTCAGCCATCTGAACCATTGATGTCAGTTCGCTGTCGACGAAAAACGGCGTCTCAACGATATGCTCGATTGATGTCCAACGCGTCCCTTCGCGGTGAAACTTTTGCATCATCTGCGTAATCCTGAGTGCGATCGTCTCGTTGTTGTCCTGTACGAGCAGTCCGCGCAGATCCTGATTCAGCGATCGACTGCGATTCGTCAGGAAGTATTCGAATCGCTGAACCAACTCAGTAAACGCATATTCATATGGAGGCTGGAAGCGCGGTGTCAAGGAACTCAAGTGTGTTAAGTCGATCGCCTGGGCAAAGTGCCTTGCATCGGTCCAGCCAGCAACGCAATCCGCTAACTGCCGGATCACGTCACAGCGTTCGTCGCGAGTCAAATGCAGGTAAGCATTCGTCTTACGGTAGTTCAATTTGGCGGCCTTCAGTTGTTTTTTGTTTCCTGTGGCCGCGATGCGCAGGAGTTGTCCATCCCGCACGGTCTGCGCTTGCGATCGTCGACCAGCGTGATTCAACATTTCAAAACCGGCACTCGCCTCTTGTCCAACGTACCGGCGAACCATCCAAGCCGTATGAATCTCCGAGTCTTCGAGCCCAAAGGAAAGTTTAATATTTAATGTTTAATGCTTCGGATCGAGCTTTCAATCGACTTCCACTGCTCGCAGGGTATGGCCAGCCCCACGAGCACAAAATGTGAGGTTCCGGCTGATTCGGGCGTGCCCGATTCGTCGAGATAACAAAAGTACATGCCAGAATCCTTATTGACGAAGCCTCGTGCAGCCGACATAAACGCAATGCGACTGAGTTGAGACGCTATGCGCCTCGTGCAGGACCGAATTGGACTTGCCTCAGACGCTTTTTTTGCCATCATACCATATTGTGCTTGAGATGGTTCTGCGGAGGTTGCGGTTATTGTCAAGCAGGTGTCCAAAAGGAGAGCGTTGGACCTATTGTCAGATAAGCAAATTCCTTGACACAAATCATGGCCTCATTGAAGCAAGCAAGATCGCTCTTCGGAGCGCTCGCTACAAGTCGTAACTTTCCGCGATCGAGAGTTCGCGGCCTCATTGAACTGGATTTTTGCCGTTACCGATGTTAGCATTTATGTGAACAAGCAATGCCGCATTTCTTTTTCGTGTGAAATGACGAAATCGTTGAGTATCTCGATGATGACACGGTCATTCCAGTAACTGCTTACGAAGTCGATGACGAAACCTAAAAAGCGAACGGCCAAAAGAATTGTCCGGTCCCTGACCCCCGATGAGGCAATACGGATCGCCGAGGCGCGACGCGATGTCGAAACGAATCGCGCAGCGATCCTGCGCGAAGGCAGTGCGGCCATGGCGATTTGGTCGGCCATGCGCCGCGACGCCGATCAGACGATCCAGAAACTGAAAGACGAACGGGAGCGATTGGGGCTCTCGCTGGCTGATGTTGAACAGCGGTCCGGCTTGCGCCGTTCCGTACTGTCACGATTGGAGAATGATCGAACGGCAAACCCAACGCTGCTGACCCTACAGCGGTATGCCGCCTCGCTCGGCATGACCCTCCAAACCGCGCTGGCAAAAGTCGGTGCATAGTCGCTGGCAGGCCAGATCAATCTCCTCGATATCCAATGATGCCAAAGATAACTGACGACGTACTCGGGTCTAAACTTGCCGATTTTTAGGTCCACTGGCAGAAGGCATTGGAATCGGCGATGGAAGAACAGCAGGTCGATATAGAACGTGTCGTTGCCAACGGTCAACGCGTATTCCTCGCTGACGAAGGTGAGATCCCGACCGAACTCCAGAAAAACGTCTCGCAGGTTCGCTAGGATCGCTTTACGGAGTTCCTTCTCGGAGTGTTCGTCTTCAAGGCCGAGGAATTCGAGGATGTAATGGTCTTTGAACGGCATGAGGTCGCTGCGTTCTGTATCGTCGGGCAGGCACTTCTCGGGATCGCGTTTGACGGACGTGTAGCGTTCAAAAAGAGCGGCGTCGATCTGGCGGCGGAGTTCACGAACCGACCAGCGTTCGCGGACGGCATTGTTCAAATACTGAAGGCTGCCGAAACAAAATAAAACTGGCGCAGCTTGCTTCTGCGCCGAACCCGAAGGCGACGAAGAACATGATTCGCAATGAAAATGAATATCTCGAAGCGAACGAGCGGTTGCGCGGTGAACGGCAACGGACGAAGGCACTAAAGAAGAAACTCAAGGAAGAGGCATGCTCGACAAGCGAGATCAAACGACTTACCGATCCGCTGGAATCGTTCTCGTTGCAATTGGCCGAAGAAGTCGAAAGCTACGAACGAGGCTGTGAGTCTATTTGAGCCTATTGGATTTGCGGCAAAATGGTAACCCGACGCGTCAGCGAGGCGGCGGGCAGATACTCGCTAACGCGTCGGGTTGCCAATAGATTCACAGCCTAGGAGCGAAAGGCGACACTTATTTGACGCATGATGCTTACGAACCAGACCGCTTGAGTCGATCCAGCAAAACCGCTGCGAGTATCACGGATCCGAGCACCACTTTCTGAGTGTAACTCTCGACATTAGTGAGGTTCATGCCATTTTGAATGACCGCAATGATCAGCGCTCCGACTAAAGTGCCCAATACCTTCCCTTCGCCGCCTGAGAGGCTTGTGCCACCGACGACCACCGCAGCGATCACATACAGCTCATACATGCCACCATACGTCGGAGCGCCGCTTTTTAATTGAGATGCCATCATCACGCCTCCCAGACCAGCGAGTGCGCCACATAATGTATAGACAAACAACAGAATGTGTTTGACCGGAACCCCAGACAATCGAGCGGCTTCCGCGTTGCCGCCGACTGCGTACACATAACGCCCAATCGTTGTTCGCGTCATCATCAGATGTGCCAAGCTATAAATAATGATCATCAGGACAACCGCGTTGGGAATCTTAAACAGATCGGCTTCGCGCCCAAGCCAGACGAATGAGTCAGGCACTTGGTTAATTGACTGTCCGTCAGCAAGAATGAAAGCGAAGCCGCTGGCAACCAACATCATGGCAAGAGTGACAATGAATGCTGGTACGCGAAAGCGAGTGACCATCGATCCAGAAAAGAAACCAATCATTGCCGATACGACTATTCCTGCGATGCCACCGGTCACCATGCCGATCGTTGTCGCGGATTCACCGCCCAAGTAGTCGCGAATCAATCGAGCCGTAACGACCGATGACAACGCAATGATGCTGCCTACCGACAAGTCAATCCCACCCGTAATGATCACCAGCGTCATACCGACAGCAATGATCGCGATCACCGCAATCTGATTGGCGATGTTCAGCAGATTGTCCTGCTTCAGAAAATTCGACCACGAATAGGCTTGCGGAGTCATTATCTTGGCATTTTTCAATGTTGGAAATTTTTCGCCTAAACGATCGAATACTCCCCAACGCGACGTCGTTTCGTTGCAAGCGATGATATTTAATTGCACACCCTGATCGACCGCCGCGACAATCGCTCTCCGTGCATCGGATGGTTCTCCACTAACGACTTGAAACACACGTCGGCCTGCGGTCTCCAACTCTGATTGCAAGCGATGCGAGAAAAGTTTGTCTTCATCGCTATTCCGCGCCACAATCAGAATCTGTTGCGATTCAGCAGGCAGCGCAAGAATGTTTTGAGCCAAAGAGCTGGCCGCCAATTCGCCTGTCGGAAACTGCTTGCCCCAGGTCACGATGCTAAAGTAGGCGCACAACAGCAACAACACCATCAGCATGCCGTATTCGCTGAATAATTTTGACAACATGCGGGAAGTCGGTTTACGATTCATATTATATTCCTACTTTACCGCAAGTTCCATAATGTCGTTTTGGGTTGCGTTCGAGACGTCTGTAATCGCGCCCGTGATTCGTCCCTCATGCATCACCAGAATACGATCGGCCATGCCTAAGACCTCTGGTAGCTCGCTGCTAATCATTAGTATTGCTTTGCCTTTAGCGGCGAGTTCATTCATGAGCAAATAGATTTCGTATTTAGCGCCCACATCGATTCCTCGAGTTGGCTCGTCAAAGATCACGACGCCAGCGTTGGACTGCAGCCATTTCGCCAGCACAACTTTCTGTTGGTTGCCGCCAGAAAGGTTGCTGACGGGGAAATGGCGTGACGCCAGCTTGATTTTGAGTTGTGCTTGGTACGAGTCGAACGCGGCCGACTCTGACATTCGATTGATCCAGCCAAACCGTGAAAATTGGCCGAGATTGGGCAAACTAAAATTGTTTTGAATCGAATGAGCCAGAATCAAGCCTTGATGCTTTCGATCTTCGGGCAATAAACATACACCGCGACGAATCGCATCACTTGGTGCACGTGGAACTAGTGGTTTTCCGTCGATCAGAATCTCACCGCTATCAGCCTTGTCCGCACCGAAGATCAATCGAGCTACTTCCGTTCTACCGGCGCCCACCAGTCCCGTTAACGCGACAACTTCACCAGATCGCACTTCAAAATTGACACTTTGAACGGCCGCACCTCGCGTCAAATTCTTGACGACAAGTCGCGGTTCACCGAAAGACGCTGAATGTTTTGGAAACTCGCTATCAAGCTTTCGCCCGACCATCAATTCAATGATGTCAGTTCGATTCAATTCGCTTGCTTTACGTGTCGCAATCTGCTCACCATCACGCAGCACAAGCACGCGGTCTGCGATTTGTTCAATCTCGTCAAGCCGATGACTGATATAAACAATGCCAATCCCTTGCTTTCGTAGATCTCGTACGATTGCAAGCAACGAGTTCACCTCTTGAGGAGTTAAAGTCGCTGTCGGTTCGTCCATGACGATGATTCGAGCGTTAAGCGACAATGCTTTGGCGATCTCGACTGATTGCTGCTCCGCGATCGACAGATCGCGACACAACGCTTCGGGATCAATCCGGACACCCAATCGACTAAACAGTTCTGCAACACGATGTCGTTCGGCACGACGATTGATTATGGTCGCACGCGAAAGTTCTCGCCCAAGGAAGATATTCTCACGTACCTTCAAACCGGGAATCAAATTGAATTCCTGGTAAATGATCGCGATACCAGCCGCAACCGATGACATCGGCGAATCGATTTGTACTTCTTGCCCGTCGATTAGGATGGAACCGGAGTCGGGACGCACGCCGCCGAGCGTTTTGATCAATGTGCTTTTACCCGCTCCGTTCTCCCCCATTACCGCCAAGACCTCACCTCCATAGAGATCCAAGTTAACCTGCTTGAGCGCATGAACTCCTGGAAATCGTTTATCGATCCCACGCATCTCCAGCAGCGGCGGTTGATCAGACATTGGTATCACTGCAACTCAGGATCCGATTCGCCATCAGTTTTTCTGTAGAGTGCTGTCTCGATCAACTGCGAAGGAGCGACATCTTCTCCATCGAAGTGCTTGACAATCGCTTGGACGGTCATCTTGCCAATACGATCAGGAAATTGAATCGGGTCAGCATATATCTCACCGCGCTTGATCGCTTGCTTTCCATCTAGCTGGCCATCGAAGCCGATGATCTTGACTTGATCGGCACGACCTGCTTTTTCCAAGGCTGCACGAGCACCAAGCGCTGACGGATCATTGATCGCAAAAATTCCGACAAGGTCTGCGTGAGCCTGCAGGACATCCTCGGTCGCTTTGAAGCCCATATCGCGTTTACCGTCGCCAGGCAATTCTGCGACGACTTCAACCTTTCCGTTCGCATTCTCCTGATTGTATTTGACGATCACTTCCTTGAAACCTTGGACTCGCAACAAGCATGACTCCGCTTGTTTGAAATCCAAAATCGCGACTTTTCCGCCGGCTTCGCCGAGTGCCTCGATCATTGCAATCCCTGCCTGACGACCACCACCCAAGTTATCCGTTGCGATGTGTGAAACCACCTTTGCATCCAGAGCCAAGCAGGCGATATCGGCGGTGAATACAGGAATGCCAGCTTTGTTTGCCTCTTGAATGGACGTTCCAATCGCGCGTGAGTCGCACGGGCACAAGATGATCGCAGCAACTCCTTTGACGATAAAATCTTTGACCTGATTGCGCTGACGAGCGACATCAAATTCGCCGCTTTGGACATCGACTTCGTAGCCGTGCAAGGCTGCTTCGGACTTGACGTTATCAGCAATGACGTTGAAGAATGGATTGGTGGTCGTCAGTAATGAGACGCCAATGATCTTCGCAGTACCGGTTGGCCTGCGAGTGTCTGTGCCTGTGCCAGTACCGGACGGATCGCTAGTGCTAATGTCTGCGATCGTTGGCGGTTGACTGCTGGCATTGTTGCTGCTCATCGATGACGGTGATTTGTTGCAACCGCTACCGATCGTCATCAAAGCAACGACCAAACCTGCATAGGTACTTAGTTTCATGATTCACCCCAAGAGTTCGTTTGAATGAGAGTAGTTATTACTTATTAAAATTTCGACACTTCACGCTGATCGCCAGCAGATTTATGGGTTGCGAGGCTCTGCCTCGCAACCCCATGTCTTTCAAGCTCCGCCTGCCGATTCTATGAACGGAAGCATTCCCGTTTTTGGAAACTGGAAGCGGAGCCTCCAAGACATCGCATTGCCTGGCAGAGCCAGGGAACGAGAATGCTGAATATTGGCGATCATCGAGAAGTATCAGTATTTTTATAAATATTTCGGATCGAGTTATTCAGGGATATTAGGTGGCTCGCTAGCCAATTGCGGCGGCGCGCCTTGGAGTATATTGATCGCAGCCTCCGCTTCGCCGACAGCTTTTGTGCCACTGTGCAAACTGTAATCAAGCTCGAAAAGGCACGATTGGCCCGGTGCTAATTTTGGTACGCGCCCAAATTTACGTTCGGTGTTGCGATTGAACGGAAAGCCCGTACCTGGCTCTAACCCAGTCACATAGCCATCTGCTTCGGCGGAAGTATTTTTCCAAAGCGTAAAGAAAGGCAATTGTGACGTTTGCCAAGAGACCGAGACGCCTTGGTCACCCGCAGCATTTTTGAGCATCGCGTGCGATTTCCCGGTTGCGTCCGACTTAGGATAGACGAGGTAAACTTGTTCAATGAAACCCTTCGTTGGTGGTTCATAAATAGAATACGTTTCGATCGACTTAGCGGCGTGAGCATTCATGGGTTCAATCTTTTCAGCCGCAACGACAGCCCTGGCACCTTTTTCTAGCAACGAATGTCCGAAGTTGGTGTGGTAGATCATTTGAAACTCTTGATCGTCTGCTCCGTGGTTGATCAACTTGTCGGTGATTCGAACCGAGGTTTCTCCAGGAATGGTCGAAATCTCTGTGATCAACTCCAGCTTGGGACCGTAGAACGAACGCTCATGGACGGTGCCTTGCAGACGAATTCGATGCGGAGCGTCGCGATCGATGATGATCGTGACGTTTGATGCTGGAATGTTGCCGATCTTGCCGTGTAACGTCAGGTCGATATTGACCTTGTCACCCACATTATTCACAAACTCGTCGTTTCCTGGATGGCCTGCGTATTCCAATCCACAACGGACCATCCATTCGTTGAAGCCCTCTAACCAACCAAGCCCGCCACGGCTTTCCAAGTTCATGAACTGGGGATGAACAACTTCTTTTACCGGAGAATTCCAGCCGAGTTTCATATCCGCGTTTTTGGGCTCGTTTGCGCTGGGATATTTTGCGCTGGGATATTTTGAAATCTGCAAAATACTCATGCCCCGCGTGGGCACGACAACGATCTTCATAGCTCCATTATCTATTGTGACCAGTTCGCAGCCTTCTTGTTTGCCACCATGCAGAGTCGTCTTTTCTACCGACCAAGATGGCTGATTTTTAGGCAACTTGCTACCGATGTCTGCGGAAGTCACCCGCAAGGTCTCGGTTCGCTTGTTCAATGCAGCGTCGGTAATGACGATCACATTACGCTCCTGGTTCTTGCCTTGCGCGAAAACAATGCCAGTACTGCAAGCGCAGCCCAGCAAAAGGACCGCGACTTTTAAAGCTTTCGACATCTAGTTCCTCGATTTGTTAAAAGTAAGCTAACTGAAGACATCTTCTAACGCGGCTCGCATCACCAACGGATCGGGACTGACGCCTGTCCAATATTCGACGCCGATCACGCCTTGATTGACGAGCATGCCAAGTCCGTCGATGACCGTACAACCAGCGAGCTCAGCATCTTTGACCAAATTCGTACGTGGTGGATTGGGAATCACGTCGGCAACCAACATCGATGGACGCAGCGACTTCACGTCAAAGTTCAATCGAGCATTGACGTCTGGATAGAGGCCTATCGACGTTGCATTGACAACTATGTTCGTGTCGCTGGGAATTGAATAGGATTGGTCCCACGCGACCAATTTTGACTGCAACTTGCCGCCCGTTTGCTCTGCGACTGATGCTTGCAGAAGGTCAAAGAGATCTTTTCCACGTTTGGGACATCGATTCACGATCGTGATGTGACTCGCTCCGGCCAAAGCCATTTCAACGCTGATCGCGCGAGCTGCACCCCCGGCACCAAAGATCACGACGCGAGTGCCGCTAGGATCACGCAGCGCGCGAAGTGCTTTGACAAATCCTTTGCCGTCGGTGTTTTCGCCAATTAATTTGTCGCCACGTCGAACGACGCAGTTAACTGCCTGCATCAGCTTTGCCGATTCGCCCAGTCCATCGAGATGTTTGATTACCGCGACCTTATGCGGAATCGTACAATTAAAACCAGCGAACCCCATCGCACGTGCACCTTGGACTGCGTCGCGAAGATCATCGGCAGCGACTTCGATCGTTAAGTATCGCCAATCCAATCCATGGTGACGATAAGCGGCCTCAATCATCGCCTGAGTGGGATTCTCGGCAATCGGCTGTCCAAAAGCGGCGGTTAATTCCTGTTTGAAATTTAATTCCTTAGGCACTATAGTTAACCTCAATGTGAGCGGCGGCCTCAGCAACCAGCAAACCGAGGCGTGAAAAATCAATTTCTAAAATTCGTGACGATGGGCCAGCAATGGTGATTGCGCCGACAGGAAATCCATTGCGGTCGCGAATGACCGATGCAACACAGTGAATCCCTGCCATCCCTTCGGCACGATCCAGCGCATAACCGCATTGGGCAATCGCCGCCAGCTCGCTACGAAACGCCCGCCGATCCGTAATCGTTGTCGGCGTGAATCGCTTCAGTTGCAATCGCCCAACCAGCTCGTTGCGATCGTCTTCCGGTAGCCCCGCAATCATTGCTTTGCCAGGAGCACAACTGTATGCCGGACAACGAGCGCCTAGTTCAGCAGAATATTTGAACGGATGGATCGAAACCATTTGTTCAAGCACGACGGTTTCGGTCTCAACCAAACAGCACAACTGCGTTGTTTCGCCGGTGGCTTTATGCAGTCCACGCATGGCCGCGAGTGACGCTTCCACTAAACCTTGGCTGCGTCCCTGAGGCTGGCCGAGCAGCAATAGCTTGTTGGTCAAGCCAAAACGTTTTGAAATTGGGTCACGAGACAAATAGCCAAGCTCAGCGAGTTCCTGTGTGATGCGAAACACTGAAGCCGACGGATAGCCCAATCGTTCGGTCAATTCGGCAATCGTGGCACAGCGACCACTGTTTGCTAAATACTCCAGAACGGCCATACCACGCTGCAGGTTAGGGACGGTTGATTTCTTGGTTTCAAGCATTTTTCCGAGTTACAGTACGGTTCCGAGGTGGTAAGCACTCTTGCATAAGTTTTCGCACATTACTCGTTAAACCGCGTGCCCATCGGGCCGCGTGTTTTGAGGCAAACGCGCGGGGCGATGCCCACGC
>JAYVSE010000254.1:0-42771 GCA_043775635.1 Planctomycetaceae bacterium | reverse complement strand
CGTTAAACCGCGTGCCCATCGGGCCGCGTGTTTTGAGGCAAACGCGCGGGGCGATGCCCACGCGGTTAAACTAAGAAACTTGTGCACGGGTGCTTACATACAGTTCTTTTCTTCTGAGGATCGTTGGAGATGTTGGATTTTCCGTTGTCGGCTGAACAAATAGCCGAGTATCACACCGAAGGTTTTTTGGTTATCCCGTCGCTCTTCAACGCCGATGACTTGACGAAGATTGACGCTACGATTCGCTCGCTCACCGAGCGGGCAGTTGCTGGGGAAGACATGAGCAAGGTACTTGAGCTCGAGCCCGAGCCTGTTGAGGGTCAACGAGTGCCGAGGCGGATCTATAACCCGTATGATCAAGACGAGACGTTCCGGCGGTTGGCCAACGACTCGCGGATGCTCGACGGAATTGAATCGTTGATTGGTCCTAACTTTAACTTGCAACATAGCAAATTGAACATGAAGCCGGCGCACGTTGGCAGCGTGGTCGATTGGCACCAAGACCTTGCCTATTTCCCTCACACCAATGACGACTTAGTCACCGCGCTCGTTTACCTGGATGATGCAAATGAGCAGAATGGTTGCCTTCAGGTGTTGGCTCGTCATCATCATCATTACTTCAATCACTCGGATGCCAATGGCAAGTTCGTTGGGATGATTAGTGAGGATCTCGATGGCGGTAAATTTGGTCGCCCGGTGTCGCTTTCCGCCCCCGCAGGTAGCGTGATTTTTATGCACTGTATCACGCCGCACTCGTCTCTTCCGAACCGATCACCCAAGCCGCGCCGAACATTGATTTTTGAGTATCGCGCAGCCGATGCCTTTCCCATTTGGTATGGTCCTCAAACGGCCAGGGCCGAGGCGCATTATCGTCCTGTGCGAGGTAAAGCGGCACCATTCGCCCGCCTTGCCGGCCCAGCACCACTGGTTCCGATGGAAGCGGAGTATGCATCGCTCTATGAACTGCAAGCTCGCGCGAAGGCTGCGTCGAAGGTGAAAAAATGAGTGGACGACTTGCTGGTAAGGTCGCGTGGATCAGCGGTGGCGCTTCCGGCATGGGCGAGGCGACTGCTCGTCTCTTCGCTTCAGAAGGTGCGACCGTTGCGATTGCTGATGTCCAAGTCGAACGGGGCCAAACGCTTGCCGACGAACTTGCCAGCGGCGGTGCGCGTGTGGTCTTCCATCGCTGCGATGTAGCGAACGAAATGCAGGTACAAAAATCGATAGAAACCGCCGCGGTTGAGTTCGGCAGTTTGCAAATCGTCGTCAACTGCGCGGGTATTGTTCATATCAAACAGTTGCACGAGTACAGCGAAGCGGAATGGGATCAATTGATGGACATCAACGTTAAATCGATCTTTTTTTCGATGAAGCATGCCTTTCCGTTTCTCTCTCGGCAGCGACGCAGCTACATGGTCAACATCGGTTCGATCGGTTGCTTCATCGGCCAGGGAAATACTCCCGCATACACGACGTCCAAAGGTGCGGTGTTGCAACTGACCCGCAACATCGCTCTCGATTATGCCGCGATCGGACTTCGCGCCAACTGTGTATGTCCAGGCATCACCGATACACCGATGCTGCGTTACCACTTGAGTTCGACACCTGACCCCGAGGCGACGTTGGCAGCGCGACTCCGACGCGTACCGATGGGCATCGCGCTAACATCGCATGATATTGCAAAGTCGGTTCTCTATTTTTCGTGCGAAGATTCGGCTGGAGTTACAGGGACCTCGCTGGTGATCGACGGTGGGTACTTGGCAGCGGCGGAGTGGGATACAAACAGCAAGACTGCCTTTCAGGAGCCTGCATGAAATTCAAACTTGCTTGTGCCGACTTCACCTTCCCATTGCTGGAGCACGAGAGCGTCCTGTCGCTGATCGCGATGCTCAAGTTCGACGGCGTCGACATCGGGTTGTTTGAGGGACGTTCCCATTTGCAACCTTCAAAAATGCTTCGGCAGCCGGAACGTTCTGGAAAGCAATTATCGGAGCAACTTAAAGATCGCGGCCTTGCCTGCGCCGATGTTTACTTGCAGATGGCTCCGGACTTTGTGCCCTATGCAATCAACCAACCTGATCCGAAAAGACGGCGAAAGGCTCGCGATTGGTTTTTGCGGACCCTCGACTTCGCAAACAGTTGCGGTAGTCATCATGTTTCGGGGCTACCCGGTGTTCGATTCGCAGAGGAACCGGTCGCTGACTCGTGGCAACGATGTTGCGATGAATTGACATGGAGAGTCGACCAAGCCAACCAAGCAAAAATCATTTTCGCGATAGAGGCTCATATTGGTTCTATTTTGCCGACTCCTGAGAAAGCTTTAAAGCTGGTCGAATCGGTTCCGGGATTGACGCTGACCCTGGACTACACTCACTTCACGGTACCCGGCATCCCCGACGCTCGGATCGAACCGCTGGTATCTCATGCAAGCCACTTTCATGCGCGAGGGGCCCGCAAAGGGCGGCTTCAAACGTCATTTAAGGACAACCAGATCGACTACTCACGAGTGGCTCAACTGCTCAAAGAAACTGGTTATCGTGGATACCTCGGCGTCGAGTACGTGTGGATCGATTGGCAGCACTGCAACGAAGTCGACAACGTTTCCGAGACTATCTTGTGGAGAGACTTTTTCGCCAAGCGAGAGAGCTCGCGCGCGAAGCAATAGCAACCCTGTCAGACCTATCGATCGACCCAATGCGGCAATTGACCTGAAGTAGCTTGTCCAGAACAGTAAAGAAATTTGTAACTCAGAAAGACCTGACCATGTACCTTCGAGAACTGTTACCTTTCCCTCTTACGAGGACCCGAGCGAACTCCGTTCAATGGCGTCATGCAAGCAGCCTTCTGCTCGCTTGCATCGCATGGCTCTCGACTTCGGGATTGAAGGCCGATGCGGCTGATCCTTTGTTGCCAATGAAACATCGCATCATGATTTGCGAATACAGCGACGCGGCGCATCGGTTGGTCGAGGTGTCCCGTGACGGAAAGATTGAATGGGAGCATAAGTTTCCTTCGGTAGCAGTCTGTTTTCGAATCAGAGAAAACGGCAATGTCATCTTCGCTGACGGTGGCACTCCGACAGGCGTTCAAGAGATCGATCGCGATCACCATGTCGTTTTCGATTACCGTTCGAAGTGCGAACAGATACTCGCTTGCGATCTCCTGTCGAACGGAAACATTCTTCTGGCCGAGCAAGGACCATGTCAGGCGGTGGAGATTAACAGCAAGGGCGAAGTCGTTGCGACAGTTAAAATGACGACGAACCAGACGTCTGCTCATCAGCAAGTCCGTTGTGTTCGGCAACTGGAAAATGGGAATTTACTTGCTTGCCATGAAGTCGACGCTGCTGTCCGCGAATACGATCGGGACGGCAAGATTGTTTGGGAGTTTCCGGGCGTGACCGACGTTTACGAAGCGTTGCGATTGCCCAATGGTAATACGCTTATCGGCTGCGGGACCCAGAAGCGGGTGATCGAAGTCACTCCTGAGAAATCGATCGTGTGGGAGTTGAATGCTGCTGAAGTTCCCGAGCTGAATTTAAACTGGATTACCAGTTTACAAATTCTCAAGAATGGTAACTTCGTCATTGGCAACTTCCTCCGAGGACAAGAAGGCAAGGGAGCTCACGCGTTCGAAATCACGCACGACGCAGAAAAGAAAATTGTTTGGAAGTTCGATGATCATAGCTCGATAAGATCGATCACTATGGTTCGCGTCCTGGATGATCATTAGTGAAGACAGGAGTTGGCTTTGCAACACGCAACGACTCACAATGCAGAGCCTCTTTCAATTGGCATTCCAGGATGAGCCTAGAACAAGGGGAAATGCACATCAACTTCACTGGCATGCAGGTGCGTCACGCATCCAAAAACTGCACGGAAAGCTCCAGCGCAAGCACTGGGACATTTGTCGTTGAACCTCATAAAAGACCGAGGCGGCCAAGAGATCGCGCCTTTCGAGTGCTTCCGGACTTCGTCGTTTGTGATTCCTCCGAGTATTCATGATCGTGCGTGTTTCTTGCCGAACAGGTTGCTGAGCCGCTTAAACATGGGTCAACCCTTTCAAATTGTTGGTAGTTGGTAATCGCTGCTAATTCCACTAGCAAGTGCCGTCATTCGCCAGGTAACACGCCGCCCAGGGCCGCGTGCAGCGTCAAGCGTGCGGACCGCCAGCGGCTCTTAATGGTGCGGTCGGAAGTTCCCACAATGGCAGCGGCTTCGAGTTGCGTGAGCCCTTGATACCAGAGCAGATCCAACGTCTCGCGTTCGTCGTCGGGCAGGTTCAAGAGCAGATTCAGGGATTGCTGGCCTTCGATCCCCTGCTGCGCACGGTGACGGGTCGAGACAAAGGTGTCAGGTAGGAATTTGGCTAATTGGGTACTATTTAAATTTGCCTAACCATCCAAATCGGTAGAGACACCTTATCATGCTTTGACACCTTATCATGCACGCGTCAGCAAGAGCAGCACGATCGCGGTTCGCGCAAACACCTACTCGGTCCCAAGTTGTCTGATCGGCAGCAAAGTGGATGTTCGGATCAGTGCCGAGGTGAAAAAGGTCCAATCAAATTTGGCACAAAGTCAGTTGACTGACATTTGTACGACACGCTGAGTGAAAAACCGAACGATCCGCTGGGCCAGTCAGCGGGATTGCATGGTTGTGTTTGAGGCCGCAGAGCTTAGACTTATTCAATGAAAGGATTTGACTATGCGTAAAGACTTGAAACTGATTGTGGAAAAACACGCCGACGGGTACGTGTCCTATCCACTGGGGATGAAAGGGGTCGTGATCGGTGAGGGCCAGACCTATGACGAAGCCGTTGCGGACGTCACGTCTGCGATCGTGTTCCACATCGAAACGTTTGGCCCCAGCGTATTTAGCGACGAGGAAGTCATTTTGGATGCCTTCGTCACGGAGACCGGTGTCACGATCTGATGGCGAAATTTCCTATCGATGCGAAGCTGGACCGTGTACTTGCCGCGTTGGCACACATTGGTTTTTAAGTCGTCCGTTCAGGTAACCATAGCCCTTTGGCTAGGCAGAACGATGACGGAACGCAGACTCCGATGACGATTCCGAATCACCGCCATCTAAAACGGTCAACTTTGCGGACGATTCTCACACAATCCGGCATTTCGAGAGACGATTTTCTAGCTGCCTACGAAAGTGACTAATCGTCCCAATCTTCTGTGAGATATTGATTAGATGGGGACGCTGTGGGCGGTCATCACCGGCAACGATTGGCTGTGCGTCGGCCCTGTGTTTTTTTGTGGGCGGCCACTACCGAGGCAGCCCCGGCGCCAACATTCTTTCGTCTAGCTCGCCGAGTTTGACGACGGCAGCCACATCACCCTGTCCCCCGCCGACTTGTCCCCCGCCGACTTCGCCAATCGCTTCGGCTGGAAGAATGATCCGGAAAAAGCCACGTTGTTGAAACTTGACGGGGAGTAAGACGATGGTTGGGACACGGAGAACACAGACGACACGGAAGCAGACATAAAGAAATGATCGAACGTTAATTCTGTTGAGAAGTTCGTAAGCGAGCCCACCCGCATCACACGTTTTGAACGATTGAGTTCTAATCCGTGTCGTCCGTGTCATCCGTGTCCCATCCATTTGATCAACTTGAAGTCCCCAACCCGTCGCTGCGATCGCGAATCGAATTCGTCTGTCGTGACATGGGCTTTAAACCTCCGGTGATCTGCACTCCACAAGACTTTTTGGAGATCGATGATGCAACCTGATGCTGTCGCGACCGAAATCCGTGAGACCCGCGAACGACTCGCCGACAAATTGACCTACGACATGGACGCAAACGGGCGTGACGCACGACCACGTGCTGCCGCCAGCAACCGCGTCGTGGTTGAATGGCGTGGACTTAGTGAGCCGACAGCGCTTGCTGCGGGCATCGCGTGCGTTAGCGCCTTGCCGCTCACGATTGCAAAAAGTACGGCAAATAACAATGTTTCATCCGCTAGTTGGCGCTGTCCAACTAACCTCTTTGGAACGAACGATATTAGCGGGATTCGAAAATCTTTATCCCGTCCAACCAAGTTGATAATACTTGTGTCTCGCGGATCTCGTCATCAGAGCATGACATAAGGTCCCGGTCGATGATGATGAAGTCAGCTCGCTTGCCCGATTCTAGCGATCCAATTTCCTGTTCGGCACGCATCAGCCAAGCGTTATTGATCGTATAGAAGCGAATCATTTGCTCGCGAGTCAACGCTTGTTCGGGATGGATTGGCTGATCGTGCCAACGAGCCGTCCGCGTGACTGTGATCCACATGCCGAGAAACGGATTGTATGGATTGACGCTGCGCAGCGAACCAATCTTATGCATGTGATCACTGCCGCCACCGGCCTTGACACCAATATCGAACAGGCTTCGCAGCGGGATGAAGTACTCCAGTCTCCGTTCGCCAAACTGAGCGAGTAAAGTGCGAGCGTCTAAATACAACCAAGCAGGTTGCAGGTCGACTCCAATCCCGATCCTTGCCGCACCTTCGATCGCCCGTTTGGTCATGAAACTGGAATGTGTCAAGGTTGATCGAGTTGGCTCGACCGGGATTTCTTGATTCACCTTTTCATAGGCGCCAACCAGTGTGTCGACGGCGGCGTCCCCCTGACAATGCGCCGTGAACGCGAGGTTGCGTTTGACACAGGCGCGTACAAGCGATTCCACTCGCTGCTCATCGATGTATTGCATGCCACGATAATGTCGATCCTCGATACCGTAGATTGTGCTGATGCCCCAAGGCTGATTGAAAAACGCACTGCCGGTCAACATGCCACCATCTTCGAATACTTTCACGCCAATCACACCCAGCCGCGGATCAGGCATGGCAAAGTAAGGATCGGAAACAATCGCATCCAGCTTCTTTTCAATCTCCGCTAAGTCGCCCTCCGGACTCAAACTGCGCGACAGACGCACGCGGATCTGCAAGCGATTCGCCTTCAGCAGTCGGGCGTATTGCGTTCGCGCGGCATCACTGCAATGGCGATCGATGATGCCAGTAATGCCCCAGCGGTTGTAGTCATCCAACAACATCACGAGTCGGTCGTCACGTTCAGAGTCAGTCAGCTTTTTCGTAGCAGGATTTGGTTTTGACTGAAAGACTGCCGAAGCTTTCCGTAAGATACCGGTCGGTTCGCCGCTGGCCGGATCAACCATCACATTGTCAGGATGCTTTGCTGCGAATTCTTTGTCGATTCCGTTTTCCTTTAGACCCAGCGAATTCGTGCTCCCATCGGGCCCGGTACGGAATGAAACCGGATGTTCGGGAGCGGCCGAGTCCAATTCCGTTCGAGTTGGATATCGTTGCTCATGAAGGCGCGTAATGAAGACCTGAGACAAGTCGATCCATTCACCTCGCGGGACCACTTTGGCTCGCTCGCGAACATAGTCCAAGACGTCCGCGATCGAATCCATCTGCGGAATTTCGTGATCTGCCTCAAACGTGCTTGCATCGCTAGGATGGACATGTGAATCTATCAGCCCAGGCAATACCATCCGGCCATTCAATTCAACGATGCGTGTATCGCGTCCGATGTTGGATTCGACTTTCTCTGCCGTTCCGATGGCCACGATCTGACCATCGTGAATTGCCATCGCGTCGACGATCCGGAAATCGGCATCGACGGTCACGATCTTGCCACCACGCAACACAAGGTCAGCGTGCTGAGCATACACCGTTGTTGCAATCAAAAGACACAACATAGCGGCAACGATTCTCATGGTGGGGCGCTCTGCAGTTCGGCGGGGTAGTCACGGTGTTTTAGTATGGCCACGTTCGCTACTGAAAACAAGTTCATGAAGCAAGCCGTTTCCTGACAGCCTACGCCGTGGGCCACAGCAAAGTGAAGTTAAAAGTCCACCTGGCTTTGCAATTGGACGGCGTTTGTTCTGTATCAATGCGAGTTGCACTACGTCATTATTGCCCTCAAGCCGTCACGAACAGGGAAAGAGAATTCGCCAAGAATCCTGGACGAGCGAAAGGCTTCCATCGAGAACCGTTTCGCAGCGAGCCAGTGCCGTCATTCGCCAGGCAACACGCCGCCCAGGGCCGCGTGCAGCGTCAAGCGTGCGGACCGCCAGCGGCTCTTAATGGTGCGGTCGGAAGTTCCCACAATGGCAGCGGCTTCGGTTTTCGCGTGGTTTTGGTAGCAGGGCCACGCCTTTATTGATCTTATTCCTCGCGAGGCAAGGAATGATCCAGAAGAGAAAACGAATCGAACAATCCTGTCCGGTATCATGACAACGCGAAGCCATGGCAGTTTTTAGTGGACGAACCGTCACTGGAGTGGGACGCTGTTGAACTCTTTCACCGTTTCACCGTTGTCCGTGTTGTAGAAACGGATCCGGCCATCATAGCCTCCAGCGGCGACTTGCTTTCCATCGGCAGTGAATGCGATCGCGAAGATGGGCCCGAAGCCGCCTTTGATCTGTGCGACGCGCTGCCCATTTTCGGTCTTAAAAATTCTTACTTCCCCGCTCAGGGCGCTACAAGCGACGTTGATTCCATCGGGGCTAAAGGCAATTGCCTGGATGGGCGAGGCCATGTGTTCAAACTCGCGAACGAAGCTTTCTTCTTTGTTGTCTCCCTCGGACAGTCTACCACCACGCGGTTCCATTTTGAACAAGCGGATCTTCCCCTCGGTACCACCAGTAGCAATGAGATTTTCAGTGGGATGTCGTGTCAAGCAAATCAGCGGATCGCGTGCCTGATTGACGTCGTCAATGAGGTGACCACTGGCAATATCAATCAGCTTTGCCGCTTTGTCACGACTAACCGTAGCAAGTCGAAGGCCATCGTTCGTGAAGGCTGAACCGAACACCCAGTCGAGATGATTGTCACATCGCATGACTTCGACGCCATCTGCGATGTTGAAAACTCGTACTAACTTGTCCGCGCAACCGACGGCGACCTGTTGATTGTTAGGGGAAATGGACACTCCGTAGAAAGTGTCGTTCGAACCCTTGATTGAATGAATGAGCTCTCGTCGATGCGCGTCCCAGACTTGAATCTCACCAAATTCAGAGACTGCACCGCCGCTGGCAACGATCAATGTTCCATCTTTTGAAAAGGTTACCGACTCCAGTCGAGGTGAATCACCCGCCAATCGCGAGACAACACCAGAACCATCCGCGTGGTGCAAAATAATTTCGTGTCGCCCAGGTACTGCCAACAGTGTTCCATCGGGAGAAAACGACAAAGAATGTATCGCTGGCAAGGAGCGGTAGGCTGTTGGTTCGGCAGGTCGTCGCGTACCGGTGTCCACCGGAGCGTCTTCCATCGCACCCTGCGTGATCCAGCGATTAATCAGATCAATCTCACGAGGCAGCAGCGGTTCGCTTTCTTTTGGCATTTCTGGCTCGGCGCCGCAGATGGTCTCGATAAGGCGACTGCCTGTGGCGTCCCCCGTCTTGATCATCTGGCCGTCGTCGCCTCCTTTGAGCAATGCTGCATGAGTCGTCAAATCCAGTCCTCCCTTGGATTTGCTAGGCTTGTGACAGGCGATGCAGTTGGTGCGAAGAATCGGGAACACATCGCGATGAAATGAAACGATCTCATCATTTCCATGGCTCGAAGTGCAAAATGCGGATGAGATAAGAAGAATCAAAATGATAAGTGTCGCCTTTCGCTCCGCGAAAGTAGCGTTTCTCAATTCTTTCGCGGAGCGAAAGACGACAATAAAAAACCTCACGATGGTAAGAAGCAATCGACTCACTTCACTTCCTCCACGGTTAGCAGGTAACTGTTCCACTCACCGCCGATGTCGTGTGCACTGCTGATGCAAAGATAAACCGAGCCATCCGTGGGTAACTTCAGCATCAAGACTGGGTCACGTGACTCTCCGTCGTCGGCTGCTGCAAGGAACTGGCCGCGAGCATCGTAACACTGCAATGCCGCATCCATGATCAAAGGACCACCGCTGGTCACCGTCACTTTGAGTTGCTGTCCGGCCTGCGCGAGAAATGCAAAGACATCAACGTCTTTGTCGCCTTGAATCGCACCGCGTGCAGACTGGTTCGGTGGCAGTTTTTGTGCTTCTCGAAATCCATTGTTTGGTTCTATCTCGTCTATCGAAGTATCGACCGCTAGCACCCTAACCTTGCCTGCGGCATCACCTGCGGGCGTTGAGATCACATATTCCAATATGCCCGCAGGTTGATTAGCTGGAAGCGTAATTTCTGCGAGCAACTGGGTGTCACCGACGAGGTTATTTTCCAGTCCTTTAGGCGGGGCTGAATCTTTCTTCTCTGTAATCTCACCTTTTACTTCGGTGGCCATTGGGAATCGAATCTCTGTGGACTCCTTGAGCTTGAATCCACGTACCTTTAAAGTCGTTTTGGTTCCGCTGACGATTGATGCAGGCTCGGTGGCAGTGATTCGAGCAACTTCGTTCTTTGCCTCCTGAGCTTTTGCGAAAGAGCAACACCCGATGAACGTGTCATCGAAATCAACATAGCCAATGCTACAAGCCACAAAAACAAAAACAAAAACAAACAACGGACGTGTCATGAAAAGAGTTCCGTAACGGTTGCTCCTTCGGCCAGGATTGAGACGGGGCGACCTTCCGGTGTCCGCAGTTCTTTCGCTGGATCAATGCCAAGCGATTCGTAAACCGTCCAAGCCACATCCGCTGGGCGAACCGGTCGGTCGGTGACGAACGCTCCGTTCTTGTCGGTTGCCCCAATGACCTTGCCGCGTGCCACTCCCGCACCAGCCCAAAGCATGGAACCTGCGCGGCCCCAATGATCACGTCCCGCCTTGTCGTTGACCTTGGGCGTACGTCCGAACTCTCCCATTGCCAGCACGAGCGTGTCGTTTAATAACCCGCGCTGATCCAAATCAAGAATCAAGGAACTGTATCCCTGATCAAACTCAGGTAGCTTGTTGTCGAGGCCCTTAAAGATCTCGCCGTGATGATCCCATCCGCCATAGTTAATCGTCACGAAACGGACGCCGTTCTCAACCAAACGTCGCGCTAAAAGAACGCTCTGACCAAACTCGCTACGGCCATAGTCATCACGCGTTTTCGTTTCTTCACGGTCGATAGCGAAGGCCGCTTGCGCTTGAGGCGAGAGCACCATCTCGGCAGCCTTGCGACTGAACTCGTCATAGGTAGCGATCTGGTCGCTACCCTTCACTCGGTCTGCAAGTTGGTCTACGGCTGCTAGCAGCGATTTGCGACGATCGAGCGTTTGCGGTGTTATTCCAGTGGGAGTGGATAAGTCGCGAACTCGGTAATTGGCGTCATTGGGATTGCCAGCCTTGAAAGACTCGCAGCGCCCTCCAAGCCAAACGCTCTTCCCCAATTCCCATGTGAAAGACGGATTCTTTGGGACCGCGACATAGGGAGGCACGGCACCGGAAAACCCGGTCTCATGCGCGACAATTGCACCGATCGCGGGATGATCGCCAAAGGGAGTACCAAACCGTCCAGATAACACCCAATTGGTCGCCGTTTCGTGATGATCATTCTCATGCGTCCCGCTACGCACGAGCGTCAATTTGTCCATCACCTGAGCCGTCTTGGGTAGCAACTCACAAATCTGTAGACCAGGGACTGTGGTCGCAATACTTTTGTACTTTCCGCGAATCTGTTCGACTGCTTCCGGCTTCATGTCGAACGAGTCATGATGCGAAAGACCTCCTCCCAAGTAAATGAGGATCACCGATTTGGCTCGCGCAGCTCTTGCACCTGCATCAGCGGCCAGCAACTGAGGCAATGCAAGTCCTAGCGGTGCAAGTGCCCCAATTCTAACGAAGTTCCGTCGGGAGACTCCATTGCAGAGCCGGCTACGTGTGTTGGAAAGTGAAAGGTCGAGCATTGGCGGTATTCCCTGCTGCGTGTGGACACGCGGAGGTCAGTGGTTGAAAGCGAACTCTTTGGAGTTAAGCAGAGCCCAGAACAGGTCAGCGAAAACTAAATCACGGCTATCGGTCGTTAGCGCAGTATCGATTGCGGCACGCTCAGCATCGCTCGGCAGGCGGCTCACCGTCGCGAGGAAAACTTCATTCATCACAACGCTTGCATCAGGGTTTTGCAGCAAGGTTGCCAGCCGACCGCTCGCGGTGCGGATGTTGGCCACGATGTCTTCACTATTTCCCAGGTGCAATAATTGAGGCAGCGTGACTTCTCCTTTTCGCTCGCAAGCACATGCGGTGACTCGGTCACTGCGGCCAAACAAGGTAAGGAAGTAGGAATCGGTACCTGGATCAGAAATTTGCGTCGCTCGCAGGCCAACAGGGTAACCGGCGAATCGATTCGGCACATCCGTCGCCGCAGCCATCGCATCCAGGAGGACCTCTGCCGGCAGCCGCTTCACGTTGTAGTGCGAATAGTATTTGGTATCGGTTTCGTTTTCAGGTGTCGTTGATGCGTCGAGTTGCCAACCGCGCGAGTTGAGGATCAGCCGAATCAAATGTCGCAAGTCGTAGTTATGACTACGGAACTCTTCGTTAAGCACCTTCCACAACGCGGCATTCGACGGCGGATTGCTGGCTCGCAAGTCATCGACGGGTTCGACTAGTCCAACCGCAAAGAAATGCTTCCACAAGCGATTCGCCATCGCCCCGGAGAAATTCTCATGGTTGATCGCCCAGTTTACGAAAGGTAAACGAGGGTCACTTCCCGGATCAAATTGCAACTCGACGCGATCCAACGACTGCGGTTTCATGAACTTTCCGGTACGGGGTTGGTTGACTCCCGGTGCCCTTACGCGGAGTTCTTCAAGCCGCTTCGTTTGACCTTCCAAGTCACGCTGCTGGTCCGCGATGCGTTTCGTTTTTTCGTCGTCTTGCAATTCGGCTCGGTAGGCTTCCGCAAGGCGAGTCGCCGCTTCGGCAATACGATTTTGCTGATCCCGTTCCTCGCGTCCGATCGCTGTGACGGCCGTGAGCCCGGTTTGAGGGTTCTTGCGATCGAGATTTACTTTCGCGAAGCATGCCGCGAAATGATAGAAGTCGTCCTGTGTGTAACGTTCTAGCGGATGATTGTGGCAACGTGCGCAACCGATGCGTGTTCCAAGAAATGATTGAGCCACACTGTCAGGCAGTTCGCTTTCCTCGACTTTATTAAATTCTCCCACCACGGTGACAAAGTAGCCTGCTTGGGGCTGAGCGACAACGTTCCCTTTGGCTAGCAGCACATCACGAGCAATGTCGCTCCACGGTCGGTTGGCTGCCACTTGTTCACGCAGCCAACCATGGAACGCCTTGACTCCCTTCGGCCCTCGAACATCGTGATCACGCTCTTTGCGGTTCTGAAGCAGGTCGGCAAGTTGCAATGCCCAGTAGTCCGTAAACTCCGGCCTCTGCAACAATGCATCGATCGCGCGGACTCGTTTGTCAGTACCTGTATCCGATTGAAACGCAATCACTTCTGCCGGCGTTGGCAGAATACCTGCCGCATCCAGGTAAGCACGACGCAGAAATGACTCGTCGCTGCACGGACCTGCAGGAGGAATTCGAAGCTGCTGTAACTTTTGAAAAAGCGGGCCATCTAGAACATTCTGCTGCGCCGTATAATTCTCTGGCTTGATCGTATAAGGAAAGGGCATCGTAAAACCGACGACCGCCACTAACCCTTGAAAGTGGACTCGCACGCCGGCCTCTCCGCTTCGCAGAGACTTTACCAAGCCAGATGCTTTCACCGATACGGTTGTTTCGTCGTTGGAGAAAAACTGCGCAAGCCAAGTCACGTCTCGCACTCGCCCGTTCGCGTAGTAAGCTCGTACTAGCAGTTGCTGCGACTCACCCGGACTTATAACACAGTCACCTGGCAGAATTTCCAAACGGATTACATCCGGTTCATCTGCCAATGGCGCGGGAGCCCGCGACGCGATCCAGTCACGAAGTGTTTGCCACATTCGGGAATCAGGACGAAACCGAACACCGCCATCGTGTGGTAGTGCGCCTGACGGTTTTTCAAGCAGCAGACTTTTCTCGGGAGAACCTAGGTCGATTCTTCGACCGCTGACTTCTTGAGTGATCCAGTCGTGATCCCATTCCGGAGCATAACCGCGTAGCGAAAGGCGAAATCCGTTTTGTCCGGCAAGCTTGCCATGGCATCCACCCATGTTGCAGCCGCTTCGCGTCAAAATCGGCAGGACATCATGTTTGAAAGAAGGGGCTGGCTTATCAGCGAATGTGGCTACCGAAACAGAGACCGTAGCAGAAAGATCAGCGAGCTTTACCGTCAGCGTCGCCTGACCATCGGACAGACCTGTTACCATCCCCCGTTCATCAGCCGACGCGATCTCTGCACGATCCATTTCATACGATGCGCGACGTGTGACGTCTGATACTTTGCCGTCGTCATCGGTCAACGAAACAACCATGCCATGCAAAGGATCACGGCCTGTCAGTTCAAGGTTGCCAGGTGACACAGTCAACTGCGCAGCCACCACATGCGATTGCAACGCGATGAGCAATAAGGCGCAACCGCATATCGAGAATGGCCAATTACCGATCATTCCCTTGGCGAAAGAACAGGGCGCGAAAGAACAGGGCGCGATAGCACTGGGGGCGATAGAGCTGTTCGCAATAGAGTTTGCGACCAAGGTCGCCTCCGGGAGAAAGTGTGAGGCAGTAGACTGGTGGGAGTGGCGGCGGGATTGCGCTATTAAAGCATATCGGCTAGCTTAATTCAACCATCTAGCGATCGGATTCTTAAATCCTTGACTGTGTTAAAGGAAAGGGACCTCCCGAGGGTCTCGCGATTAGTGTCGCCTTTCGCACCTAGGCTGTGAATTTATTTGAGCCGGTTAGATTTGCGGCAAAATGGTAACACGACGCGTCAGCGAGGCGGCGGGCAGATCCTCGCTAACGCGTTTTGAAGTTGCGCTATTTGCAACCGTTCTGTTGGCCAAAGGCCATAATCAACTTAGCCAGGAGCAACGCTGGCCTGTTAAAAATTTCGGGTTTACACTGAATTAAATAGCGGAAGTTTGAATCGATGTTTTTCCAACCAGAGGCTACGGCGGGGTTCATCCCCGTCGGGCTATAATCCCAACCAGAAACTGCTGGCGGAGCGAGCCTCGCTACCATGCGGCTTGTCCGCGTGGAGCGTTAATCAATCGATACGCATGGCTGCACGATCAGTTTCTGATCATGGCCCGACGGAGACAAGCTCCGCCCGTGGCCGACGTCATTGCTTCTTCGCGATCTGGTTGTGATCGTCGCCCGACGGGGACAAGCCCCGCACGCGGCGAGAAAATGGAATAAAATCTGCGCAAACGCTTTTTGCTCATAAGAGCAAATTTTTAACAGCCCAGGGGCAACGCCCCTGCAACCTCACACGAAACGAATCCGTTTGACCAACGGCCATAATCAATCCGTTGTCGTTCAGGATGAATATGACCGTTGGCCAAAGAAACCACATGTTTTCCGTGTTCCAGGGGCGTTGCCCCTGGCTATGTTGAACAAGGCCGTTGACCTTTAAAGTCATTCATCCCAAAATAGCGCAACTTCAAAACTAACGCGTCGGGTTGCCAATAAATTCACAGCCTAACCGCGAAAGATCGCTCGGTGTCGGGAAATCGCCGCCAATAGCAAACGTAAGTCATTCATGAGTAACAAAACGGTCCTCTTTGTTCGCGCGTTGGTTTGGTTGAGTTTTGTTGCGATCCCACTGTACGCTACGGCGGGAATGCCCAGCGTATTGCCAGAAGATTTGCAGAGCCTGACTCGCTTGACGGAGCAGGCGATCGGAAGGTTGCAAGCCATTTCGTTTTTTCTTTTGGCCATCGCCGTGGCCGTCGTCGTCGTGCAACGGTTGTGGAATGTTATCGCGACCGATTTACTTTGGTTGCCGAAGTTGACGCTCGGCAAAGCGACAATCCTCGTGCTACTCTGGGGCACTCTGTTTATCATCGTCTTAACGATGATTTCGGGGGCGCGAGAGTTAATGACGCCTGGCGCATGGAAGAAAGAGGGCGTCACTTATACGTTGGAGCAGAATTCAAAATGACAGTGGCGACACCAATTCACGAATTGCGCAAGCGCACACTCATCGCTGTCGCGCTGGCGATGCTTTTCGTCATTGCTTGCTTTAGCGAAATCTGTTTCCCTTTGTGTTTTGGATGGGTCAATTTTGTGGCGCGCACCTTTCCTAAAGTGCATGTTCGCTGGGACGCTACGGCGCTCTTCCTTGGATTGCTCATCGTTGCGATCGCTGGCGTCCATTCGTTTTTGCGGTGGTTTATAAGCGAAATCAACGTCCACCGCAGTGCCCAAGTTGCGATCCGCTGGAGTTTTCGTGCGAGTGTTTGCGGCACGCTCTTGGTGCTGATGATCTTTGTGGTGGGCATGGCCATGGTCGGGGTCATACATCAATGTGGTTGGCTGCTTACTGCTCCTGAGGCCATACACGTATCGAAACAGCAAACGCATGCAGATAGTGACCTTTCGGTTTACCGACCAGGAGTTGTCGAAATTGACGCTCGGCAAAGCTGGCTGTTGCAGATTCTACCATTTATAGGCGTGGTGCCTGAGACTTACCAAAACCTTGAGAAAGCTTGGAATGCTCCAGAAAACGCCGCCCCTTTTCGCCGTCTCGTTCCCGATGCAATCTGTCCCACGCAGGGCTACCCGCACCAATCCCCCGATGGTTTTGGCCTTAGCCATATTGCATGGAACGATCGAATCGCCGCTTCGTCCAGGCCTTTGCGATTAACTGAATTGGAACTAAAAAGCGAGACAATTCTATTGGGTGAAGTGAATGCCGGTTTAGTTCCTTGGGCCTGCGTCCACCCGTCACATCACCTTGAGGAAGGCATCCAACGCGATTGGTCGTCAGCGACTCGGGGACATGTTGGTTGTGGAAGCATGCACGGCGGCGGAGCAAATTGTTGCATGGTCGACGGTTCGATACGATTCCTCTCCAACAATATCGATCGAACCGTTCTCGAACAATTGTGTCGGCCGAAGGTGCCAGAGAAAGACCAGCCCTGACGATCGCCTCAGCAAGAGCGGACGGCTCGCGCCGCGCGTGAATTGTAGGTAGTGTAGCCAATTAGTCAGTTTGCTGACGAGGTTAACTATGCAGGACACACAAGTGCCTCTGTTTGACAAGGCACCGATCAAAGGCAAGCAGTACGCAACAAGTGGCGCAGCTGTGTCGCTGCAATACGATCACCTTAACGGTCAACACATTCACGGTGACTCGCGAGAATGGTTAAAAACGATAGAGTTGGAACCGCAGACTTGGTTTTCGCAGACCCACCGTACAACTTGAAAAAAGCCGATTGGGATACGTTCGAAAGCCAGCAAGCTTACATCGATTGGTCAACGAGGCCGCGTTCTTTCGAACGCGGAAAGCGAGCAAATCCTGCCAAGCGTTGCATTCTAAACCAACCTTCAATGAGGCCGCGTTCTTTCGAACGCGGAAAGGCTTCTTTGACCGCTAACAACACACCGCTGTGGAGATCCTTCAATGAGGCCGCGTTCTTTCGAACGCGGAAAGGGAACCCGTCGCTGCGGAATCCTCATTGGCGGAGCCCTTCAATGAGGCCGCGTTCTTTCGAACGCGGAAAGGAAATCGCAAGCAGCGTTCGGCGATAGTATCGAATTCCTTCAATGAGGCCGCGTTCTTTCGAACGCGGAAAGGCAACAAGCATGAAGTGGATACCGTCTGCGGGATCGCCTTCAATGAGGCCGCGTTCTTTCGAACGCGGAAAGCAACTCAAGACTTAGCGGATATCCGCGACTTGCTCGGCCCTTCAATGAGGCCGCGTTCTTTCGAACGCGGAAAGTTGACTGCCTAGCAGCTACTATTGTTGGAGTAGTTGACCCTTCAATGAGGCCGCGTTCTTTCGAACGCGGAAAGCGCGTGGTGATGGTCGGAAACATCGCAGAGATCGCCCTTCAATGAGGCCGCGTTCTTTCGAACGCGGAAAGTCGCAATCAATATTTTGCGTGGCAGCGAACTGAACACCTTCAATGAGGCCGCGTTCTTTCGAACGCGGAAAGTGAACATCTCCTCCATGCTAATATCAGAAGTATCCGCCTTCAATGAGGCCGCGTTCTTTCGAACGCGGAAAGCGCCTGGCACTACGAACGCTACCGAGCAACTCGATGTCCTTCAATGAGGCCGCGTTCTTTCGAACGCGGAAAGCGGGCCGATGACTTTATTTATTGGGGTCGACCCCGGCGCCCTTCAATGAGGCCGCGTTCTTTCGAACGCGGAAAGAGACCTTGCTGAATATACTTCATTTTACGAATGAACGCGATCCTTTTGCGAGGGGGCGTTGTTTTTTGTTCATTTAAAGGTCTCCTTGGGTTGGCGAACTAGTTCGTTTATCCCGTTTTTTGTCGGCTGGCGAGCGGTTGCCGGGTTTCTTGAAGCATGTCGCCGCTCGCAAACTGTTTCTAGCGTGTCGTGAACACCGGATAGTCCGAGATCTCTCGTACCAGCAAACGACCTAGCAACCGTGTCTGGATTTCTAATAGTCGTCGGTAACTGACGCGGTAGCCAAACAACGGATGAGTTACCAGCGAATCCATCCGTTGCTCATAAGCATGAAAAAAATGCTTTCGCCCGATGTCGCTGAGCACTACCGACTGGCCAGCTCGGATGAAATGGTCGCCGGTCACCATCCGGTTGTTGATCGCAGAAATCACCACTGAATCAGCGATCAACGGACGCATCGGTTCCATCAAGTCAAGCGACAATGCCGGCTTTCCCGGTTTGACTTGATGATAAAAACCGAGGTGCGGATCAAGTCCCACGCCTGCCGCCGCCACCGTACAGTCTTTTGTTAACAGGCTATACGCCAAACTTAGCAGCGCATTGACCGGATCTCGCGGCGGGCGACGGTTGCGCCCACGAAAATCAAACGTGGGTGATGCCGTTTCCGGTTCCGCTCCACCGTTTGGCAGACGACAATCGACTTTGATCATCCCCGCAAACTGCTGAAAATAGATCCTTGCGGCTGTCCCTTCCACGCCCAACAGCGACGCTAAAGAATCGGCTCGCATCGTTTGCGACGCCAAGCGTTTCAAATCTCGCAGCGTTTCGGCAGGCGGCTCGCGGTGATTTCGCATCAGTAACGTGCGACAATTCCGAATCTTGCCCGCTACCAGTTGTTTGGCAAGCCACAAGCAAAACTTCGGATCGTCGGCCGCGCGAAATTGCTCGCGGCGCATCTGTACGTTCTTCAACCCCAGCGGTGACGTCATCCCATAAAACCAACCTCGCTGCGTAAAATACAAGAGCGGAATCCCAGCCCCGATCATCGCCTGGATCGCTTGCGTGGTGAGCTGCACATTGCCAAACAGATTGATCTGATTCAATTCTCGCAATCGAATCTCTTGGCTCACGACCCCATCGCCACGAACCTGCAACACATCCCCTTCACGCCCGAGCCTGGTCCCCTGAGTGTTGAGATACAGCGGTCGACGTTCGTCGCGGGAAGTAACCATCGGGCGGACAGTGAACTCGCCATCAATGTCGCTTGGCAACTCCGCATCGTCGCCATTCAGACGACTCGCGGCCACGTTGTCTGGAGCATCGGAATCGGAAAGTGATCTCTCGTTGCCGGTTGCGGTTGACGAGCCTTGCGTCGTCGCCGCGAGATGCGCTGTGTAGGATTGAAGGCGCCGAGTTTCGTCGGGCAAACAAATCGCGACCATGCTGCAGCGTGGGCACTTGGGGCTGGCAATCAACGGGGGCGGGATGACCGGAGTGGCAACCAGTTGCTTGGCACCTTCGATCGCCAGCCGCGTGCTGGCAACCAATTCCTCCGTAATCGGCACCGTGACACGCTGGCGAGTTTCATTAAAATACAACACACCTTGATCGACTTGGTAGCCGTTGTCCCGCAACACCAATGCTTGCAGAGCAATTTGGACACGTTCCGGCTTCCAAGCACCGAGAGACCCATCCAGTTCCTGGCGTGGACGTCCGCGTTTATAGTCGACCGGAGTCACTTGATTGCCAGTGGCTTCGGCGAGATCCAGTTTTGCAATCACTCCGATCGAATCACTGCTGAGCGTGACACTGCGTGCATGAATCGTTCGTGCGGCGGGCTCGGCGGGCGGCGTTTCGTCGGTAGCATCCGCCGCGTCAAGTGAACGCGGATGTGGACCGGGATCGCTGGTATGGTCAGCGATCACGGGGGTGACTGGTTCATCGGCATCGGGAAGCGAGTCGAAAAACGAGGGTGTTTGCAACGCAGCGGCCTTGCGTTTCGCCGCAGCGGACGAATGATTGGCAGTTGGCTTAGCGGGGGTCGCTGGCGGAAGGCCTAGTTCGTCGTCTTCTTTTGGAATGGCAACGGCCGGATCGAGGCGTCCTGTTCCGTCGTCAACGCGGCGATGGACGATTTGGCCATCGATCGTATCGATGCTGTCCGCGAACTGTCCCTCGATATGCATCAAGTAGAACAATCGAGGGCAATAGACAAATTCGTTGATCATTCGAGCAGGCAAGTAATCGTCAGGTTGCATGTTGACACGCTGGGGAAAGTTGCGATTGGTAACAAATAAGAAAAATGTCCGAATCAGATCACGAGGCAGGGTGCAGCCATAGCGCTATACGGTTGTCCGATCGCTTCGATCAAGCCATCGGAGCGATTCGCTGCAGGACCCAGGTCGATCACCAGAACTTGGTCCTGACCGTGATGAATGATGTCGGCCAATTCCGCTCTGCATCGGAGCAAGTCGGAGGCGGTCAATTGGCATTCGAAGACGCTGTATTGGAGGTGATCACCCCAATTGCGAAGGCAGCGAAACACGTGGCGCAATCGCTTGGCATCACAGATGTCGTAAGTAATCAAATAGATTCGGCGCATGGCGAGCTTTTGTTTTTGTTTTTTGTTTTTTGTTTTTTGTTTTTTGTTTTGATGGGTAGCCGGATTGGCTCGGAACTCAAAAGCAAAACTTCCTGGACCAAGATCAATAAACGTCACGACCCACACAGCGACTCATCCGGTGCAAAAACCAGCGGGCGAGTCGTTGTGTGAGATCATTTTGTTAACAACCAAATTGAGAAAGAGCTATAAAATCAAGCCATCGCGACAGAAACATCAGCCTTCATAAATAATCCAAAGCCACGAAAATGTCCACTTCTAGTTCCCAAGCTACGCTCGCCGCGTCTCGAGCAAAGTAATACGTAATCGGCCGCCTGTAGATCGCTTTTCTTATGTCTTTTTTCCCATGACTGTGGATCTCTTTAAACAAGTATAATCCATCAAAAAACTGGTTTTATACTTTTACCGATACAATTATGACCACACTTGTATGAATCCGAAGCTACGAATTGTCCGAGTCCAAAAAGCCAACGTCCACCTCCGGCGTGACAGGGCGTGACAGGGCGTGACAGGCATGTGCGCCCGTGAAAAACCACTCTCACTCTGACCAGCACCCTGCTCTATCGCCAACAAAACTCTAAACTGACGAATGATTGAGACAATCGTTTTACCGTGAAGACAACTCGAACCACAATTTCCAAACACTAGAAAAGGAGTTTTGCACATGGAACACACCAATCGAAAAGGTGACCGCTACTTTGTTTTCGAGGGGAAGACGAAAACCGGCAAGCCAAAGTTTTTTGTATCGAGAAAACCATCAAGCGACGGCGGCAATCGAGTCGATTCGCTACCCGAAGATTTCGAGCTATTCGAGGATCCCAGTTCCCATGTAGTCACCGTCCGTCGTCGTAGACCGACCAGGATCAAACAGTTCGAGGCGGACCTGGTACACGATCTGGCTATCAAGCTGTCATCGCATACGGCTGTTCAAACCATGATCGATGGCGATTACATCGTATTGTATGCTCCGGATCAGGATTCACGGGATCTTGGAGAAATGTTTGAAGGAATGTTGGGGTCGATTGGATCGATCGCCAATTCGATCGCCAGTCGTGGCAGGTATACGGCAGTCATGCGATTCAAGTTGGCAGACGAAAACAACCGGCTCTATCAAGCCTCTCGCTATTGCTTCCGAAGTTCGATGGAAGGCTGGCTCCGTCTACCAGCCCGCGCCGCCCCCCTGGAAACTCTCGCAAAAAAATACCTCCCTCACATTGGCAACGATTCGTTTTATGAACTGTTTTGAAATTTGAAATCGCTTGACTGGATATTTGGAAAGAACTGAATAACAGGGCTAGTCATTTTGCCGCGCTCGAAAAAGGCCCAGGCCGAAATGACTGGCATATCCGAGCGCGAATGGAACCGTCTCAACACGTTTGGGGAATTGAATGGTTAAGCCGCAAACCACTATGCTGTTCATCGATCCCGTTGGAGTCGACCGTTGCTTCTTCCATTGCCTCTTCAATGGCATTCGGATCTAGTTTAGCCGTCCAGGTTAGGACCGTTCGATCAATAACTGTCCGGTTTTTGACGTGGGAAAGGCTGCCAGCCCAGGGCTGTAAGGGTATCACATTCAGGGAATCCCGCAGGCTTGCCCTGCGGATCGTTGGGTTTTTCGCTAATAAACCATTCTCAATCACCGCCGCACCCGACGTACGCACGGTCGATTGCCGAAGGCAATCGACCGTGCGTACGTCGGAGAGACATAGTGAAGCTATTCAGGGTAGGCAGAAACCGAATCATCCGCAGGGCAAGCCTGCGGGATTTGTAGTCACTACACACCCTTACAGCCCTGGGCTTCCAGCCTGTCCCGTTGAAAATGACAGGCTGGAAGCCTATCCCACTACAGAAATCGGACATTTATTGATCGGTTGATCCTAAGTGCGCGCTATTTTTGGTAACGCCAATTCTTGAGGTACGCCACCAAATGCGCCATGTCGGACTCATTAATTATGCGCTCAAAACCGTCCGGCATGAGACTTGTTCCGGATGCCCGTAAGCCTTCGAGTTCAGATCTCGCGATGAATATTGATTCTCCCCCTTGTTTTCGCAATGTCACGCCTTCGGTTCGATCGTCGATCAATAGTCCATCAACAATCCGCCCATCAGCCGTGACCGCAGAGTATTGAAGAAAGGCAGCGTCAATCGCGGCATTCGGATTGAGAATAGACGTTAAGATCGATTCGGGCGTTTTGTCACGCGTATCGCTGATGTCAGGGCCGACGTTCACGCCCACGCCATCGATCCGGTGGCAGGCAATGCATACATGGGCAAACACTTTTTTTCCTTGGCTAGCGTCGGCAAGGTGCAAACCGCCAGTAAATGCGGATGCGTTCTGGTATCGAGCAATCGTCTCTTCGCGATCCTTGGAGACGGTAAACAACGCTTTGGCTCGTGCGGCGATTTTAGGGTCTTTGCTTGTCGTCAGCCGTTGGCCGATTTGAGGATCAATCAACGAAGGACGCAGCTTGCCAGTTTCGATTTTGTCGAACAACCAAGCCGTTGAGCTAGGTGATGACACAAGCAACTGGATCGCCTGGCTGCGAATGGCAGGTGGCAATGCAAGCAGCTCGTCGCTTAACCAATCGAGAGTGGTCGGCATATCTTGTCGAAACCAGACTTTGAGAGCCTCCAGGCGAACTTCAGCCGGCTGGTCATCGTCAAGCAACATCCACATCGACTTCGGCAACTCACCCAAGGCCGCATTGCCGCGAATCGATGCCGAGCGAACTAACTCCGTTGCCTTGGGATCGACGGCGACTCGTGATGTCAACCGTTGCAACGTTGCTAACCGGCGTGTACCCAGCGTCGAGCGAATCGATTCTTGATTCAGCCTTGCAGTGCCGGCCGCCTGATTGCCGCGCAGCCAACTATCAAGCAGCGAAACCAATCGCCACGCAAGCTCACGACCCTCGACCGTCACTTCGTCCTCTGGTAACAAACGGCTGAGCGATTTGGCTGGCGACAGAACCGTCCACCGACTCCACCAGTGACTGACGACCTTCCCTGGAACCGCAAAGTCAATCGCACTTGCAAGACAAAGATCCTCTAGAAAGCAGGCGTCAACGCTGCCCAGGATCTTGTTCATCACGGGATGTTCGCCATCACGTCGAGCGATGGTTAGCAGCGTGTCGATGGCTGATGGCGTGACATGTGACATCGCAGCCAACTTCGCCGCAACGGCAAGTCGTACGGCGGCAAGTCGCACGGTGGGATCATCGCCGCCAGATAGTTTTGCGAGACTCTCTAACTGCTTGTCGGTATCTTTGATCAAGGTTACACCTAGCTCGATGACGCGAGCGTCGCCGTGCTCAACCAGTCTTTGAATGAAATCATCATCAAGTGCGCCTCGTGCCGACAACCATTGTGCTGCGCGAGCGATAGCCATCGGCGAGCTGGCGGGATCGACAACGACGCTGCGAAGCTGCTCGACAATTGCCTCCGGCTTTATCTCGTAGAAATACTGTGTAGCCATTTCACGAACCCAAGGATTTGGATGGGCGAGCCACTTTGCATCGGGCGTCCCAGTGGACTCCGCTGGGCGTAGCCCGCTTGCATTTTCCCGAGACAATCTCCAAATACGTCCGCGATCGTTACCATTCCAAGTATCGGGGCGGTTCTTTAGCTCTACCGGAGCCCAATCGGGATGTTCGATTACGGCGCGATACATATCGGCAACATAAATTGAATCGTTGGGGCCAGACGTGACATCGACCGGGCGAAACCAAGTGTCGGTTGACGCCATGAACTCGTCGTCTTGAGCCGCGCGAACAGATCGCCAAACCCCATGGTTCATTGAGAGCCACTGCCTCTGAATGAGATAGCTTGTCGGTTCGCAGACGAGCAACCATTCGCCCGACTCTTGACCAGAGATGAGATTGCTCGCATCCACCGGAATTTGTCGCCAACCTGGTGCCGTGACGCCACAAGCTGCGCTAAATTGACCGGCGTGCAGGTTGCTGGTCGTCCATGCCGTAGCGCGAGACGTCACCCGGGATTCCTCGCCAGCCAAGCCGATTTTTTCAATCGCATCGCCAGGCGACAGCAACGTGTCACGGGCGATCGCAGCGTTGTCGAGAACGCAATACATCGATGGGTTTCGGTTGCTGCATCCAATCCGCCTACCGTAGTCGTCGATGGTCATTCCAAACTGGCTGTTGCCCGTGACCGCTCGCCAAACTCCTCCTTCAGGATCAAAACAAAAATCCCGATCGCGTAAATCCACTCCGCCAACGTGTTGATCAAATCGAGCATCGACGGCACGGACCGTTCCTCCTTGAAGCCCGTTGGCGATATAGACCATTCCATCGGGACCAAGCGTGGGATGATTCGCGCGAAGCTGCGAGTTGCCTGTTGAAAATCCTTCAAACCAAACTTCGGTTTTGTCAGCAACATTGTCGCCATCGGAATCTTGCATCCAGACCACTTGGCCGGCGAGCGTGACGATCGCACCGTCACGCCATGGCTGAACACCGGTTGGAAAAAGCAGATGATCGGCGAACGTAGTGCCAGATTCATACTTCCCATCGCGATCGAGATCTTCGAGTATGCGAACGCGACCAATGGGGGCTTCACCGTTCTTTGGACCTGTCGGATAGTCGGACATTTCGACGACCCAAAGCCGCAGTTTTCGATCGACCCGAATCGCAACCGGATCAATCACCAGAGGTTCGTGGGCAATGATCGTCGCGGTCCAGCCAGGATGGGTTGCCATCGCACGCTCTGATTCCGATGGGTCAAGGGGCTCGGCGGCCAAAGAATGTTGTGAATTGCCAAGCAAACACCCCATGAATGCGACAATCATCCCTGGAAAACAACTTCGATTTAGCATCATGGCTTGGCAGCCTCCTTGCGGTAAAGTGCCCTGAGCATGTCGAGCGCCGCATCGACGAGTTGTTCACCTGAACCCTCAGCGACTCGGGCACTGATCACTTCATATTCACCTTGTGGATACGCGACGCGATTGGGAATGTATCCGATGCTACCGTTGGCCAATTCCGCAACGGCGGTTAAGGGAAACGGCGACCCTTGACGAATAGATATGCCCAACTCAACGAAGATTTCACCCGGCAAGCTAACGATTGCCGCTTGATTGCCGATAGTAAAAACTTGCACTTCAGCCTCCCACGGCTTGTCACCTTGCTGAGCCACGTCGACCGCACGATACGCGGCAACGAGTTCGCGAAACGATGGTGCTGGCTTGCTTCCGGCGCGTTGTCGTTCCAGCAACTTGCGAGCCGCGACAATTTCTTCTTCGCTAACAGGATAACTTGCAAGCGGGACACGCCGCAAGTCACTTGCCAAACGAACGGATGTGACAGGCCGAGCGTCGGCCATTGATTGAAGTGTCGCTGCGGCTAAGCGAGTGCCAATGCGAGCGGCCTCCACATGCCCCTTTTGATTTCCCCCACGGTTGACATCGATATGATTGACATCGCCACAACAGGCAGTGAAGTAAAGCGTAAAGAAGTCGGGATGGATCGCGTCAGCGACCATGCGCGACAGGTGGCCGGGTATGTCAGCCGAGAATTCAGTTCCGCCAACCGTGTCCAGATGGATGCTGTAATTGACCATTGCTGCTTGTTGTTTTCCATCCGCCCCGGTAAAGAGCATGATGGGGAGGTCTTCGTCAACAGGCCCTGCGGGCCGAACAATCAATGGATTCAGCTTCCCCGGATTCCATCCAACGGTTCCATTTCTAAGATGAAAACGGCGATTGAAAGCAATGCCTTCACAGCGCCCAGTCGTCATCGAAAGTTCAATCGGCTGCAACTGTTTGTCCGCTTCTTTGGCTGCGTCTGCAATCCAGTTCGGCAATCGCTCGACGTACTCCTGAGCCAGTGTTGACGTGCCGCCAAAATCGTCCTCTCGGGCAGATTCGCTGATGATAATCGGCCCGGTATGCGAATGCGTCGCACCGATCATCACTTGATCGGGTGCGATGCCGATTTGCATCGAGATTAATTCACGCGTTTTCGCGACAAACTGATGTGTTGTTTTGATGAGGTCCAGTGACACGAGCGCTAGTTTTGTTTCGCCATCGTGTAGCACCATCACCTTCGCCAACAGAGGATCGTGAACGCCTTCAGCACCGCGTGGCGAATAGTAGCCAGCCATCGGCGTTCCCAAACGCGGTGTGATGTCAACGGCTGCGAACCCGACACTCAATTTCGAACTTGGCGGACCGTCGGCTCCGAACAAAGAACTAAAGGAGGCAGAAGTAAACAGCAACATTAGATATGCGTGGCGATGAATCAACATCATAAAACATAAACCACAACCCATGCATTTTGGCATCTGAAAATTCTCCGCACGTTATATTTTCTCGGGATCAAACAACCGGTGCCCAACCCGCTTCGTACTCTTTCGTCCACCCATTCTGTGCATTCGTCAAGTTCTTAATGTGGCCATTGGCTGGCTCAAGATCGAGCGTTGTCCTCGATCGATAGGCAATGTTTCCCAGGTGACATAACAATGAGCTTCGATGAGCTTCTTCAATGTCAGCGCTGGGGCGACGAGACTGGCGAATCGAATCGAGGAAGTCCGACAGATGGTCCGCATCGCCAACACGACCCGTCTGCTTCGACACTTCTTTATCCTGCATATCATAAACAATGTATCCAGGGTCACGGATTACGATTGAACCCTCGGTTCCGTGAAAACTTAAACCAAATTTGGAGTGATCGGGTCCGAGCGGAGACCAGCTTAGACCTTCCCAAGTAATCGTCTTATTTTCCGGAAAATCATAGGTAACCATCATCGTGTCAGGCGTCTCTTGGTCGTCTTGGTGACGATACTTTCCACCGCCTGCGGTGACACGAATTGGAAAAGTCACATTTAGACCCCACCGTGCGATGTCGAGTGCGTGAATGCCATTGTTACCAAGTTCGCCGTTGCCCCAGTGCCAGTGCCAATGCCAGTGGTAATGCAGCACGTTTTCTCGGTACGGTCGGCGTGTTGCAGGCCCTTGCCACAATTCCCAATCCAGCCATTCGGGAGGAGTTGTTGGTTGGTAAGTCCCGATTGATTCCCGGCGATTGTTGTACCAGGTCCTGGCATAATGAACTTTGCCGATAGCACCAGCGTGAATCTTGTCGATGGCTTCCTTGATCGCAGGCCAGCTTCGTCGTTGGACACCCATGTTGACAACACGATCATGCTTTCGTGCGGCCGCGACTGCCAACTCGCCTTCTTCAGGCGTGTGGCTGCATGGTTTTTCTACATACACATGTTTGCCAGCCGCACAAGCAAGGATCGTCGCCGGGGCATGCCAATGATTGGGAGTCGCAACCACGATCGCATCGACATGCTTATCGTCAAGCATCCGGCGAAAGTCATGCTCTATGACTGGTCGATTCACAGAATTTTTTGTGAGTCCTTCGGCGACACGGTCCGCGGCTCTTGAATCGACATCACAAACGTATGCAATCTTAACGTTCGGCAATCCCGCGAAACCGGTTGCGAGCGCTGCACCGCGATTGTTCACGCCCATGAATCCGAGCACTACAGTAGACTCGGCGGAGGGCTTTGCTGCCTCGTCATTCGCTGTGGCGGATTCTGTTGCCGTTACCCAAGCGGCTGACGTTGCCATGGACACGGAAGCTTTTAAAAACAACCGTCTGGCTCTCTGCCTTTCTCGCGATGCATCAGACATTTCAGGCTTTCAGGTGAGTTGGGAGGCAGGAGTCACAGGAGCGGAATCTGAATTGTACTGTACCAGACAAGTTTTGAATGCGTTTCAGTTGTCATTGGCAAACGAATCGTTGGCCAACGGCCATATTCATCGTAGCCTGGGGCAGAGCCGCACTGCGGCGCCCCAGGACCGATTGCAACCATAGCCGCGTTTTGACCAAAGGCCATATTCAATTCGGGCAAACCGGTCGAGAGATGGGGGTTATATAAACACGGCGACCTAATTTCAAAACTCGTTCATCTTCTGGCCAGCCTAGATGTTTCTGATGTCACGGCTGCCGTGACATCACTCGCGAAATTTCAATGCCACCGTTGATCGCTCGGAAGAATACGACGTACTGCCCAACGCTGAATGAACGGCAACCGGTTACTCCAAAACCCTTACGTTCTTCACCTGCTTCCGGTTGCGTGGCAAGCGTTTTGCAAGTCTCGCGAATCTGTTTTAGCCAATTCCGAGCAGCTTGCGGTTTGTCGCGGGCAATGTACTCCACAATCGCTACCAGGTCGTCATCGGCTTCCGGTGCTTAGATGGCTTTCGCCACTTTCGTTCGCCGCCTTCAATTTCAGCAATACGCAATTCCGCTCTCGAATAAACCGGTTCTGCTGGCACGCCTTTAGCCGCGTCAAGGCTGTCGAACCCTTTCGCTACTTCGTCGCGAAGCGTCTCGCGGGCCTGCAGCATACGCAAGCCTTCGGTAACAACGTCTTGTTCGCTCAGATACCTACGTCCTGCAACCATTCGCTGAACAAATGGCTCCATGTCGTGAGGGATGCCTGTACTCATTTGCTTCTCCTGCTGAATTTCGCCGCACTGCCGGTCGCCCAACATGTTTTTGCCGCAAGACTACGGGTTCCACGTTGATGTTTCACCTCTACAATCGTACTCTCAACCCTTCGATTGCGTCCACTGGCAAGTCAAATCTGCGGATGCCTCTTGCGATTGTTCGATGTTCAACGCGTTGGTAGAGTCTACTAGGTTACCAAGTTTTCTCGCTGCGGTTGCGAAGGGCATCGGCAAAACCCTCCAATATCGGGACAAGGAAGTCTAACGCTATGAACCGCATTGATTCCGTTCACAGCCGAGGCGACGACGAATGCGATCCACAGTGCACGGTCAATGTCGATACTGCTGCTTTTCTTTGACACTCGAAATTCGGAGTTGGAAAATGGGATCGATCGTTATATCCAAGTGCCTTGTCCTTTGTCCTCGCCTCTCGCCTCACTTGGTCTTTACCAATTTCGCCACCAACCGACCCGTTTCCACATCATAAAGACCAATGGTGTGCATTCCTCCAATCGCCAGCAGGGCTCCATTGGGCGAAATGTCCAACGAAGTCACGATCCCGCTCTCATTCCATTGCAGTGTGATTTGGTCGGTTCTCAAATCGATTGATTTGACCGTCTTGGTTTCACTGGAAACAAACAAAGTATTCCCGTCGGGCGTCAAAGCAACATGCGGTGCGGTCATCGATTGTCGCTTGCCTGGCAAGTTGTAGTTGCTAATAAAGAGTCTCTTGTTCTCGCGATCGGCCAGTTCGTGTCGATGTGTATCTCCTAATCCCGAGACCAGAAAGATCTCGCTATCGTCTGCAGATATCACAAATGCGCCCGCAGACGTGGTCATGGAGATCGTGAATGTCGGTTGCGCAGGTGCAGTCACCGGAAATCCCCAGAACGCATAGCGATCACCGCAAGCCACCAACTCATTCACCTGTTCACGAAATTCCAACTGTTTCACAATTCCAGTCTCTGGAATTTCGCTGGCAAATGCCATCGACGGAAAGTGCCGTATTTCGATCGTGCCTGGTGTTCGATATCGAACCACGCGTGCGATTGCTAGGAACTTTTCGTCAGGAGAAAGACCAATTGCGGTGACGGATTCGGTGACATCGATGGCCTTGATTTCAAACGTCTCGATGTTCAAAACGCTGACGTGCCCAGTTTTTAAATCTTGCAACGAAGTACCGATAATCAAAAAATTCGAGTCCGCAGTCCAGACGACATCTTCAATAACGCAATCCAAGTTTGCGAGGTGATGTTGAGATCTTGTCGTTACGTTCCAAAGTCGAAGTTCGCCGTCGTCGCCAGCGCTGGCAAGCCATTGCCCATCGGGCGAGAATGCCAGACAGGTGACGACACGTCGATGTGCATCATCCGCCTTCCCAAAACGATGCTCGTCAACAAATCGTTTCCTGAAGCGGTTCTCGGCATATGAACTGGCCCCAAAACCGATCACCCCACCGATTGAGATCAATAACGGCATTCGGAGTAAACTCGCGCGGTTGCCTATTGTGGCCGTGTCAGGTTCCACGCGATTAACGACTCGGCGACAGCGCATCGACAAGAGCATTCCCGTCGCCGCCCAGGCCACGAACAGAATCGCTTTAACAACCCCCGCTATGGCTATCGCGTGTCCGATTTCATGGGCGAACACTTCGGGCCCGTCCCACCCCGAGGGCACCGGGCGAAAGGCGTTACCCAAACCCACAAGAATCGCGAAACCACCCAACCCAATTGCGATACGATAAAACCAAACTCCCGCGGTAAGTAACTGAGTATCTCGAGTCATCATGCCAGCAGCGATCAGGATCGCAATCAGACCGGTAAACTGTCCGTCAAAGCGGATGATGTGACCGACCCCGACCGGCATTAACATCAACACAGTCCCAACAAATCCTCGTTGTCCCGGCGCGTTGCCGATCCAAAAGACCAACGGAATCAGCATCATCCAAAGTCCGGATGCCAGTCCAAACAATACCGCAAGATGGGAAATCAGCGAGCCGGGTTCGGCGCTCGGTTTGGTCATCTCAAAGTCTCTCGGCTCGTTTTTTTCGGCGACTCACCCAATCGCTGCAAATTCCAGTGCCAATCATCGAAAAGGAATACGATTTGAAACGATTGGGGGCCGAATTCGATCGACAGTTCTCGGAGCGTTGCTCCACTATAACGACTACAAATGTAAGCCGCTAAGTCTCGGCCACTGGCGGGACTACGAAATTCCCGGTAGCCGCTGCCATCGACGGCGTAATGCTCCGCAACGATTCCAATGATTCGGTGGACCGGTTGAGTTAGTAAGTTGTTGTTGAACCTTGATTATCCCGGCGGTAGGAGCATGAACCAACCGTAACGCCAGACAAAGTGCACCGTAGCGATAACGATCACGTTCCAACCGATAAAGAATGCCTTTGTGAATGCAACGGAATAGCGAGGTGGGCCGAATAGGGCGTCCAGCAGGAAAAAAATAGAACCACTGGCCATAAACGGCGCTACGATGGCTCCGCGAAAATAGTTGGCGGCAATGGTGGCCTCGATCAACATGAACGTCGCGAGTAAAACTTTCGTTTGTCGGTATCCGAGCAGGATCGCCGTAGACTTACGCCCACTGGCTTGGTCTTGTTCAAGATCCATCAATTGCCCAAACAAGTGACTTTGCATCGCAAACAGTGCACTGAACACAATGACCGGCCGTTGAAGTTGAGCCACATCGCATAGCCAACTTGCCAGTACAAAGATCAGTACATACCCGACTTGGTTCAACACATCTAGCACCGGCAAGCTTTTCCAACCGATGTTATTGTAAGTCCAGTTGGTGAACAGAACCGCTGAAAACCAGATTAAGATTTTAGGACCAGCAAGTATTGTAAAGGCAACGACAAAAGGGACTTGGACTACCGCAATGATGCAAGGCAATTGTGCACGCAGTTGTTCGTCAGGACACCCGCCGAATAGCCAAGAATTTTTTCGCGGATTAAGTTGATCGGTCGCTGCGTCACCCAGGTCGTTCCAACCGTAAAGCAACAGGCCAAGCGGAAAGCAGACGTAAAAGGCACCGAGCCAAAATGGAATCGATCTGAACATATCCAGACCGGCAAGTGGCAAAAGATAAAACCACAATTGCGTGGGCCAAAACCCAGGACGCGCGACTTTGACGACTTCCAATCCACGCCGCAGTGTCACCATTGAATTATTTTAACCGTGATTATCGGCAGGTAAGATTCCACTGCAATGCATGGGCCAGCTCAATCGGGAGCTTTTTCGGGAACCTTTTCGAGGATTTTTAATAGCACGGAATCGCTTGAAATGCCTTCGGCCTGAGCTTCGAAATTCATTAGCATGCGATGCCGCATGGCGGGCAAGAACACGCGACGCACATCTTCGAAGCTGACGTTAAACCTGCCATCTAACAGTGCACGAACCTTGCCGGCTAATGCCAGTGTCTGAGCACCCCGAGGGCTGCTGCCCCAGCGAACATAGGCGTTGGTTGCATCGACGCTGTGTGGCCCGTCTGGATGGGTCGCCAATGTCAACCTGACCAAATAGTCTTGAACATGGCTGGCCAAAATTACCTCTCGCGCCGTATGCTGCATTTCAATAATACGAGCGCCATCGAGTACCTTTGTCAGTTGTGGCTTTTCGCCGCGGGTTGTTCGGTCGACGATCGTTGCCAGTTCGGCGCGGCTGCTGTATCCGACAACCAGTTTGAACAAGAATCGATCTAGCTGGGCTTCAGGCAGCGGATACGTGCCTTCTTGTTCAATTGGGTTTTGAGTTGCCAAGACAAAGAACGGTTTGGAAAGTTCATACCGTGTGCCGGCGGCGGTGACGGTGCCCTCTTGCATTGTCTCTAGCATTGCAGACTGCGTCTTGGGCGTCGCGCGATTGATTTCGTCAGCGAGCAAAATTTGCGTAAAGACGGGGCCGCGTTGAAATTGAAACTTGCGTCTGCCAGTCTGCTCGTCTTCGATAATCATGTTGGTGCCCAAGATGTCAGCAGGCATCAAGTCAGGCGTGAATTGAATCCGATTGAATTGCAAATCCATCACTTCGGATAAAGTGCGCACCAGCATCGTTTTGCCAAGCCCAGGTACGCCTTCAAGCAGGCAATGTCCGCCGACAAGCATCGACGTTAAGACTCCGTGAACGATTTCGTCGTGTCCGACGATGACGCGGGCAATCATCTCTCGGACGGCGTTGTAAGAATCACGAAACTGAGCAGCTTGGTCGCTCATGGATTGCGAAACAGTTGACATAGGGAGAATATTAACGGAGTGAGCGAAATAACTAGACTAAGCATCGTCCGAAAAAAATGTCGGATCTTGTAGTGGATCTTGTTAAAGATCCCCGAGTGGACGGATCTTTAACAAGATCCACTACGACTTCAATTTACCGCACGATGCAGACAACAGATTCTACCGTTTTCGCGGACGCTAGGTCAGAGGAGGCTTGGAACTTGGACTTAGAACGATCATGCGAATAGCTTTGCGATTGGAATTCCATTGTCGGTGATCGGAACCGGGCGATCGCCATTGTACAAATATTTGGCTGGATCAATCCCCAGAGCCGCGTGGATGGTCGCAAAAAAATCTGGCACGCTGACCGGATTTTCCACGATTGTTTTGGACAATTCATCGGTTTCGCCGAACGCACCGCAATGGTTTAAACCACCTCCGGCAAGCACGCACGAAAACGCGCTGCCTTGATGCCCTCGGCCACCGCCACCGTCGAATTCCGGCGGCCGGCCAAACTCGCTTGTGATCACAATGAGCGTTTTATCGAGCAGTGATTTTGACTCTAGGTCTCGCATCAATGTCGACATCGCACGATCAAGGTCAATGATTAAATCGTGCTGTTTTTGGATGCCTTCGTTGTGAACATCCCAACCGGTGCCGTTGAGAAAATTTAAATTATGAGATACTTCGATGAATCGAACACCGCGTTCAATCAGCCGGCGGGACAACAGGCAGCGCTGGCCAAACTCGCCGCCGTACTGATCTCGTAAATCACCGGGCTCGTTTTGCAGTTGAAATACTTGATTAAACTCAGGTCCAGTTAGCTTGAGTGTTTGCTCGATGACCGAATCGTAGTCCTTGACGATCGCATCATTGGCGAATCGTTTCTGCGCAGACGTACGCACCGTTGCCAGAAGACCTTCCCGGCGTGACTGCCGAGCAGCGTCAACATGTGGCGGCAACGACAAGCCCGCAGGCCCACGACCGGTTTCTGTCAAATACAGATAGCCACTCGATGCGCCAAGAAAACCTGGGCCGCGAGTCACATTGGGATAGCCGATCAAAACGTACGGTGGCGCGCCTTCTTGAGCAGCACCGAGTTGATTGGCAATGATTGACCCCAGTGATGGGTAGACCACAGTCCCGGTGACCTTGCGCCCCGTATGCATACGATTGGTCGCAGCCGCGTGCTCATCAATCACATTATGGTTTATGGTTCGTACTGCGGTTACTCGATCCATCAACGGTGCAAGCTGCTTTAGGTGTTCGCAAACTTGAACACCTGGAACTGCCGTGTCGATTGCATCGTAATAGGAACCGGCGACTTTAGCTTTCGGGTCGCCTCGCCGTTTAGGATCAAACGTATCGATTTGCCCCATTCCACCACCAAGCCAAATCGAAATCACATGTTCTGCTTTGCCGCGAGGGAATGTGAGCGTTGTCGGATCATCGGCAAAGACAATCTTGGGAATGATGGCGGCACCGCATGTCGCCGCAAGCAGCTTCCGGCGAGTTAGTTTCGTTGACGATGTTAGGGGACCCATACGAACTCCGGCGAATTTACCACGGACCAAACGATATCTTCAAATTTCATGCGCCACAGGGGTTGCAGTCTCGGATCTGGCGGAGCGCCTTCCCGAGCACGACGTTCCATTTCGAGCTTGATTCGGTTCGATTCTTGGGCGAGATGGTTCGACCAAGATACCCGGCCGAGCATCGGTGGCAAGGCAATTGGCTGGACTTCACCAGGAGATATAACCCGCTCGTTGAAGCCTTCGCTTAACAGCGATACAAATGGGCTCGCTTCTTCGACCGAGGGACTTCGCGACAGGAATCGCATGTAGATCGTTTCAACCAGCGTCTGCGCATCCTTGGCTTCGATCGCAACACTTGAAAATTCGCTGTCTACGGATGCTGAGGTCATCCATGAAGCAAAAGTACCGTTGCCGATGGCCCCAGGTTGCAAGATATTTGGTTGAAGATCGCGATCCGTTAACGCGTTTTGCCTTGCTCCAGACCAGCCAAACGCTTCCATTAAATCGGTCACTGCCGATACACGCGGAAACGCGAGGCTGGGGCGATCGCGTTCGTTGGACAATGTTGCAAACATCCAACCTCGTGTCGGCGATCCAAGGTTTATCATCGTATTTGCATCATGTGTTGCTTCCGGATCGAATGTCAATTCGTCGACGGTCAGCGGCATACCCGCTGCCACAACCATGGAGTCAACGATTTGTTCTGCAGTCAGTCGCCTGCGGTCCGGCGAAGCAAAGAAACGGCTAGTTGGCTCCGCGCCCTGATTACTACCCGCAGCCTCCCGTTGATACAAACGGGAGTTCATGATCAGGCGAACAATGTGCTTAGCATCGTAATCATTTTTTAATAATTCGTTCGATAACCATGCCAGCAACTCAGGATGACTAGCAACACCTTTTTCCCAATCATCGACGGGCTCTACCATTCCGGCCCCAAGCAGTCGTTTCCAAATGCGATTTACCATCACACTCGCAAATCGTGAATTGGACGGTGTGGTGATCATAGCGGCCAAGCGTTCTCGAGTGTCTTGCGAGTCATGAACCAGGCCATCGATCGGCATCTCGCCATTGATCATCTCGTCAAACGGCCAATTCGGTTCAACTGGACTTCCTGGTTTCAGTGTCACCTTGATAAGCGATTCGCGTCCGGAATTTTTCTCGAAAAATCTTGGTGAAACGGAACTGGTCGCGGGAACGGAAACAGCCGTTCGCGACATCATCGCAGCGATCGAAAAAAGGTCGCTTTGGGTTGTCTCGTGGTACGGTGAGTCATGGCACCGTGCACACTGTAACTGCGTGCCTAGGAATGCGGACGCTAAGATTAAACCTCGACTTGCCATCGGTGCATCGTTGTCGGTGGCGAGGCCAAACCCAGCGCTTCCGCCTTCACGTTCGCTGCCACGCATCATCACCAATTCGGTGACCATGCGATCCAATGGTTGATTGTCACGGAGAGAGTCGTACAAAAACCACCGAAACGGTCCCGTGTTGCTTAGCGATGGCTTCAGCAGATTTGGATTCTCCGCAAGAACGTCTTGCCAGTAGCTGACCCAGTGGTCTGCCCAGCGAAGATCATCCAACAATCGATTGATCAACCTTGCTCGTTTAGCCGGGTCAATGTCTTGAAAAAACTTTGTTGCTTCAGCGATCGTAGGTGGTACGCCAACGACGTCCAGATAAGCACGACGCAGAAATTTCGAGTCATCGATAATCGATGTAACCTGTACCGCGTCAGGATTCACTTGTGTCGGCCAGTGGGCGTCTGTGGCAATCCAGTGCTTTAGAATATCGATCTCTTCGTCAGGCAGTTTTGATGACGGCGGCATCCGTTCGCTCTCATCATTGGATTGAATTTTCGCAAGCAAAAGGCCGACGTGAGGATCGCCGGCAACAACGGCTGGCTCACCGGAATCGCCACCTGCCATCAGCCTTTCGCGTGTCGTCAGCCGCAACCCGCCTTCTTCATCCTTATCACCATGGCAACGGAAACAAGTCTTGCTCAAAATCGGCAATACACGATTTTGAAATTCGTTCGTTTCCTCCGTTGGAGCGGGCTGATTCGCGAGTGCCGTTGAAATTCGCTTGCTGACAAAGCGATCGATCGGGTGCTCACCATGGGAGATCTCATCAGGCAATGCCGGTCCGGGATGATCGATTGACCATTGGTGAGCCATTTCATGACGAATACGCCAAAATTCTGTGTTGCTGGCTGCCTTCGTTCGTCGCACGGCATCGTCAAATGGTTGGAGTTGCGATTCCGTTTCGGCGATCGCCTGCACAATCACGGCATCGGTGACTTCGCGCGGGGATGACTCGACATCATGTGGCCGTAAGAGTTCAAAAGTTGTTGACCCAGGAGGTTGAATCGCAACCATCATTTCGCCGGGTTCAGCTCGGAATGATTGACCACCCACGATCGTTTCAAATACAACCCGTGTCGTAGTAGCCTCTTCAAACTTCACCTCGCCGATCGCCTCGTGCATTCCAAATCCAACGATTCGCATGCCTGCCACAGGTGGTTCTGGTAACGAGTCAACAGGTTCGTGCCCATCGGTTGCTTTATTTATCGCCTTCGTGCGAACGATGACATCGTCGCCAACCCACAATCGAGATAGCCCTCTAGCCCGAATCATCAATCGGCTCGTACCCGCTGGAAACGCAACATTTGAAACGGCTTGCACCAAGACGGCTGCATTCCAATTTGAGCGAATTCCCCAGTCGTCATAACGATGCGGCATTCGAGGAAACAGGTAATGGCCCGTCTGCCAATCAGGTGTTTCGGAATTCGGAGCAGTATTCAAAATCGGACTTGGTGATTGATAAAGCACTGGCCAATGATGGTGCGATTCAAGCCCGTCTTGAAAAACGACTCGTACAACCGTCGGTACAGGCTTCAGATTCGGAGGCATTTCGGGAAGTGGTTTCGCGCGAGTGAATCGTCGCTGCATAGATTCGTCATCCATCCAGATCTTACGAATGGCGACATAGTCAAGCGAACCTTTCAAACATGCAGGACTATTGCCGACCGTCTCAGATCCGATCCACACGCAATCGTTATCAACAACCGGTTGTTCTACAGTGGGACCACCCATGTCCCAGCTACCAGTATGGCGTTCTCCGTCGATCCAGCCGCGAATACTGTCGGGCTCACCAAACCGATACGACACGGCCACGAAATGCCATCGATTTTGCTCCGTCATTCCTTGATTTGAAGTCCAGCGGTGCCAATGAGTATCATCATTGGGTTGATCCTCTTTTCGCGGCGTGGCAAACAGAAAGTTCAAGCAAACTTTGCCCTCAATTTTCCTCAAGCGTAAAGCCCAATTCTGGTTGTCAGCAGAGAATTGTTTGTCGCCAGTGCGACCCTTGCCGACAATACACGCAATTTGTCCCTCGCCAAGCGTATCGATCTTTACCCAGGCTTCCAGTGTGATGGCATCACCATTAGAGAAATCAAACTTGCTCGACGGTCCAACGTCAACGAATGAAAAACGGGATGTCTTTCCATCGAATTTTACGGAAGTGTTGGTGGCTTCGAAGTCAGGGAACTCTGGAGAACGAGGTCCGGGTTGATCACGAAGAATGTTGCCGTGAGAAACCAGTGCTGTCGTTTCTTCTGTTCCAAAGTCCCAGCGCGCGACGAGCGACTCGCTGTCCAAATCGGTTGCGGCTGTGGCTGCAAACGCAATGCATGAGTAGAGCCCCATGAAAAGGGCCGCCCACCGTGTGAATGGAAGCTTTCGCCAAGACATCATGCTCACCAAAACAAGGACTTGAGAAAATCTTTTAGGGGAGGGTACAAACAAACCTGCCGCTCGCCTAATTAATTAAACTTAAGATTGTAGCCGCAACCGTTCGCATGTATACGCAGAATACGGCTTATCGCGAGGGCAAATCAATTTTTCAAAATGGACTGAGCCAGTCGATACAAGCGCGACGCGTCAGCGAGTGAATCGTGGAAGGCAGCAATAATGTCAAACGATCGCTCGCTATCAAGAATTTGCGGTCGCTAAAACGCACGTGTAGCGACGACGCGAAATTGATCCTCGACGCCGCCAAACGCATCGAATTGGTGGTGCGAACCAGCCGATGGGGAATCAATCGCGGTGGGCTGCCCGCCTTCCGCCTCAAGGGCTAATTTAACATGCCGCCGTTAAAAGCTCCTAGATGGGGAAATGTTCGAGGGGATTCTCATTCGCCCTCCGCAAATTCAACGCCGTCGACGACGGATGTAAACGGCAGCGGACTGGTGACGCCGATCCATGCAATACAGATCATCAATTGGTTCAGGCTCGGGCAGTGGTTCAGGCTCGGGCAGTTGACTCAGGCCGCAACGATCACGCCAGAACAACGCGTGCTCGCTGGCTTTGAGCATTCGGAGTTAGCGTTTGGCGTTGTAAAAAATGCTGTTGTATGAAAAGGGGAGTTTTTTTCTGCCACATCGTGATGGCGAGAAAGTCGATGGCATGGTCGCGACGCTGGTGATCGTGTTGCTCTCAAAGCATTCTGGAGGCGAACTCGTTGTGTCTCATGATGACAAGACTCGTTCGATCGTATTTTCCGATGCGGCAACTGGGCACGGATTGAGCTGTGCGCTGTTCTACGCTGATTGCAAACACGAAGTCCGCAAATTGATCTTTAACGAAATATTTTGCGCAATTCATTCAACGGCATCTCATACAATATGTAATGCCCCAGATACGTCACATCGCCCGTAACATCTTCTGCTCGCAGTCGAACGGGTAAAAAAATTGGAACCTGTTTCGTTGTTTTTCCCAATACGAGTTTGTAGTATTCTTGTTGTGTTGTAACGAAATTCTCCAGCATCGCGTCCAATGCATCGTCGCGTTTCACTTGAGCGCCGATTTTGATTCGATCAGAGATGAATTGAGAGATGACGCTTTCAAATTCTCAAGCAAAGTACGTTTGAATGGCTATCTTCAACTCTTGAGGTGTAAAACTGAGAGTTGCCATGCCAGCCTCTAATTTTGCAGATTGGGGAAGGATTTCCTTCGGTTTTTGGCCGCCGAGCCAACATGGTCCCTGCAATGTATAGGGAGGAATCCCGCCGAAGATTCGATAACTAAGGTCGGTTGGTGTCGATGTATTGGCGACGAAAGTAGATTGTCGTGGTTCGATCGTTAACAATGGATTCGGTTCGGGCAAATCGATCTCATCGACAGAAATCTTGAAGACGGTACGGCGCATCGCATAGAAGATTGTGCGACCGCGTTGCTGAATCAATGGCGGTGCCTGGGGAATAGGGGAAATCGGTGCCCGTTTAATACGGCGATCTTGAGGATGATTGACTGTAGCATACCGATGAATATCTAATGCCGCAGACGGTACATTTCTGTCTTTAATTGGTATCCCGGTGAATTGATATACGGTAGGTTTTTCCAACTGGCTTATTCCAAAGTCGGACAGTCGCTTAGATTCCTCTTCCAACATACCCCCTTGATAAGGCGTGCTCAGGTTCGTTAGTTCGCCTGCAACTGAGGCTGCAAACGACGGTGCAGCACGAATCAATTGGGGTATTAATTCGAAGCCGGAGTACTCAATCCCGTGATCGATGATGCGTCCATACTCGATCGTCGGTTTCACGAGGGTTGGTGCAGGCAACAATGTTTCGTCAACTAGCACCGCCGCCGAAGATTTGTGAAGAATATTACGTGCGATGTACCCGTCGACGAACTGACATTTCAGCTTGTTTTGAAATTGATAGACGGTCTCTGTTCGGAGCGATTCGACTGGTTTGATCGCATAATCTTTGTTTCGAGCAATCGCCATAACGACGAGCGTCTCATTTCCAGTGTTTTGGGAGTTATTGATAAGTTCCGTGTAGATGTGGTGGGTGCCGAAAACGACGTTGAAAATAGGCTGTTCAAATCGATGCGACCACTGTACGGCTCCCGTCTCCACATCTAGAACTAGCAGTGATTTCTGAAACCACAATGCAATTGACTTATCATCGACAGCCAAGCCTTCAGGGCGTGGGTCACGAGGCTCGAGACGATTCTCGGACTTAAGATCGGCGTCTGCAATGATCCCGGCATCTCGAAATGAAATGGGAAAACAGGGCCACTGAACTCTAACGAAGAACCGCTCACCCATCTCCGAATCAACGTGGCGAATTTTGAAGGTTTTTAATCCTAGTTCATTTGCCCGAACTTTCCAACGAAGTATTCCGTCCTCAAACGCTACGTTCTGGAGAGAAGAGTCAATTTCCAATCTTGCATCGGCAGGAAGCACGACTTTTGCTTCGTAGGTTTGGCCAATCAAAGCGATCTCGGGAGCGTCGATTGTCGCCCAGCGATAAGTGTCGTCTGGAATTGAAAGCCCACCGAAATCAACGACACCCACAATGTTCCGTCGCGAGATGAGGATCTGCTTGGCAGTATCATCAAAGAAGACTTGAACCGGGGACTTGTCATCCGTGCGCGCGTCGAGCAATTGCTTCGACAGCGGTATGCGGGTGAGCATTTTTTTGGTCTCGAGGGAACCAATCCCCAGCCAAGTTCGTTGGGAATTAATTCCGGCAACGAGTGGAAACTGGGCGGAGAAATCGCTGATATTGAAGCTAAAATTGCCGACGACGTCTTGCATGTCGGATGAATAAACGCTCGTGCCAGAAGCACACAATCGCTCCCGATGATCCGCGATGATCGTGGATGCGTTCGTATTGACGTTCGGGACAATAACGGGTTGTGCCTCAGCGTTTTTATCGGTGATCCAGAATGCACCTCCAGGTCGGTAACCGAAAAGGTTGCGAGATGAAATTGATTGAAAAGTCGTGCCTAGCAGATAAATATCGGGCTTCATTGTTTGTAAATTAAGCCGCCAAGCTAGTGGCTCAGAACTCACGATCCAGGCATCGTATCCAGGCAGATTTCGCGGTGTAAGTACACGAATTCCACTCGCAGCAAGATTGACGGAAACCGAATGCTCGATCTTCACACTCTTCGAATCCAGGAATATGAGAGTGTGCTCGGGATGCCGAGATCCCACAGCGATCCAAGTTTTCTCGGGAGTTTGGACGATAGATATGGACTCTGGAATTGCGCGTAATTTTTCGGACGGACCACGCACTAAGTTGGGATCACCAGCGAAGAAACCACGCGAGTAGACGTGGACCAAGGAATTGGCATCGATCACGGCCAAGTCACCTGTCAAATAATCATAAGCTTGATAAATTGCCTTTGGAGCAATTTCAAATTCGCGTATGCCCAGAGACTTTTCCGCTTGTCCGTAACTCAGCGACGCAAGTTCGTAGAAGAAAGCCAAAGCAATCAAGAGCACCTGACTAGATTTAGCAAATGATTTCATCTATTTCTTTCCATGAGGTGTTTCCGCAATTCTTGCTCAGAGAATTCAATGAACAGCCACTGATTTGTTTTAAACTCCTGCCGAATGGCATCTGTGGCAGTAACGCTAACATTTAGTGGCAAGGGAACGATGCCACGTTTTGGAGTCAGTTTTAGTTTTTTGGTCAGCAGGTCGTTCATTTCGCCGACAAGACGATCTATCGTCGCAACAACAATTTCCTGGCGATGTTCTGGCGAATTATTCGGTGGATATCCTGTCCACTGGGCGTCCGATTTTTCCTGTTCACTTGTCGGGTGCATGACATGGTTTGCTAGGAAACTTTGGAATTGGTCTTGCGGCGGCGATGTCGGAATCCGTCGCATCGCTGCTGGCGGCGAGTCCAGAATGCG
>JAYVSE010000253.1:0-9565 GCA_043775635.1 Planctomycetaceae bacterium | reverse complement strand
GTGTTTCGCCGGGTTTTTCGAAACGGCACCGGACGGCTCGCGCCGTTCCGCTACTTAATTCCACGCGGCAAGCTGGCAGGGGTCTAAGAAAAAGTTGTGGGGTATAAAACGGCTGGCAGCCTATCCCACGTTTTTTCGTCCGTGGAACGAACTTGCGTCGAAGCCATGTTTTTTGCGATCTTCTGGTGTCATTCGTATTGCCGAGACCAGTGAGTGTTCGCTTGGCCAACCAAAACTCCACATTTTCAACTGAAAAAATCTCGCTTCTGGGGAAACCTTTTTCCAGTCGCTTGGGCTCGCGTAGATTTTTTTACCGTGAACTGCTTTCTCTCGCTGCTCTGGCAACGCCAATCGTAGTCGGCACGTCGAGCGGTTGCAGGTCGTTGCTGTATCGGTTTTCGACAAGTGCTCCGGAGACGTGCATCGCTAACCCAATTATGTTGCCGCCAGCAGAGGATAACTTTGTATGGTTGCAGGTCGTTGATGTGGTCGACGATTTTTTCCATATTCGCACCGAACAACCCGTCCAAAATCGAGGTGACATCATTCTTGATGGACGCCTAGAAACATCCTATCGCGCCGGTGCCTCGTTGGCCGAGCCTTGGCGAAAAGACAGCACCTCGGGATTTGAACGACTGCAAAGCACATTGCAGTCGATTCGGAGGCGGGCCATCGTGACCGTTCGACCCCAAGGCGCGGGTTACGAGATGGAAGTCGTGGTTCAAAAAGAGTTGGAAGATACGGACCGCAGCCAAAACGCGACTGAAGGTGCGGCATCTCCCAAACGAGAAGTTACCATCAATCGCACTGACGATGGTATTGACGATACTCCGCGAACACTAGGATGGATTTCGTTAGGGCGAGACACTTCGCTTGAACAAGTCATTTTGCAAGACATTCTCGGTCGCGTGACCAAGGCGGATGGAAAACGTCTTTTGCTTCACCACTGACTTCAAATGAACGGAGTGAGCGGTACGGCGTGAGCCGTCCGGCCTCGCTGAAGCCCGAGTCACCGTTTAATTATCGTTCACGGTTGGGCTTGCCCAGAATGGCGTGGACTTAGTGAGCCGACGGCGCTAGCCGCGGGCATCGCGTCTGGTAGAGCGTTGTTAGGCCCGAGGCTATCGCTGGCCTGTTAAAAATTTGCTATTGACACTGAATTTAAAAGCGGAATTTTGAATCAATATTGTTCCGATCGGATGCTACGACGGGGTCTATCCCCGTCGAGCTATAATCCCAACCAGAAGGTGCTGGCGTAGTGAGCCACGCTACCATGCGGCTTGTCCGCGTGGAGCGCTAATCAATCGTTATACGCATCCCTGCTTAATCATTTTCTGATCATGGCCCGACGGATGACAAGCTCCGCCCGTGGCCGACGTCATTGCTTCTTCGCCATCTGGTTGTGATCGTGGCCCGACGGGGACAAGCCCCGCTCGCGGCGAGATTTTGGAATTAAATCTGCGCAAAGGCTTCTTGCCCACAATAGCAAATTTTTAACAGGCCAGGCTAGCGCCTACGGCTCACTCAGATTGCTTAAGTCCACGCCATTGGGGATTGTCCCCGCCGACCTACGACCAAAACCTTAGTGTCGCCTTTCGCTCTGCGAAAGAGCGCTCTTTCGCGGAGCGAAAGGCGACACAGAAGACACTCAACATCTTTGCACAAAAAACGGCTGATTGTTGCGCCAACTAATCGCAAAATCACAATCCCAGCGAATATTCGAAGGGATATCCAATGTACGTGGTTTACGCGAGTCCGAGTTGCTCTTCCAAATGCGTAAAAAAGATGGCTTTATCGCGATCGTATTGGTGCGAATCGCCAGCACCATCTTTCCAGCGTCTAACCTTTGCTGATTCAAACGCCACCGCTTGTGCCGGTTGGGCTCGTAAGTGATTTCGAATCGCGAATGTGCGACGATGCGTAAGACTATCGAGTGTCGTCAAGTAAACCACATGTGTTGATTCACCGTGGCGCGGCTTTGACAAAACGACGGAATCGTGACACCAACTTGGCAGATCAACGATTCGGAAGAAGAGCCCTTCGATTTGCCTGGAAGCTAAGTCAACAGATGCATGATCGGAAACGATAGCGACCATATCGATGATCGGGCGAGCGATCATGCCAGGGATCGCGGTGCTTCCAACATGCTGGACGTTGACGACACATCCATCGCAAGATTGAAGAATGACCGACTTTGATTGCTCAAATTCCTGACGCCATCGAGGTGCATAATGCATGAGACGGACAGGCAAGGACATAAAGGCAACTCCGTTCTCAGGGCTATTTTGAAATGCAACTCGCCGATCGCGGCAAAAGCCAATCGATCGGCGAGTCGAGTTCTCGTCAATGGACCATCGTCTAGCGACTGGTTGAAACCATCGCGACTTTAATGTCGTCACGATCGGTTTGAATCGAGGTGATGTAGGCGACGTCGGCCGGACAAAGCCGAGAATTCGGTACGGTGCAGGTTCGACCGTTGGCCTTCGCTAAACGGATGAAATCGCTTCCAATTTCGATCAAACGACCTTCGGTAGAGAAGTCACCGGTGTTGTCAATCCAAATACGGTTTCGTGAGTTTGCAAAGGGATCTGCGGGGGCAGTGGGTTCGGCACCGAACAGATCATCGACTGCGTCTTTCGCAGGCTCGGCGGCGGGAACGGCTGGCTCGGCTGCGGGAGGTGCACCGAAGATGTCATCAGCGGCAGGTGCCGCAGCAGGTGCTGCATCGGCCGGTACGCCAAACAAATCATCTGCAGGTTCCTTTGCCGCAGCAGGTGCTGCATCGGCTGGTACCCCAAACAAATCATCTGCTGGTTCTTTCTCAGCAGCGGGTGCTGCATCAGCCGGCGCTGCGGGCGCGTCACCAAAAAGATCGTTCATGGCTTCTTCGGCAGGTGCTGCGGGAGCAGGATCAGCTGGTGCGGCTGGTGCGGCTGGCTCGGCTGGCTCGGCTGGCTTCGGCGCGGAAGCTGCAGGTTCGCCAAAGAGATCGTCCATCGGTGGTTTAGCTTCCTCCGCAGGAGCGGCAGGTTCGCCGAACAAGTCGGTATTGTCAGCAGGTGGAGGCTCAACCGGAGGCGTCACTGGTTCAACTTTTGGTTCAACTTTTGGTTCCGCTTGAACCACGGGTTTGGGTTCGGCTGCAGTCGTTGGATTTGTTGGCACAACATCGGAGCTGCTTGGCCCATCAACCATCGGCATCACGACGGAAGAACCTTCCATCACGGGGCCTGACCAGCTTTCAATCATTGGTGCAGAATCGATGATATGCTCACCCAGGCTGACTCCGCCTTCATGGAGCACATTGCAATCCATTTGCATAGCAACGCCGCATGGATCGCATGCTGCACCTGCGTCAGAGTGAACCGTGGTCGGCATCTCCACGCTGCCCGTTGAACAACAACTAGCGGATGAAACGATGGCCGGTTCGCACACGGGCGTGTAGGGAGCGGGCTGGTGGCAGGGTTGAACAGCATGCCTGGCGTGCATTCGGCAACGCAATCGATTGATAAGCCAACCGCCAGAGGCTGGGTTAACGCTCATCGTGACGATGACGAATCCGACGATCGTCGAGTAAACGTACCGGGGGAGAATGCGCTTCATTTCTTAATCTGGGTTATTCGGCTCGGCGGGTGATGGAAACAAGGGATCGTGGCGGCATTCGAGATGGCTCGCGTTTACCGTCCAAAATTCACTCCTCCAGAGTAATTGCAGGAATCCGCCTCAGCAAGCAGCGAAATTCTGGCAATTTGCGTCATATTGGTGAAATGTAGAGGTTGTCGCGGTTTCTGGGACTCGCATTCCTTCATTCTGGCGGAACTACTTACACTGTGTGGTGAAGGTCCGCCGGTGCGGGCTGGTCGGTCCGCTACGCTATTTATTGTTCGAGCAAACGCCAAATGTTGCGGTTGTTTCAAAATCTCTTTGCGTCGGCCAGTTTAGAGAGAAAGTGTTTGATTTATTTCGGGTCGGTCGTGGTTGTCCTGATGTGCATTGCATTTTGGGTAGTTCAGTTGCTGGCAAATCGACTTGTCAAAGAAAAAACACGCCAAATTGCACGTGATTACTCTTTTTCAACCGTTGAGCGGATTCATGCGGATGTGATTTTTCGCGGTGGCATGGCACCTGCGGTCTATGAAGAAAAGCGTGAAACGCTTGACGAGTTGGCGAATGACCTGCTCAACAAGGACTACCAGTACAAGGTCCTGGCGTTACCGAATTCCAAGGAGTATCAATCCTTGCCACTCGCCGATTCCTTACCGGAAGACGCTCAGGAACTGGAATTACTCAAAAAGCTCGAAACTAAATTTCGTCAACATTTAGCCGACCGGCTTTCTCAGGGCCAAAACGACATTGATCGACCGTTAGACCTCGGCCCGGACGCTCCGATGAGCCAGTTTGGTCCCAAGAACGAAATTGCTTTTGAGGAAAAAGGGCCCATCAAGGATCAATACATTCATTACACGCCTGTGTTTAGCAAATTGGCATGTGTAATGTCTTGTCATGCACCGGTTGGCGTCAGCGTTTCGCTGGATACGGACAAAGACCCAGCGTGGCTCGCTGAGCAATACCCGTTTCGTGTGGTGCGAGTCAGCATGCCATACCAAAATACGCATGAAACGACTGCCTGGATCCGCGCGATCCTGATCGCGATGGCGATGCTGATCATCACTGCGATGCTGTTTATTCTGCATGCGATCGTGCGGTATTTAGTGCTCAATCCCCTTTCGCACCTCAGAGACGTAAGTGATGCAATCACGCGCGGCGATACTGCACAGCGAGCGGTGATCGACACAGAAGACGAATTTCGAGAACTCGCCGATGCATTCAATCGAATGCTTCGGCACATGACCGGTACGCAAGATCAATTGCAAGAGGTCAATCAGGAACTTGACAATCGTGTCGACCAACTTGCGCAAGCGAATTTGCAACTATACGAGGCCAACCGACTCAAGAGCGACTTTCTTGCGAATATGAGTCATGAGTTGCGGACGCCATTGAACAGCATTATCGGATTCTCCGAAGTCTTGCAGGGGATCGAGTCGTTAACGGACAAGCAGCGTCGTTATGCCTCCAATATCCAAAAGAGCGGCCGAGTGCTACTTGAAATGATTAACGATATTCTCGATCTTGCGAAAGTTGAAGCGGGCAAAATGGAGCTGCGTCCCGTGCGGTTTGACGTGGCAAAACTGGTCAGCGCCCAAGTCGATATGGTTCGCAGCCTATCCGAAGAAAAGAATATTTCATTATCTATCGATTTCGAAGCAGACTTACCGGCAGCGGTTCAAGATCAAAACAAGCTGGGTCAAGTGATCACGAATCTGATGAGCAATGCCATTAAGTTTACACCCGAAGGCGGCATCATCACGGTTCGTGTCAATCGCGCTGACAACGATGACTATTTTTCGATCTCCGTAGCGGACACCGGAGTGGGGATCGCTGAAGAGGATCAGTCGGTAATTTTCGAAAAATTTCGCCAAAGTAAAAAAGTTCTCGACGGCGAAGGGCTGACTCGCGAATTCTCTGGTACTGGGTTAGGGCTATCGATCGTCAAAGAATTGACGAAGCTACTGGGCGGCGAAGTTGGTTTTCAAAGCGAGCTTGGCCATGGTAGTACCTTTTGGGTAACGTTGCCTTGGTTGTTCGACGCCTCCAAACGGCTGTCCGATTCCGCCTCGTCGATTACTCCTGTTGCTGCGGGCGTCTCTGAAAATACCACTTAAGTAGCGGAACGGCGCGAGCCGTCCGGTGCCGGTTCGAAAAACCCCGCGAAACACCGGACGGCTCGCGCCGCACCGCTAACAAGATGTGGTAGTATAAAGAGGTTGGAGCCTGGGAACCTGGGCGTGGTCGGTTACAATCTGGTCCCAGCCGGTTTCTACCGGACACTCATTCATCTTTACCTTCTTCCTTTTGTCCATGAAACCTTCGCCCCCGTTAGACCTGTCGCTCAGTGATTTACAGCGACATATTCGCGTGATGTACTTCGAAAAAGACGCAGCCCGTGGCGTTGAAGGAACATTTATGTGGTTAATGGAAGAAATCGGCGAACTCGCGACCGCTTTGCGCGGTAATGATCGTGAAAACCTTGCCGAGGAATTTGCGGACGTAGTCGCGTGGTTGGTGACGATCGCGAATGTTGTCGATATCGATCTGACGGCAGCGTTGGTCTCCAAGTACGGAAATGGCTGCCCCGGTTGCAATAAATTGGTCTGTCTATGCCGCAACGAAGAAAAGCCGTAACTCGCGCCATGGTTTCATTGCGATTTCTGTTGACTGCTTGTTCGCTCGTTGGTCTATCGCTGGTTGCCATCGGGCCAGCCTGCGACATTACGGCGCTGGGTGACTCAGCGCTGGGTCAATCAACGCTGAAAAATGGTGCTGTGGACTCGCCAGCCGATCTCGCGATTCAGGTCGGCATTGATGGCGTTTACCGGCCTGGACAGTGGACCGCACTTCGACTTCATGAACCGCAATCCGACGCATTGTTGGTTCGTACTCTTGACGGTGACGGTGTGAATGTCATTTTTGAGCAACCGCGAAGTGCGTCTCCGTGGATTTATGCGGTGCCAGGGCAAATGGGTGTGCCGCTGGTGATTTCGGATTTGACCGGACGCAAAGTTCACCAGGGGCGCTTTGTTGGCAAGTCGATTGAACCCAAGATGACCTGGGTCGTTGCGCTGGGTGACACGCTCGGGATTGAAACGATTGGTAAGAACGATTTGCTCAATCGAGAATCGTCTGTCGCTGTCAGCGTTGTCCGCAGCGTGAACGATGTCCCTGACCAGCCCCTAGGTTTGTCTGGTATCGACCTCATCATTGTTGGCCCGTCAAGCATTGACTTGCTGGCGAAGTTGAATCATGAGCAGGCGAAGGCGATTGCAACTTGGGTTCAGCACGGTGGGCGATTGCTGCTTTCACTGGGGAAAGATTCTACGGCGATCTTTAACGCTGCCCCTTGGCTGGCCAAATTATTATCGCTGAATGCAGACTTACCGACCATTCGACTCGATCCCTCCGCGATTGAAACGTACACAACGTCGCTGGCCCGGCTTCCCGTTTTGGAGGCTGCCGAATTGCCCAGTCGTGGCGGCGAAACGATGATCGCAGGACGCAACTCTGTGCGCCAGCCGGCGCGAGTTGCAGTAGAATATTCCGTTGGCTTTGGTCGCGCGACCGTCGTCGCGATTGCACTCGATTCAGCCGAGTTTGCCGATTGGCCACAGCGATCGTTGCTCGTGACTAGGCTGTTTGGCAAACTGTTCGATTCCGAGCATGACAATCGTCGCGACGCGCGTGGCAAAGCGTCAACGGGGTACGATGATTTTGCGGGTCAAATCCGCGGTTCCCTGGATCGATTCGAAAACAAACGTCGCATTCCCTATTCGATCATCTCAATGATCTTGATATTGCTTGCCGCATTGATCGGGCCGATTGACTACCTGCTGGTAAATCGAGTCTTGGGACGGCCGCTGCTGGGTTGGGTCACGTTTCCGCTGACGATTTTGTTGGTCTCCTTGCTATTGATCATGGTCGGTGGCCCAACGACAAGCGAATCGGTTCAAGCAGCGAGTGTATGGATCAACCGTATTGAGATTCTCGATGTCGATACCACCAACAAAGTACCGTTGGGGCGAGGCTGGTCATGGTCACACCTCTCATCGCTGGATGCCGCCAAGTCAGACTATCCTGCTTACTTGGCTGCGGCGCTAGTAGCTTCGTCAAATTCCCATAGTATCGTCTCGGCACCGTTCGGTTACCCAGGCACCACTTTTGGAGGCATTTCGATTGCCGGCGAAGATAAGCGGATGCCTGATTATCAAGTGCAATTGACATTGAATGACGAGCATGAACTTTCGAGCCACGTTTCGAACATTCCATTGTCACCTGGTGGCAGCAAGGGAATCGCGACCCGGTGGAACTTTGAACCAAAATTGTTGGGGCAGTCAAAACTTGCTAGACGGCGTGGCAGCGAACTGCTTGAAGGAAGCCTAACGAATCCCTTGACGGTCGATTTGCTCAATGGGGCGATGGTGTTTGGCGAGTGGGTCTATTTATTGCCGACACGATTTCGCGCTGGCGAAACGATTGAGGACATCGAAACGTTACGACAGAAAAACTTTCGTTGGCTGCTTTCCCGTCGTGAGGCACTAGAAAACTCCTCTCGCGCCGAACCTTGGAACATAGAAATGTACAAAGATCTGCCAAGGCTAGCTGAGATCTTAATGTTCGATTCTGTAGCCGGAGGGCGTGATTATACTGGTCTACAAAATCGTCCGTTGATAGATCTGGATCTCAGTTATATGCTGAACAACCGAACGGCAATTTTATATGGCCAGCTTGAACATCCGGCGCTGGAAATTGATCTGCCTGTCCAACGTGCTAGCGCCTCAGCCGTCCGGGTCATGCTTAGTGTTTCTCCTCCGCGATTAGCTTCAACATCGCCGTAGTTTGGCTGGCGAGTGACAACGAATTTGTTTGTGATTTATCATCAAAAGGCTCCCGCGTGATCAAAACGATTGACCTGACCAAGAAGTATGGCGATATTTTTGCGATCCGCAGCATTGAGCTGGACTTGCTTGAAGGAGACTTGTTCGGCTTCATCGGCCCTAATGGTGCCGGCAAAACGACGACAATGAGAATCATCTCGACACTGCTATCTCCAAGCTGGGGCGAAGCTTATGTGTGCGGATATTCGGTTCATACAAAACCCAAAGAGATTCGCCGCCTCGTCGGTTATATGCCAGACTTCTTCGGTGTTTACGATGACATGACCGTTGTCGAATACCTGGAGTTCTTCGCTGCCGCATACCGCATCAACGGCGAGGCACGTCGCAAACGTGTTGACGAAATGCTTGACGTCGTCGATCTCGAATTCAAACGCGATGCCTATGCGAACACATTGTCTCGCGGGCAAACGCAACGGCTCGGACTGGCACGAACACTCATTCACGACCCCCAAGTTCTATTGCTCGACGAGCCGCTTTCGGGGCTCGATCCAAGAGCAAGAATCGAAATGCGGAACCTGCTTCGTCGTCTCGGGCAAATGGGTAAAACCATCATCGTCAGCAGCCATATTCTGCCCGAGCTTGCGGATATCTGTAACAAAGTTGGCATCATCGATCGTGGCGAGCTGAAGGTAAACGCGACCGTAACCGAGGTCCTGAAACAGGTCCGCGAACATACGGTGTTGGTGGTAGAACCATCAACAGTTGACCAACTGGAACGAGTTGCTTTGCTGCTTCAGGGACACGAAAAGGTCCAATCGATTGAAGCAGGAGATGCATCGATTCGCGTGATCCTACGGCGCGAGGTCACCGACTACAGCGATTTACCCCGCCGACTGATTGAAAATGGTGTCAATTTGCGCCGCTTCTCAGAAGAAGAACTCGACCTAGAATCGGCGTTCATGGCGTTGACCAAAGGCACCAGTGTACGGATGTAGCATTCCTGACTCTAACGGATTTTAAGCCCTGGTTTTCCGTTCATGGTCAGAACGTAGGAGGAGACGTGATGGTTCGCTTGGCCGCGCTGGTGTCCAGGCTTTAGCCGCCTTTTCGATCCC
>JAYVSE010000252.1:0-4272 GCA_043775635.1 Planctomycetaceae bacterium | reverse complement strand
CATCTTTAAACTGAAGGTGACTTCCAACCTATATGTTTTCGTTCAAAAACGCTTTGATTTGCCGATGCAAAATCGGTTTTAAGCAGGTTTGCACCCACAGATTCTGCGGAAGAGCCTAAAAATTGAGATGCCGGTATAACCATTTTGATCAGACGAAGGGAATTTGGCTCGGATAAGCAGACTGCTGGTAAGCCCAGATCAAATGCTCTGCCCGACCTCTGTGACCTGCCAGCGATCTTTCGTCGCGGGCATGTAGGCGCTTAACAGCCCACCGAAGCCACAACCCGTGTCGATACAAACGCAGGTTCCCAAGTCTCGGATATCTTCCCCTGCGGAATGTCCCACGACGGCAATCATACCGCTTTCGTGACTACAGATTTCCATCTCGTCGATCCCAGTCCAACGCAGAATCGAGGACAATTGATAAGCGAACGGTGTAAATCGACAAAAGTTCGCGTGTGTGAAAGCGAATGACTCTGTGACATGAGAATCCCGGCACGCTTTCACGATGACGTCTTCATGCGAAGGCTGGATTCTGCTGAGCGAGCCGCGAAGGGCAAGGTTATGCCCATGAATGTCGCCGATAGCGATCAGTCGACCGGCTGTTTGTTTATTCTTCAAACTAGATCCAGGAAAGTTGGTGGCTCCAACTTACCCGAACCTCGCGACAACCGTGGGCCAGTTCAAACTGCCAAATCCAATGCTTCGTCCCAAGCCCTCGCCTTCAGCGAAGCGCCACTTCCGAACCAAGGCGGTTCCAAACGGCTCGATGCTCGTTCTCGATCAGTTTTACCGCGAGTTGAACGGTGATGGTCCACGAACTCCGTCACGGCATCGAATGCCGCCCAAATCGTCAGCTTGGTTTCCGGGATGTCCTGACCTCGCCCTTCCTCGAATAGTCGGAACAATTCAGATCGGACGTTCCGCCAGCCCCAACGTATTGGCACAGACAACACAGATCGGAGTGAAAAATATCCTCAACGCTGAACTGCCGTCAGGTGAATAACTTAGCAATAGAAACCGCTCCGTTACGTCTTCTGAGTCTTTGATTCTGATCTCGCCTGGCATCTTCGCCAGCTCTTTGTGTTTGATGCGATTGTGAACTGACTTTCAGTCAGTTTCTATTTTCTTTCGAGCATTTTCCATGCGACGCATCCGCGCCTACTTCTGCCGCTTTGCACTCTGTGAACGGCTGACTTGAAATCCCTCCGTGACGTGTGCTGTTGATCTGTCCGACAACACTTAATACGCCATTCTCAGAATGGATTTCGGGTGATTCTTTTCATTTAGTGATCAGGGGATTACGTGTTTCAGTGCTAGTTCGGTTTGAAGGGGGCGTCCTCATTTCAACTCGATAATGCGCACACCACCGGCCGGCACTACTAGTTCCACGGCCTTATCGTCCTGCACGCTCAGCTTCTCGTCCGGTAGCAGCCGATCGTGCGCGGCGGTGATTGGGCTCGTGGACAGTATCTTTACGTCCCGGTTCTCTCGAAAATCGGTGGGCAAGATTCCCTGCTGCGGCTTGAGCTGACCGGCGGGATTCATCAGCGTGACGAGCCAGCTTCCCGCGTCGGTGCGGTTCAATGACCACTCGACATCCCCTTGCACTTCGACCGGCATCAGCCCTTGGCGTAGATGGGCAATTAGCCGCGGCAGCACCGGCAAGGCTTGCCGCGTAATGCTCAGGCCTCGCGGAACCGAAAAATAAATCAATCGGCCCTGGCCGCGATCGAACGCTGCGCAAAACGTCTTGCCGTCTGCAGTTTTGGCCAGCGCGCGGCCTTTGGCTGTGATCGGTCGATACTGATACCGCTGCGACTCGTGCTTCGTCTTGTCGTTAAGCCACAAGTAGCCTTCCTCTTCCGCAGGCTCGCCAACGGTGGGAAGAGCCAGATGTTGCACGCCAGGTCCGGTGAGATGAGTGTCGGCGATGAGGAGCGTACCGCCGGCATTAACGTAGGCCGAGAGCCGCTGTCCTTCTGCGCCAGTCAGCTCGATGTCGCCCGCTACGATCACGACGGGGTAGGTGTCGATGGTCTTCCACTTTTCCGCCTGAGGGCACGCGAAAATCACGTCAAAGATGTCGCCGAACACGCCAGGCAGGTAAACCTCGTTCGTGGCGGTCAGCGGCTTCTCGCTTTCAGGGCCAATGGGATGAAAGGCCGTCCAAAAGTATTCCTCGAGCATCTTCTCGTGGTCGCCGCGCAAGAACTTGTCAGGGTTGCTCTGCCAGTTCTTGAACGAGTTCGGCCAGAATGGAGCTGGTTCCCAGCCGTGCGCGTAATCGACCAGAAACGCGATCGGCGTGAAGGGATGCCCGCGATCTGGTGCGGCGGCCGTGACGCGCAGGAAGCGATCGACGAGCTTGCCCTTGGGTGAGAGTTGCACCTCGTGAATGCCGGCGGCCGTGGTGCCGCCTGGACGCCAGAACTCATCAAAGCCTTGCTCGTGATAGAACATCGACGAGCCGGCCATGTACTGATACCAGATGTCCATCTTGTACCAGGTCATGCCAGCGCCAGAGAACACCGAGTAGTAGTTGTCCAAGATGTTTTGCGGCGAATGGAAGCTGCTGCTGTTGCTGAAGATGGTCGAGGAATCGCCGAAGTTGCAACTGCGATAGGTGGCGGTGAGGGCGTTGTGCTGCCGCGCGCCGCCGCGCATGAATGCCCAGCGCATGCTAAGCACCGAGGCCGTCGCGGCCGATGACTCATAGCCCACGGTCTTGGCTCCCCAGTCAAAGCAAAGCGGCGCGAACGTGATGTTGCCGACTGAGAGGCACGAGATTACATCCTGATACGGGTTTGCGTCGAGATCTTTGCCGTAAACGGTGCGGTACTTCTGTTGGTTCGTGGCCAGCGTGAGCGGAGTGAATGCTTCGACCAGTTGCCGTCGCGTTTGTGCGCCGGCTGTGGCTGCTTGCATGGCGTTCGGGTCAGGATAAAAGTAGCCGAGGCTTTCGCCAGCGACCGAGCCGACATAGCGGTCGCGGTATTTTGCAAAAAGCTGCTGCCCTTTCTCGCCCATCGGCGTGTCAGGGTGATAGTTCATCATCATGCCCCACGCACGATCCGGATTGGCGTCGAGCCAACGTGCGAAACGCTGACCTTGGTCGAGCACTTCACCTGTAGTCGGGTCGGTCGCGAAGATGCCGGCCCCGGCGCCGTGGAACGTCGGCGTCACGCGGGGATCGGAAAAGATCGGTACATTGTCCTGCCCTGCATACTTCTTTTCGAACTCTTCACGCACGTCCTGATCGGCGATGTTATACGGAACCTTCACGCGGTCCGGTTTGTCGCTGAGCCAAGTCTCGGCGGCGGCGGTGTGGCTGGTGTTCCAAAGGTACAAGAAGCCCTTATCTCGAAACGTACGCAGCCGCCACGCGGCCGGCAGTTCAAAGCTTGGCTGGCGGCGAGCGAGCGGCTCCAGATCGCTCGGCAGTCCAGAACGAAAGCTGGCGAGCAGAGCCCACGTTGGATTTTCCGGACGGCTTTTGATCTTCGGACGATAATTCTGGTCGGTCGTCAGCACGATCACGTCGACCTGTCGCGGCTCGGGATCTTTGAGGGTGGTCTTGAGCGTAATCTTGGCCGCCCCTTTCTTCAGTGGTGCCGACCGGCCATCCCAGGCGAAGGCCCAGCCCCAGTAAAGCTTCATCTCGTTGTCTTCTTCGACGACAGCCTGCGCGCCGTAATCGCCTGTCCAAGGAGCCGCGCCGTCTTGCTCGATCTGCAACTGGAAGCGTTCCTGCTTCTCGCGCCAGTCGCCGTAGCGCACCCATACCGTGTACTGACCAGCGACCGGCACATCAACGGTCTTGGTGACCACGGCCTTATCGTCGTCGCCAGCGGTAGCGATGGACAAAAAGCCGCTCTCGCCACCTTGGTTCCATTCGGCCGCCCAACCCGGCCCAGATACGCCCCAGTTGCCGGCAGTCTTTTTCATCTCTGGCTTGCCCATCGGCCAGCAGAAGCCTTTGAGGCCAAGCATGTGTTCGGCTTCGATCCAGATGCTTTCCGCGGCGCTGGAGGATTGAGTGATGAATCCGAGGAACACGATCGCGAGCGATACACGGCGAATGAGATTCATAGGTTGGACCTTAGAGTTAGGTTGAACTTGCAAGTGATTGATAAAAGCCCGAAGCGCAAGAGCGCAAGCGAATGTATTTCTTTACAATGCCCCGCTTCAATGCTGGGATTTGATCGTAGTGGGATTCGCCAGAATTCCTCAGCACACTAAAACGTTGGGAATTCTGGCGAATCCCACTAC
>JAYVSE010000251.1:0-5152 GCA_043775635.1 Planctomycetaceae bacterium | reverse complement strand
AAGTTCGGCAAAGTATTTAAGCGTGCCGCTGGGACGGCAGAGCATCTTGCCGAGGAAGCGAGTCGTCGTGGTGTTGGCTGGATACAAGCCCCCGGCAATGCGCTTTCAGCAGCAGGTTAGCCGTCTTTCAGCCGGTTTATTTTTATCTCGCGATTGGATTTTCGATCAACGCTGCGTGGTGGGTAAGGTAAGCGTCGAAATTCGCGCGATTGGCTCAAGCGATTTGGTTCAGTCGGCTTGATTTCTAATTGAAAAGTCGGGTAGGTAGTGTTGTAGCAGTGGGAAAATAGCCTCAACGTAACTTGATTTTGTGCGTGTCCCTTTTTTCCCTCTTTTTTCTTACCCAACGAAGCAATTGTCCCATCTGACCGTCTTTAACGGGGCGAAGCACCAAATGCCAACGCTTAGGCATCAGGGTGAATCGCAACAACTCAACGGGGTACTTTCGCAGCCCCTCGTCCAGCACACGGATAAATGCCACGTAATGCAAAAATGGCCAAATCCTCGCGAAAAGCGACTAGCTGACGACAGGGTGAGCGCAGCGTAAAATAGAGGTGTACTCCCGCGAGCCGATCAACAAAATAAGATGCTGCACTTTACCGACCAAGAAGGCTGGAACGCCATCCGCTCTCAAGTGGCTTGGCTGTTTCGTGCGCACCAACCGCCAAGCGACCATCCGTTTGGAGCATACTTCACGACATTGCAACCGAACACAGCAAACCTTGCGAAGAGGCTACGAATCCCACGGCGAAAGATTGAATTCGTTTTCTGCTTTCAGCGTGCCGACGGTCTACTTCAACTACCAGGCGGTCGCGGGGATTATGTATGGTACTCGCCCACCGATTACAAAGTCATAAATAACCAACAGCGCGAACACGGTCGATCAGATGAAGGAAAATGCCTGTGATTAGCGGTAACGACATCATCATTCGCACGCCATCGCCATCCGAAATCGCCGAACAACTTTTGAGGTTGATTCGATTCGAGTGGAACGACATGGTGATCGAGGACGCAGATACCGGAGAAAGTATCGAATTAGTCATCCCAGGTTTTCAGACGATTCCGCACGAGTTTTTCGTCTATGAAAATTCCGCGATGAAGCAATTGTGGGACGACGAAGGCGCCTGCGATGCGAACGCGAACACGATGTTCCATATCCTTCTACAGGCTCGGCAAGTGACCGTCGTGGTCGACGACCCTTTAGCAACCGTCAACAATAATGTCATCGGAGCTGCACAGGGTTTGTCACGAGATCTGTTTCTCGGTCGTCAGGAGTTTGCAGCATGACTGATTCAGCGGACGTCGCCGACCTATTACAAGCACGACGCTTTGAATGGGCTATTCGTGTTTTTTCTCCATCCAGTGAGGCTGGTTCGCACTACGCCGGAAAGCTGACCGCACTCAAGGAATTCATGGCAACTCGTGGAATGGGCGAGAGTGCCCCGTCGTTAGCTGACCTTCATGCTTTGGGGACGTCCAATCCATACAAGCTCGATGCATTCTTGGAGGCACTCGTGTCACTAAAATCTTCCGAAATGATTGCGGCGGCATGGAGGATGATTCAGGGGATGCAACTTGAGTCGCTCGAACTTAAATTTGATTATGCGAAATCATTTTCGATGCAAGCCCTGCTCAAGTCCCCCTACGGCCATCCAGAAACCTATTTTACGACTGACATTGACGATATGAACTTCGTTCGCCATTTAATGAAAAGCAAGTCGGGAGATCGCCCCATCATCAATGGATTCTTTGCGCTCCGCCGGCCACAATAGGTGTCCTATCAGTTTTACTCTCGCAAAGACAATCCCTGCCCCAACGTCGGCCACTGTCTGCACGTCGGTGGTGCGGCGATCGCGTCGTTGGTCTTGATCGGAAACGAGAACCGGCTTTATTTGCAGCTGCTTGACGGCACGATCGACGCCGAGAAAGAATGAAATCGCCGTGTCTTCGAGGAAAATGAAAAGCTGACAATAGAGCTTGAGCAGGTAAAGCTAGCGAGGTGCCTCGTTTAGCTCGTAAAACCTGTGTTGACCCTGCTGATGTTCAGGTGCTGCATACGGTGCAGCGATCTGTCCGGCTTGCTTTCCTCTGTGGCGCAGATGAGATTACGGGACTCCTTGTTGGGTTGAACGTTTTCTAAACGATACCGCACCTCAAGCAACAGGGCTTCCGCAGCCGCAGTAGCAATAATTGGTGATACGGTTTTCGCATGCTCGACTGTTTTCGACGGACTATCCAATCGTCAGTCCATTGAGGTGGTAGCGTTGATTGGCGGGTTATGAGATGTCTATCGAAGGGTAACTTTTCCAGAGTTTGCCACTTGCAACCATTTGAACGAGTCAGAACGAAGGCCGTGGCTGTTTTGATCTCCAACCAAGTCTTGTGCAACAAGTGATTGACTGCCGTGATCCTGCGATAACTCTGATCGCATCCAGAGAAATTGCGCAAGCGGCCACTGCTTGGTCTCATCATTGAGCGTATCCCAAACGTCTAAGAACGTGGTTGTATCGCACGACTCTAGATGAAGGACTTTCGTCACTTCACCTGCTTGCGACAATCGACCTTCAGGAACATGAGCGGCAAACTCAGGGAGTTGAGGCAATTGTTCGATGATCCGGTACTGAACGAGGTCGTGGAGCGATAGATGCTTTGACGGTAGCGACACGTCGATGATCCGCCAAACCGCCTGTCCACCGGTTTGAATCACCAGTGGCTTCATTCGGATAGTACCGGTCGCTCGCTGGTTGAGGTGAACGTAGGAGAACGTCGATATCACATTGCCATCACCTGTGCGATTTGCGTTGAGATAGTGGATACTGGCAGGGTCGATCGATTCAAACAGTGTTTTAAAATGAACGTCAATCGCCATCGCGGGACCGGCTTCCAACAGTTGATAATGGTGATGATTATCCATGATTTTTTGCAGTGACTCCGGTTTCGTCAATAAGCCAGCGAGTGACTGCTTCAACAAAAAATCACGAGGAACATTCTTGGCGACGGTTTCGTAGTTTTGTTTTTGCAAATCGCCTATCGCGTGTTTTGCCACCATATCTGGCGGAGCTACGACGAGCTTGTAATTAGCGGTTTTTGGATTGTGGCTGCTCTGCACTGGTGCAGCGTTGTTTTTGGCATTCGTTGAAGGCAATCCAAGCTTGCGATTCACTTCGGACTGATATGAATTCATCTGCTGTTGCGCGTTTGGATTGGCAATGACCCAGCCTTGCCCTCGCTTGTACTTGTATTGTTTGGGAACTTCAGGTGCCTTTGATTCTGTAGGAATTCCCACGGACTGAAGCCCTTTGTCCATGACCCCATTCATCCAGGCATCAAAACGTAAATCGCGGCGCTGAAATTGAACCTGACCACGATCCGCCACTAACATGATTTCATCGCTCTCATTTGTGGCGATTGGCTGAGGCTGCACTAAGTAGTGTGTATGAACAACGTCCTGGGCAGAGGCAGGTGACCAAAAAGCGAAAGGTGCAATTAAAAGCAGAGACCGGGTAATCATTGAATGAGTCCAAATGGTTAAAAACTTTCCCATGGTTAAGTTGACTCGGTATTTGAGCCATTGGAGTGCATATCCACCGAAAACTATCGAAAAAGCACCGATTGCGGAGTCGCGTTAATTGTTAATACCGCAACAGGTTTACAGGCAAGGCAGATTCAAAAAAGAAGTCAGATAGACTTCGTCATTGCCGCTGGTCGCACATGAGTGTCGGTCGAGGAAAAGGTGTCCGGCACGATTGGCGTTGTCCACGGCGTTTTTGTGTTCTGGCGAACGTGAATCGCCGCCTCTGCGCAGCGTTTAAGAACATAACCCTTCGCGTTCTTGAATTTTAAATTATTTTCACGCGAGCAAGCCTTGTGTCTTAGGCGTGACTCAACAAAGCTAGCGGACAGAGCATTTTGTCGGGGGTTGACTACTTCGCTTTTGGCGGTAGTGACGATGGCGTTGAGTTTTTTGCATTGCTTGGTCCAAAAATAGGAAGGGACGTTATGGTTCGCTTGGCTCCTGCCGAGGTGTTTGATTCGGCAGATATTGCCGTTGCTCACGTTTACAATCGGACCGTCAGACGCTGCGACTTGATGGGCAATGACGCTGTCTGGGGCAAGGATTTTGATCATCGAAATGTTTGGATCGAAAGGTTGCTTGAGAAGATAGTCCTTGTCGACGGGTGAACGCTTCATGTGCTTGGCCCGCGCCAATATGATTCGTGTTTTCCTGCGTTGTTCACCAAGTCTTGAATCTGGACTGGCCTTGCCTTAAAATGCTTGCATGGAAAATCAATTGTCGCATGACCAATCCGTCGCACTCGCAGCATCGCCTAACGCGAGACTTGCCGCCGTCGATCCTTCTACTCAGCAACGCTACGTGTTGATATCAGAGGATGAGTATTATCGGCTTGAAGACCTTGACGCGATCCGGCAAGGTATCTCGCAGATGGAATCCGGAAAAGGGCAGCCGCTGAGTGAAGCGATGAACGACATCCGCCGATCGCTGCAAAGCCGATCGTGACATTTCAAGTGATCGTCGGACCAATTGCAACTGCGAGACCTCGTACTGAATCCTGAACGATTTGGTTACGCACCTGAGAATGGACTGTTCTCCTATCCGCTTTATCAATTGCTCGTTGGCATGGGCAAGCGGCGAAGCTACCGAGCCGTCCACACCATCAAGCCAACCGAAGTCCACGTGTTGACGATCCGTCGCGCAGCGCAAGACACGATCGAACTAGCCGACCTGCCGCTTGATGTTTGATTGCGGCCCGACTCAAACAGTATTGTGTCGGCCGAGTCACAGGCACTCTTGTAACCTCCAAAAAACTCCTTGATATCACGTTGCATCCAATCGGCAGTTGCGAATGGGACGGGCGCTTCGGGAATCGAGCCAGTGCCAAGTACACGCGAAGATCATCAATACGACTCTGCCTGAGCGAGTCCCATGGATCAGTGCCCGTGACTTTGCGGATTAACTTAACGGCTCGCTTCAACGATCCAAACTTAGCGATGACCTCTTCCGTCCGATTGAACTCATCCTCAAAAGGCAATCTCGCTAGTGGTCCGAGAACGAATTGGGTTTGCTTGAAACGGGTTAATTGGCCAAGATACCGGCTTTCACCATCTTCAGCCGGAGAGTTTTATGCCAGGG